>CAYPON010000203.1:0-6648 GCA_964412315.1 uncultured Anaerolineae bacterium | reverse complement strand
GCAGGCAAGATCATCCTCTCCGACATCGCTCCTTATCGCCTGCGGTTGGCGGGCAAGGCTGGCTTCGAGGTCGTCAATGCCAGGGAGAAAGACCCGGTGGCCTATATCCGCGAGCGCACTGGCGGGGGAGCGGACGTGGTCATTGATGCTGTGGGCAGCCTCTTCGCGCAGGCTGTCGAGGTCGCTGGCGTAGGAGGGAGGGTCGTGCTCTTCGGTATGAACCAACAAGCGCGCCCTGCCGTCAGCCAATACGACATCACGCGCAAGGAACTCACTGTTTATGGCTCCTTTATCGGCATCAACACTTTCCCTGTGACGATCAAGATGCTGGAAAGCGGCGTGCTCAAGCCCTCTATCTTCTTGACGCACAAATTCCCCTTGGCCGAGATAGAGAAAGGCTTTGCCGCCTTGCGGGCAGGGGAGGCGATCAAGGTGCTGATCGTGCCATAAGGTTTGACCTTGTTGCCAGGGGTCATATAATGTGCGGGCACCCAACAGAATGGGCGCTATAGGCTGTCCAGAAGGGTGCCCGTTATTATTGACGGATTGTAGAGGCAAGGCATTGCTCGATGAGCGTTTCCTGGCCGTAGATGTCTCATATAGGGGGACATCCTCCCTACGAGTATGGCTCTGGCAATGCCTTGCTCTTACATAGAAGGGGGGATTCATCGTGAGCATCAAAGGGGTCGGTATTGACATCCATTCGCCGAGGATCAACGGCGATTTGGGGATATTCCGACGTGATCTTGATTACTACGCGGAATGCGGTTTCGACTATGTGGAGATACCGGTGCATGGAGTGGATGGGATCATCGCTGGCCGGCTCAATGAGCGGCGCGTGCGAGAGGTGAGAGAAATCCTCGCAGGCTATGGCTTTCGCTACACTGTACATTCTCCCGACCCGCTCAACCTGTTTGATGTGGAGCATCTCGCATGGCACAAGGAGGTTTTCCGCAGCAGCATCGCCTTTGCGCAGGAGATTGGCGCGGAGACAGTCGTCTATCATGCCGGGCGCGTGGATGCCCACCACGAGAAGCCAGCTTTGGGCCTGGATGAGCTAAAGACGGTGGAGCGGGATGCCTTGCAGGAAATGGTTGAACTGGCCGTAGCTGCCAGGGTCACGATCGGAGTCGAAAACGGGGGGCAAGATTCTTACAGCGGCGTCATCGCCGAGTTGGTGGCGCAGGTGCGTGCTATTGCTCACCCGGTGGTTGGCATCACTCTCGACTTCGGCCATGCTTTCCTGACCGCACAGCAGCACAGCTTTGATTACCTGTCGGCGGTGCGCATGGCCGCCCCGTACATCGTGCACTTGCACGTCCACGATAATTGCGGGCGAACGGTGGGCCTCCCTTCCGGCGTGCCCTATATCTTCAGCGTACCCTTCGGTATAGGTGATCTGCACATGCCGCCGGGATGGGGCTCCATACCGTATGAACAGATTTTCTCCGCTCTCTGCATTCCGCCATCCGTTTTCCTTATGGAGTTGAGTCCCCGCTACGCTGATGTCTTCCCTGAGGCGCTCGCCGAGGCACGGCGGCTGGCCTCATTGGTCGGAGGGTAGATGACCACCATAGCCGAGGCTTCGGCCAGCCAGACGCTACACAACTGGCAGAGACGTATCTTCATCACCTGCTGGATCACTTACGCTAGCCTCTACCTGGGGCGCGTCAACCTGGCGGTGGCCTTGCCCGCCTTGCAGGATGCCTTCGGCTGGGCCAAATCGGAGGCAGGGCTGATCGGCAGCGCGTTCTTCTGGCTCTATGCTATCGGCCAGCTCGTCAATGGCTTTCTGGGAGATCGCTACAGCCCGAGGGCCTTTGTCACCTTTGGCCTGGTGGCCTCGGCGGCGGTCAATCTCGCCTTCGGCTTTTCCGACCGCCTGCCCCTGATGATCCTGATCTGGGCCCTCAACGGCTATGTCCAGTCCACTGGCTGGGGGCCAATCATTCGGGCCTTATCGCATTGGTTCGGCTCGCGGGAGCGTGGACGGGTCACAGCATTATTTGGGCCTTGCTATACGTTAGGTCACATCGTCTCCTGGCTTCTCGCTGGCTGGCTGGTGGCAAGGGTCGGATGGCGGGCCGCCTTTTGGCTGCCAGCGGGGCTATTACTCCTGTCGGCGTTGCACTGGTGGACGAGGATTCGCAACAGGCCGCGCGATGTCGGCCTGCGCTCCGTGGACATAAACAACGACGCGGCATCCCAAGCGGAGCAGGGTCAGAGCAATGGGCTGCGCAGAGCCTGGGCGTACATTGTTGGACATCCGCAATTGGGACTGGCGGCATTGGCCTGCGTCGCCCTGGGGGTGGTGAAGGAGAGCCTGACGCTTTGGATACCCACCTACCTTATGGAGACAGGGGGCTTTGACATCACCCAGGCTGCCGGCTATGCTATTTGGCTGCCGCTGGCGGGAGCCGCAGGGATCGTGATATCTGGTTGGGCTTCGCATCGCTTCTTTCGTTCCGAGGAGGCCCCCGTGGCCACGGCGTTGATGGTGGGGTTGGCCCTGGCTGTCGCTGTCTATCGCCCCTTTGTGTCCCATGTGGGAATGGTGGGCATCCCTCTTTCCCTGGGATTGATCGGGGCCATGAGCAACGGCGCGAATGGGCTGCTGTTGACCGCTCTGCCGATGGCGCAAAGCGGGCAGGATCGGGTTTCATCGGCGGCCGGCTTTTTGGATTTCGCCTCCTATGTGGGAGCAGGCCTGGGAGGGATCACCACGGGCATCCTGGCGGATCAGTGGGGTTGGGGCGCGGCATTTGGTTTCTGGGTCACCTCGGCCCTCGTTGGCGCGCTCATGCTGGCTGCTATCTGGCGGCGAGGTCGGACACGATAGAGCACCGCGAAGGTGCTGGAACACGAAAACCGCGAAAGGGCACGAAAATCACGAAAGGATTTCGTGGCTTTCGTGGTTCTTCGTGGCTTTCGTGCTCCAAAGCCTCCGTGGTGGTTACACCATCTTGTGGAGGAATTCATGCAAGTTGAGGGGATCGGCATCAACATTGACAGCAGTTATCTGGATGGACGGCTGGACATCCTGGAAAGCTCTCTAGCCAGGGTGGAATCGCTTGGCTACGATTGCGCCGAGATTTCCGGCTATGGGGTCAATGCGGTGATCAATGGGCGGCTGCATCGGGAGCGGGTGACGTGCGTCAAGGAGATCACCCAGCGTTTCCGACTCAAGTACACCGTACATGGCCCTTGCGAGCTTAATCTGGGGCTTTCTTCTCCCGACGGGGTCGAGGAGCAGGCCGTCGGCGCGTATCTGGAGTTTTGTGCGGAAGTTGAGGCGCCTGTTTTCGTCTATCACAGTGGCCTCATCGCTTTGCACGAGGCGCACTGGGGGCTTCATCCCTTGCCGGCTCAAGCCACCATCCAACAGAGGGAACAGAAGGAGGTCGAGGCGCTGCAACGGCTGGCCGAACGGGCGAGAGAATTGGGCGTGACGATTGCTATAGAGAATCGCGATCCTCACCTCTGGGAGGTGGCCACCCTGGCCCGTCACGGATTGCCCTTACGCGCTTTGCCTGAGTACCACGCTGGCCTGCTCATGGAGAACATCAATCGGCAAATCGCCGCCGTCGGCCATCCGAATGTAGGTATGACATTGGATTTCGGCCATACCTATATCGCCGCCCGCACCTGCGGTTTCGATTTCCTGGAGGCGGTCAGCCTTGCCGCACCCTACGTCCGGCACATCCATATGCACGACAACTTTGGCAAGCTGGATGGCTTTTCCGACGATCAGGGGGAGCGGTTGCCGCTGGGCCAGGGTGATCTGCATATGCCGCCTGGTTGGGGAGCGATCCCGCTGCGAGACGCGCTGCGGCGCTTGCCCGATTATAGGGGGTTCATCGTCCTGGAAATCCGCCCCCGCTACTTTGATCACCTCGCCGAGGCATTGCAGGCGGCTAGAGATTTGATAGCTCTCAGCAGCCAGCCCTAGCCGCCAAAGTCTGATCCAGTTGCCGCTCCTCCGGACTTGACCTGTGGAATAAGCTGACGTATACTGCCACGCAATACTTGTTGGATAATACTCCATCGCTTCAGAACCATGCGAAAGGAGTTGATGCCGTGTCCACTGATGGCGATCCCTTCCTCGGTCAGCCAAGCGCCAAGATCCTGCTGCTCGGAACGTTTCATTTTCATGATCGTGGCCTCGACTGGTATAAGCCCCAATCCGGCTTCGACGTCTTCTCTGAAAGGCGCCAACGGGAGATTGCAGAGGTGGTGGAGCTACTTGCCGTGTTTCAGCCAACCAAGATTGCAGTTGAGCGTACCCCAGACCAACAGGTGGAGATCAACCGAAGCTATGGCGCATACCTTCACGGGGAGTTTCAACTACCTGGTGACGAGGTCTACCAGCTTGGGTTTCGTCTCGCCAAACGCCTCGAGCATGAGAAAGTGTGCTGCGTTAACGCATGGGACCGTCATTACGAGCCTCAGGTCGACCTCGAAGTTTACGCGCGAGAACACTGCCAAGAACACCTTTTGTCGCAATGGTCGCCGCGTTTCAAGCAGCTTTATGAGCACGGCGATAGACTGAAGACTCAACTCACCCTGCGGGAGATACTCCTACAAGCCAACTCAGAAGAGAATATCCTCAAGGGACATGGGCACTACTTGGTGGATTGGTTCAAAGTGGGCGTGGGCAGCGAATATCCGGGGGTGGATTGGGTTACTGGCTGGTACAATCGGAACCTTCGGATCTTCGCTAACCTCCAACGGATCACAGAGTCACAAAACGAACGGACATTGCTCATCATCGGTGGGGGGCATCTGCCGATCCTCCGACATTGCGTCCTTGCATCTCCGGAGTACGATCTCGTGGAAGTTCACGAATACCTCGGGGTTTGCGATGGGGGTTAGATGGGACCGCGAGAGGCACTCGTCGTGCGCGGCCTAACCCTGCATACAGCCGACAACGCTTCGGCGGCGCGACTCAAGCGCAGGCTGTATGCACCATGTTTGACATCTGTCGTTATCTGTGTATAATCTAGACAGACTAGATAGGAGAACGCCGATGATACGCGTGTGGCAACTGCAGGAGGCTAAGAATAAGTTCAGCAAGGTCGTTGAGGAGGCACTCAAGAGCGGGCCGCAACTCATTACGAAACGAGGGGTTGAGGTCGTCATCTTGCTCTCCTATGCGGAGTATCGCAAACTGACCGTTACGCAGCAAAAGCTGTCCACATTCTTCCGCGAATCGCCGCTGGCCGATGCGGCACTGGACCTACATCGTGACACCAGCGGAGTCCGCTCGGAGCCTGTGCTATGAACTACCTGCTCGATACGTGCGTAATCTCGGAGTTGGTAGCAAGACAGCCCAATCGGAAGGTCATCGCATGGATTGACAGCGTGGACGAGGTGCGCCTCTACCTGAGCGTCATCACCATTGGTGAGATTCAAAAGGGCATTACAAAGCTGGAGGATTCGCAGAGGAAGGCAGTTCTTCAGGAGTGGCTGACCGACCAACTGCTCGTGCGCTTCGCTGAGCGGATCGCCACGATAGATACGGGGGTGATGTTACGGTGGGGACAGTTGGTCGGCGCCCTGGAAGCGGCTGGCCTGACAATGTCCGCGATAGATTCTCTGATCGCTGCGCTTGCGCTGTATGGCCATTTCACTTTGGTGACCCGCAACGAGGACGACTTCAAGAATACCGGTGTCCCTATTCTCAATCCATGGTCGTACAATCTGTAGGTAGGCGGCCTTTTCCCTCCCCGCTAAATGGCGTGGTTGTGTTGGAAGGATGGCATGTTGGCGATAATCGAAGACAGATTGAGGAGAATTGTGGATTATCACATTTTTGAGACAAGTAGAGATCCTGAAATGTCTCTATCCACTGCCCTCCAATCAACAGAACCAGGAGTAAGACCACGAGAGTTAGAAAAGCCCGCCTAACCCTATATACAGCCGACGACACCTTCGGCGGCGTGGCTCAACTCGCAGCCATTAGGCCGTCCTTGAGTTTCGCAGAAAATGACGCGCACTTGCGGCTTGGTGCCAAATTCCCGCATTAAAGGATACACTACCGCCTCGTGTCAATCGTGCGCGATTCTCGATTTGGTGGTATATTATTTATGATGGCTGATGTTTCAGATGAGGAGAGATGTTATGAGCAGAGTCACAAAACCACTCCAAGAGCTCGTGGAAGAATTGCCGCCCGACATGCGTGCCGAGGTCCGTGACTTTATCGAGTTCTTGCTTGCTAAGCGAAGTCGCGGTGAAAAGAGGACGTTGCGGCAGGACTGGGCGGGGGCATTGCGCGATTATCGAGAGCAGTACACCTCGCTTGAGTTGCAGCGGCAGGCATTGGCTTGGCGAGGTGATTGATGTACCTGGTGGATACCAACATCTGGCTGGAGCGTCTGCTTGACCAAGAGCGGTCTGCTGAGGTTGGTCAATTTCTGTCGCGGATACCCGCTGACCGGTTGAGCACCCCAGCCCTTCGTGGGCACGAGCCACGAGAACCTGGTCGAGGGTCTCAACAGACAGACGATGAATCTGCTCGAGTTCCGCTTGTCGTTTCATCTGGCAGGTCTCCTTTCCAGGTGATTCTTCTCACCCTATTGTAGAACACTACCTGTCATTTGGCACAACTACATTTAGGAAATCTTGCCGGTTGCCGGTGGTGAGGTGCAC
>CAYPON010000202.1:0-6666 GCA_964412315.1 uncultured Anaerolineae bacterium | reverse complement strand
CGTTCCTGCTCCACCGACCGACACGCCCAAACCGAAAGAGCCGCAGCGGCTCATCCTGGCCACCACCACCAGCACCCAAGATTCGGGGCTGCTGCAAGCGATCCTGCCCGACTTTGAGAAGCAATACAACGCCAGGGTGGATGTCGTCGCCGTCGGCACCGGCCAGGCGCTCAAGCTGGGGGAGGACGGCAACGCCGATGTGCTGCTGGTGCACGCCCGTGCCCAGGAGGACGCCTTCATGGCCGCGGGTCATGGCGTGCGCCGCGAGGATGTGATGTACAATGATTTCATAATTGTCGGGCCGGAATCGAATCCCGCGAAAATCAAGGGTGGCAAGGCAGCGGAGGCCTTCCAAAAGATCGCTCAGGCCAAAGCGCCCTTCATTTCTCGCGGCGACAATTCGGGCACGCACACTAAGGAAAAAGAGGCCTGGAAAGCGGCGAATATCCAGCCGGCAGGGGAGTGGTACATCTCGGCAGGGCAGGGAATGGGCGCGGTGCTGACTATGGCCAACGAGAAGCAGGCTTACACCCTGAGCGACCGCGCCACCTATCTGGCCCGCACACAGGAGGGCCTCAAGCTTGAAATCCTGGTGGAGGGGGACCCGCTGCTCTTTAACCCCTACGGTGTGATCGCCGTCAACCCGGCCAAAGGCCCGCACATCAAGGCTGATTTGGCCCAAGCCTTCATAGACTGGCTGATCTCGCTTCTCACCCAGGAAAAGATCGGCAAATTCGGCGTGGACAAGTTCGGCGCGCCTCTCTTTATGCCCGATTCCGCACCCTGGCGCGTGGCGCACCCGAAAAGCTAAAGGCAAGCTGTCAGCTCTCAGCTTTCAAGGGCACACGCTTATCCAACGTCAGGGGGCAGGTGAATGGCGAATTGGCAGAAAGGCGCGCCCTGTACGATGGATTGCAGCAGGTCTACCTGCACTGACTTCCCGAAGACCTGCTCAAACAGCTCGAGGACCCATCCTCTGGAGCAGTGGCAATAGGTGGGCGAAATCGGCTCTTTCGTCGCGCTTACCAATCCGCAGTAGCAGCGATCGTAGCGGGCGTAAACGATGTCGCCATCTCGTTTCAGCTTGCCCCCACCGATATGTTCCCGGTTCAGCCTGTCCAGGAACTCGTCCAGGCCCTTGGTGCTCCTTCGCGCTGTCTTGGCTCTCTCGATGGTGCTCCGGCCGATACAGGCGCGTCCGCACTGCTCCATCACCTGCATCCGTATGTTTTCGGGAACCTGGGCATCGAGCCTGCCCATTGCAGCTTTGGCCCATTTGGCCTTCTTGGCTGGGCTGGCGGTCGCGACGATCTCCTCACAGCCTTCTATAACCTTGCTTGTCACATCTGCGCCAACCTGAGCAGTCAGGGCTCTGGCCAGCCTTTCTACTCGCGTGTCAGTCCTCATGAAGCTCTCCTTGGTTTCGATGGCTAAAGGACAAACCTCTTCCTGATACGCGCCAACACCGGCAAAGTATATGATACACCAGTTCCCTTCCCAAAGCAACCGGCCCCACGCAAGAGGCAAGAAACGAGAGGCATCCTACATCTTGCCTCCTGCCTAGTCGGACAGCAAGCGGTCGTGGCCTGTGACGCGATAACGGATATCGGGGCCTAACGCCTTGGCCCTGGCAAGTTCCTGCGCAGCGCGCTCCAACTCACCCTTCGCCTCCAACGCTCTAGCCAGGACATAATGGTAGGCCGCCAGGCCGGGTCTGAGACGAAGGGCATTCTCATAGGCTTGGATGGCCCCTGGATAGTCGCCCGCGGCGGCCTGCGCCTGCCCCAGAAGATAGTAAATAGCAGAAGCATCGCTACGCCTTTGCAGAAAGCTCTCGCATTCGGCGATGGCTTCCTGGTACATTCCCTTTGCGATGTACAATTCCGCCAGGTCGGCATAGGGATAGGCATCATCGGGCGATATCTCCTTCGCTTCTTTCGCCCAACGTTGCGCTGCCGCCAGATCCCCTCGCCGGTTGGCATTGGTCGTCAGCGCGCGAGCCAACTCGAAACGCATCGCCTGGTAAAAAGCTTCACCCAACTGGCGGCGCACCCTCTCCAGCCATGCGATGGCTTCCATGAACTCGCTGTGCGCCGCCGCGTGATCGCCGACCTGCGAAAGCGCCTGCGCCAGGTTGAAGCGGGTGCGCACGTCATCCGGCGCTGCACTTAAAACGCGCTGGAAATGCGAGCTGGCTTCTCCCGCCTGGCCCTGGTATACCAAGACGAGGCCCAGGGTGCGCTCCACATCCAGAGGGCTGACTCCGGCCAGGTTGTCCACTGCCAGCGCCTTCTCCAACGCCTGGGCTGCTTTCCTGTATTGCCTCCCCTCCCGAAAGATCAGCCCCAGGTAGTACCAGGCATCGCCCAATTCCGGCTGCAGAGCCAATGCCCACTCGACCCAGCGTTGCGCCTCCGGCGGGCTGCCCGAGCGGCGAAGGGCTTCTCCCCGTTCGGCGAGGTCCCTGCCGCTGACGCCCGCCTCTCGCCACAACGCCAGTGCCTCTGTCTCGCGGCCCAGCCGGATGTAAACCTCAGCCAGGGCGCGCTGTGCCGAGCGATTGCGCGGCTCCAGGCGGATGGCCTGTTCCAACAGGGATGCGGCGCGTTGGGCAGGTAGGGACGCAGCATGTTGCGTCCCTACACGGTGCGCCCTGTTGATCGCTAGCTGACCTAAATTGCTGAGGGCGATGCTGGCGAGGAGGTTATGCCAGATGGCGATAGCGATCAAGGTTATGAAGGCTACCGCGCTCCATGCGACAAGGCCCATCCGACCATCAGATGGTCGGCCTGAAAACTCAAGCCCGGTGAAGCGGGCTGAAACGCCACTGTCCTTAGCCGGCCTCGGTCGGCTTAAGGGTTCAGCGTGATGGTTTACCGTCGGGACTTTTCGCCTTTCCTCGCGAGCCAACCGCACCAGAAGCCCCGCGGACATCCAGACAAGCAGCGCGGGCTTGGCTCCCAGGGTGATGGCGTCTATGCTGCCGAAGGCGAGGTAGGCGGCCATGCTCGCCATCAGTCCAGAGATGAGCCACCGCGTCGTGCGATCCTGGGCCGTGGAATAGGTGCGCAGCCCGACGAGGAAAAAGACGACCAGGAAAGCGAGAAAGCAGGCCAGGCCGATGAGTCCCAGATCAACGCCCACCTGCAACAAGATATTGTGCGCGTGCACGAAATCCCAATCGGGAGGGGCCAGGAGGTAGGTGTAGCGGGCGCGCGAAACCGGGGCGAAGGTGTTCAGCCCGATGCCGGTGAGGGGATAATCGCAGAGCACCTGCCAGGCATTGCGCCAAATCTCCGGGCGGCCCTGCCAGGTGTAGGAGCCGGGGAGCTTGAGCGCGGCTTCCAGGAGCGGCGCGGTCCCCCATCTCCAGAGAGCGAGGATCAAGCCGGCGACCGCTGCTGCTGCGGCATAGAGTACGACGCGGCTGTGCAAGGCTCCCATAAAGAGCAGCGCGGCTAACGTCGCGACGATGGCGGTGCGCGATTGCGTCAGGATCAAGGTGAACGTCGCCGCCAGCAGGGCCAGCCCCAGCGAGAGCGAACGTAGGGACGAACCCGTGTGCCACCTTCCTGAAAGCTCTGAGCTTTCGGGAAGGTGGCAGCTAGAATCCCGCGCAAGGAGGGGGGCGAGGAGAAGCGGGATGAGCATGGCCAGCGTCCCACCCACCTCGTTGGGATGAAAGCCGCCCTGCATGGTGCGCGGGACGCCTTGGATCAGGCGCGGCAGGTGGCGATAGAGTGGAGAAAGGAGCGGGATTTTGAAATCGTGCCAGTCTATGCCCACCAGCCCCAGCACGACGACAGCCAGACTTAGCAGCGGCATGAGCCGGTAGACCGGGCGGACGTCGGGGCTGTTCAGCAGGGCGTAGTAGAGTGCGATGCCCAGGATCAGGCCGGTGAATTTGGGCAGGCTCAGGGCGGCATCCACGGAGACGATGAGGCTGACCGGCAAGACCATCATGATGCCCAGGATGGGGATGTCTAGCAGCGAGCGCACCGTGAGCCGTCCCCGCCCTAGCCAACGGCAAAGCCAGAGCAGGGGGATGCTCGCCAGCGCCAGAAGCGTGCCTGGACGGAAGGCCGTGGGAAAAAGGAGCGCGGGCGAGGCCAGGAGAAGCCAGAGGAGTTCCCGCTCGGCGAGCCAGGAAGCCAGGCGAAGGATGCGCGCTTTCATCTGACCAGCACACGGCCGTCCAGATTGGCGGGAAGCGGGACATCCATCAGGCGCAGGATGGTGGGCATCACATCCGCCACCCAGGGCCGCTTTCCCACAATTTCTTGCCCGCTGATATATAAAGCGGCGTTCTCGTAGGTGTGCATGCCGACCAACTCCGGCCCCTTGAAGGTCAATTGCGCCTTGCCGAGCGCGCCTTTCAGGTCGTAGCCGTCGTAGGGGTGCAGGATGATGTCGGCGGCCTGATCCAGCAGGGGGCCGCTATAGATTTCCTCCTTGCGCATGGCACGGGCAATCATGCGCTCCCCGCTAGCGGGATCGGCCAGTTGCAGGGCAGCAGCGATGATCTCGGCACGAAGCTGCTCGTACTCTTCACCGGGCGCTACGCTTCCAGCAGGCTCCCGCCCGCGCAGGTTGATGAAAATGCGGCCGGGATCGAGGCAGTAGGCGCGCGAATCGTGGTGCATATCCTCTAGCGACTGGGGCGGCTGCGCAGCGAACTTGAGCCAGCCCTGCGTCGCCAGCCAGTTGTTGACATAAACTTCCTTGCGCAAGCGGCAGAAGCCATGGTCGGACATGATGATGAGCGTCGTCTGGCGGTCCAGCCGCTGCCGCACCCGTCCCAGGAAACTGTCCAATTGGCGGTAGAAGTCAAGAAAGCCAGGCGCGTAGCGGGGATCGCCCTCCTCCATCTCCTCCCAGAGGAAATGGTGCAGCCGGTCGGTCTCCATGATATGGCAATGGGCGTAATCCCAGGGGCCTTGTCCCATCAGATAAAAGAGCGCGCGTTCGCGTGCGGCCAGCGCCACGCCGACGTCTTGCAGCAACTGGGCCTTGTCCTGGCGCGCCTCCCAGGGGTCAATGTCAATGATATAGCCCAACTCTTTGAGCTTTTGGCTCACCTCTGGGGGATAGGCCGCTTTATCCAGGCTGGGGGCCAGGAAATCGCCGACGAGGACGCCGTTCACCTGGCGCGGCGGATAGGTGACCGGCACGTTCATGACGATGACGCGCCGCCCTGCGTCGCTGAGGATTTCCCAGAGGGTCACGCTCTGCATGTGGCGCGAGGTGGGGATGTACGTTTTCATGGATCCCGGCTGCCGATCCACAAAGCCAAAGATGCCGTGCCTGGCCGGGTTCTGCCCGGTCATGAAGCAGGACCAGGCGACCGAGGAGACCGTCGGGTATGCGGAGCGGATCTCTTTGAGATCGCCCTCCCTGGTCAGTTGGCTCAGGTTGGGCATATACCCTTCGCCCATCATGCGCTGCAGGAAGGTGAAAGGGGTGCCATCAATGCTGATGACCATGACCTTTTTGCGGCGCGAGCCGCGCAAGAAACCCATTATGTCTGCTCCATCTGATAAGCGCACCGCAGAGACGCGGAGAGCGCAGAGAGGATATCACATGAAGAGTTCTCCGCGTCCTCTGCGTCTCCGCGGTGATATTTTCATCAGCGGTGGTAAACCGGACGGACGATGGACAACTCTGTTGAACGTCAAGGGTCCGGGATTAGCAGCCGCTGCCCCACGTAGATTCGGTTGAGGTTATAGATGCCGTTGAGCCGCGCGATGGCCCAGATGCTCGTGCCGTAGAGCCGGGCGATGCCGGAGAGCGTCTCCCCCCAGCGGACGATGTGCACGCGGGGAGGCGGTGGGGCCGTGATCGGGATACGCAGCCATTGGCCGACGTAAATGAAGTCAGGATCAGCCAGCCCATTGACCTCGGCGATGAGCCAGGCCGTGGTACCATAGCGGGCGGCGATGCGCGTCAGGTTGTCGCCCCACCGCACCTGGTACCAGAGCGCTGAGGGGGGAATCGGCGGGGCAGCGCGAGCGGTGCCCACACTTGCCAATAGCAGCAAGGCTGCCACCAGACAGACCGTTATGAATCTGACATAGTCTCTAGACATAATCATCACCTCCCACAGTAAGAGCAACGTCAGCCTGTCATAGTAGATGCTCATGCTTTTCCAAGCACCACAAAGCGTGAAAATGTGCTCATGTTGAAGTGAAGTGCAGCAGCTTGTCAACGAATAGGAAACGAATAAACGAATCGCGTTCGCACAACACAGCGCGTTCACGCCTTGCGTTTTTCATTCGTTTATTCGTTCATCATTCGTTGACAACTTTTGTGATCTACTGTGTCACTCCTCGTCTCATTTCTCAAAAGCTGCGCTGGGCCAGGGGCAGTACAGCTTGCGATCCAGGCGGATCAGGACGCCATTTGCCACGTCGCCGATCTCGGATAGCGGATTGCGGGTCACCCACTCCGCCAGCCAGTCCAGGTCATCCTCCGCCCCCAACTTGGCCAGCGCGTGCGCCGCCGCCCACCGCACGTCCCTATCCTCATCCTTCAGCGCGGCGCGCAGGTCGGGGATCGCCTCCCGCCCGGCCACCTGCGCCAGCGCCTCCACCGCCGCCCGCCGCACGTCCCACTCCTGATCCTTCAGCAAGGCCCGCAGGTCGGGCAACGCCTCCCGCCCGCCCACCT
>CAYPON010000201.1:1615-6692 GCA_964412315.1 uncultured Anaerolineae bacterium | reverse complement strand
ATTTCGCCGGGGCCACCTCAATATTCGTACTGGGCGGGGGATTGGCTCTCGCCGTGATATGGGCCTTTCGCCTGAAGAGGCCGTCGACAGTTCCTGGGGAACCAGTGCGCCTGCCTCCGTTGCACTTTCCATTGTTGATGATCCTGGGGGCTTTCCTGACGCTGGCCGGTTGGCTGGCGATGTCTCTCTCCAACCCATTGGCGGCGGCGGAGGATATACACCCGGCCACTGTCATCGGGAACCTTCTTTTTGCGGCTGCCGGAGGGGTCATTCCGCCCTTGCTCTACACCTGGTTTGTGGCTGGCAAGCCAGATGCCTTGATGACGGCCCGTGGGCTGATTGCGGGACTTGTGGCGGCAAGCGCCTCCGCCGCCTTTGTGCCCACCTGGGCGGCTTTGCTGATTGGTGCTACAGCGGGGCTGCTTCTCCCCTTCGTTCTGTATGTCAGCACGCACCTGCTGAGATGGGATG
Organism: uncultured Anaerolineae bacterium; assembly: GCA_964412315.1. GTDB lineage: Bacteria > Chloroflexota > Anaerolineae > JAAYEA01 > JAAYEA01 > CAYPON01. The sequence continues at coordinate 6,221 of CAYPON010000201.1, read as the reverse complement.
ACGAGTTCGCTGCCACTGGCACTTTTGTTTTGCCTGGGCTTTGGGGGCTGCTCGCTGTCGGCCTTTTCGCCAGCGGCCGCTGGGGCATCGGCTGGAACGGCGTCGGCGTTGAGGGATACCTGGGCGTCCCCGACCAGGGCATATCCGGCTACTGGCCTGGCCCCGGCTTCCTGCCAGACTGGCCGTGGCAATTCCAGGCCCAACTTGCGGGGGCCGTGGCGGCTGTGGTGCTTTCGTGTGTCCTGCCTTTTATCCTGTTCACTCTTCTTCGCGTTCTTTGTGGCCTTGCCGCGAGATTTAAGCCGAGACGCCGCCCGGAGGCACAGGCGTAATGAATTTTAACAAAATAATCCCGCAACACCGGATATCTTGCAACTGACCATCTAGAAGCTAGAGCCGGGTGAATCTGGCTCAAATGACGGTTTTTCCAGCCGGCCTTGGCCGGCTTAAGCTTTCAGCCCGATGGTTTACCGTCGGGTCTCGCCGACTTGCCTCCCGCTTCCCCCCTTCGCTCCGAGGCTCGCAGAAGCTGCGTGACCTCCTCATCCGAGGTCTGGTCAAAGACCAGATAAAAAGCTCCTACAGCCCAGAAGGGTTCCGGCGTGGAGAGGCAAACGACCTGATCCACCTCTTTGCTGAGCTTGGCGATGGTATCGGGTGGCCCCACAGGGATCGCCAGGATCAGCTTGGCGAGAGGCTGTTTTTTCAGGGCGCGGATCGTGACCAGGGTTGTGGCTCCCGTGGCCACGCCATCGTCTACCAGCACCACGGTCTTTCCTGTCAGATCCATCGCCTCACGACCGCCACGATATTTCTCTATGCGGCGCTGGATCTCTGTCTGCTGCTGCGCTATTTCTTCCTCAATAAAGTCGGAGGAAACGCCCAGCCTGTGCATCAGATCATCGTCCAAAACGACGCTGCCATCGCTGGCTACAGCTCCCAGGGCGAGTTCTGGATTATAGGGAGCGCCGATCTTGCGCGTAATGTAGACATCGAGGGGCGCGCCCAATTCCTGGGCCACCTGGAAGCCGATCACCACGCCCCCTCGCGGGATAGCCAATACCACGATATCGGGCCGGCCTTTCAGAAAAGCCAGCTCTTTCGCTAAGGCCCTTCCTGCTTCTCGGCGATCACGAAATTGCATAGTATGCACCTCCTTGTGCCGTTTCATCCCGCCGAGACCCTCCACCTTCACTCAGGGTGACGTTCCTGTGTCATGCCGAGCAGAGCGAAGCATCTCGCGCCAAAAGGGCTGCCGCGGCAAGCTCTGTGTAAACTGCCCCTGAAGGGCGCAAATCGCTGCGCATGAGGTGGACGCGCTCCACGTGGACGTGCGCGATCTCCCCCAGCGTGATGCGTTGCACCTCCTGTCCCAAGGCTTCTACGTCGCCAGGTTTAGCGTTGCGCGCCACGCGGGCAAGCGTCAGATGCGGGCTGAACCCGCGCTCCTCCGGTGGGTATCCCAAACCATTCATGGCCTCCTCAACATCCTGTTGTAGCCGCCGCAGAGCCGCGACATCTCCGCCGACCCCGACCCAGACCACCCTGGGGCGTCGCATGTTTGGGAAACACCCCAATCCTGTCAGCGAGATGTCAAAGGGGCCATGTTGGTCACAGGCTTGCTTCATGGCCTCGACAATTTGCGGGATTTGCGTCGCTGGAACGTCCCCCAGGAACTTGAGCGTCAGATGGGTGTCCTCGGGGCGAGCCCACCTGCCCACCTGGCCGCTCGGTTTTTTGCGCAAGGCGCTCTGTACATCGCGCAAAGCCAGGATCGCTTCCTCATTCAGTACGATGGCGATGAAAGAACGGATATTCTCGGCCATAGGCTCCTTACCACCTTTCAGGCTCTGGAAAGCAGCCGCTCCGCATTCGCGCCCAGGATTTGCTCCAAAGCTCCCGAGGAGAGTCCAGAGGCACGGACATGGTGCAAAAAACGTTGCTGTCCTATGAGCGGATAATCGGTAGCAAAAAGGATCTTGTCCCGGCAGAGTGTTTCTGCCAGAGGGAATATCGTCCGGTCGTAGAGATAGAGTGAGGCAGCGGTATCGTAGTAAACATTGGCTAGAGTCTGCCGCACCTCAGGCATTAGCTCGTAAAACAGCAAGCCGCCACCCCAATGGGCGCAAATCAGGGTCACTTGCGGAAAAGAGAGCGCCAAACGATAGACAATCGCTGGCGTCGTGTCCCCCTTGCCGCGATAATCATGCCCGACTGGCTCGTTCGTATGTACCAGCAGGGGCAGTTTTCTCTCATCCAGCCATCCTAAGAGAGGCGCCATAATGTCTTGCTCATCGAGCGCGTAGCCCTGCCCGTCAGGCATCAACTCGCCGACCCCTTGGCAACCCAGAGCCATGCACCGTTCCACTTCTCGCAGAGCAAGCTGGCTGGAACGAGGATTTACAACAGCATACCCTACCAGACGCCCCGCATGGCTCCGTACAGCCTCCAAAACGTAATCGTTGGACAACTGACAAAGAGCGGGATCTTTCCAGGCAAAACCAAAAACGACCGCCATATCTACGCCAGCCCCGTCCATGGAGGCAACAAGCTCTTCCGCCGTCGCCATCTTCGATCCGGGATCGCCGTAAAGCAGCCGAAACCAGTCATCTTTTGCCAGGTATCGCTCTCGCTGGCGGATGATGTCGGGTGGGAAGATATGTGTATGGAAGTCAATAACCTTCATAACTTTATCATGGCACAATCCGCACAAAATGTCAAAGTGGACAAAAGGCGGCTTTTGGGCTATGATGAGTTGGCCTGGACGGAATCACCATATCGTGCTGGACAGGCCCACTACGAGGCAGAGGTCAGGATGAAAGCACAGATCATCTATAATCCAGTTGCCGGGCAAAGGGATGTGCGGGGTGAGATCCAGGAGGTGTTGGATTATCTGCATTCCCAGGGATGGCAAGTGCAGGCTGATGAAACCCATTCCCCAGGCGAGGCCACACGATACGCCCAACGCGCCAGGGAAAATGGATGTCAGTTGGTATTCGCCGCGGGGGGCGATGGCACCCTGAACGAGGTAGTTAATGGACTGGTTGGCAGCGATGTCGCCGTGGGCATCTTGCCCGTAGGGACAGGCAACGTCTGGGCCTGGGAGATCGGGGTGCCGGTTTGGACTCCTCTGCACCCGCATCGCCTTCCCGATGCTGTCAAGGCTCTGGAAGAGGGTGTGGTGTACACGGTGGACGTGGGGCGGGCCAATGGCCGCTATTTCCTCCTCTGGGCCGGGGTCGGCTTCGATGCTCAGGTTGTGGAGGAGATCGAGCCGCAACTTGACATCAAGCGCCGCTGGGGAGCGCTTGCCTTTGCTGTGCGAGCGGTTGTCGTTGCCCTCAGTTTCGCAGGAGTCAGGGCCTTTGTCACCACTGACGAACGAACGTTACGCCGGCGTGTGATGCTTGTCCTGGTCAGCAATACCCAAAGCTACGGCGGAGGGATTTTCCGCGTCGCTCCTCAGGCGCGTTTAGACGATGGCTATCTGGATGTGTGCATTTTCCGGGGGGAGGGCTTTTTCTCTATTCTGCGCCACCTTCTGGGAGTGCTGATGCAACATCATCTCCGCGACCCTCAAGTTCACTATTATCGAACGCGCTATCTGACGGTCAAAACCCGCAAGCCTATGCCGGTGCACGTGGATGGCGTGCCTATCGGCCATACCCCGCTGGAGGTCAGTCTCGTGCCTCGGGGCATCAAAGTCGTTGTGCCGCGCCAGGTACGCAAAAGCCTGTTCTCGAGCCCGACTATAGAGGGGATATCGGTCAGGGAACTTGTGCGCTCCGTTTTCGACTAAATCCTGTTTTGTGCTATAATAGTCGCCGGGAATTTCAAGCATGGGGGAGAGTGTCCCTTGTTCGGCGTGCGCACGCTCTATATACTCTTAAGCCTGCTCATCTGCATAGACATCCACGAATTCTTCCACGCCTGGATGGCGAATTACCTGGGGGATCCGACCGCGAAGCAAATGGGAAGATTGTCACTCAACCCGCTTGTCCATCTCGATCCAGTGGGAACGATCATGATGCTCCTGGCCGTTTTGCGAGGGATCGGCCTGGGCTGGGGCAAGCCGGTGCCGGTTAACCCATACAATAGCCGGCGAGACCCTCGGGCATTGATGGGGGTTGTGGGCTTTGCCGGCCCTTTTTCCAATTTACTCCTGGCCTCGGCAGTCGCTGTGCCGTTGCGGTTTGGAACCTTGCCAGCGGGGGTTTTGCGCGATTTTCTCACCGTTTTGGTCGTGGTCAGCATCAGCTTGGCGGTTTTCAATATGCTCCCTGTGCCTCCTCTGGATGGGTTCAGCGTGCTGATGGCGATCCTCAACGCCATTCGCAGGCCCTGGGCTTACTCCTCGTTCCAAACCCTGGCGCGACTGGAAGGCCAGGGGCCTATGATTTTGCTATTGGTCATTTTGTTTGATTCTTTCATGCCTTTTAGTATCATTAGCTTGCTCATGGGGCCGCCCATGCGCTTGCTGGGCCGGCTGATCTTGGGGCAATGAAGTGGGCTGCTGCGGCTATCTATTGGGTTCGCAAAGTAGAATTCTTTAGGAGACCACTAAATGGCCAAAGTCAGAATCGCATTGGTTGGTCTGGGAGCGATC
>CAYPON010000201.1:0-1515 GCA_964412315.1 uncultured Anaerolineae bacterium | reverse complement strand
AGGAGACCACTAAATGGCCAAAGTCAGAATCGCATTGGTTGGTCTGGGAGCGATCGGGGGTTCCATCGGCCTGGCTCTCCGTCAGGCAGGGACGGATGTAGAGATCACTGGCCATGATAAGGACCCCAGCGCCTCTCGCCAGGCGCAAAAGATAGGCGCTGTCCACAAGACTGATTGGAATCTAATTTCCACTTGCGAAGGGGCCGATCTGGTCATACTCGCTCTCCCGCTTCTGGCGATCAGGGATACGCTGAAGGCGATCGCTCCCTATCTGCACGAGGACTGCGTCGTCACCGATACCGCAACGGTCAAGAGGCCCGTACTGGAATGGGCGCAGGAAATCCTGCCGAAACGAGTCCATTTCGTGGGCGGGGATCCGATTACGTCCACAGGGGAGTCTGGCATTGCCGCTGCGAAAGCGGATTTGTTCAAGGGTTCGATCTGGTGCCTGTCGCCAACCGTCACTGCTGCATCGGATGCGACTGAGCTGGTCACTGACATCGTTTCGCTCTTGGGAGCGAAACCGTATTTCGTTGATCCCGCTGAGCATGATGGTTTGCTGGCGGCTATGGATCATCTGCCCCTGGTGCTGGCAGCGGCGTTGCTCGGTGCGATAACGGAAAGCCCTGCACTCCATGAGATGAGCAAGTTGGGAGGGCGCAACTTTGCCCAGGTGACCCTCCCTGCCATGGCGGAGATTGAGACCTCCCGCGACATCTGCCTGTTGAACCAGGAAAACATTGTGCGTTGGCTGGACATCATGGAGACGGGACTGCGCGAGGCGAAGGGCTTCATCAGCAGTGGCGACGCCGCCCAGGTTCAAGCCTTCTTCAAGCAAGCTAGGGAAAGCCGTGACAAATGGTTGCGCGGCGATGAGCAAGAGATGCCTTCCCCTGATTATCAGGCGCTTTCCTCCGTAGGCAGCTTGCTTTTCGGGCGCATTCCGCGCTTCGAGCGGTCCGGCAAGAAGAAATAGCTCTGGCGGCATGGCCCACGCCTGAAGCCTGGGCGTAGCGGAAAGGAAGAGCATGAGCGAGGACAGGCCCTCTACAGTGGGCGAACCACGCCTGAGTGCGAAAACTTTGATGGATTCACACCAATGGAGCATATCGGCGGTGCTGCCCGCCCACAATGAGGAGGAAAACATTGCCAAAGCGGTCAGAGATACGATAGCAGCCTTGCATCCCCTAACCAGCGACTATGAGGTGATCGTTGTAGACGATGGTAGCCGGGATAGGACGGCAGAGATCGTCCAGGGGTTGCAGAGCGAGTTTCCTCAACTGCGCCTGGTGCGACATCCGGTGAACCGTGGCTACGGTGGCGCGCTCCGTTCGGGGTTCGGGGCTGCTACGAGAGAACTGATCCTCCTCAATGCCTCGGACAACCAGTTCAATCCACAGGAGATCACCAAGTTGCTTCCTCTCATCAAAGAGGCCGATATCGTGAATCCCTATCGCGGCAAACGCCAGGATCCTTTCCACCGTCGGCTCAACGCTTTTGCCTGGAACACTTTGA
>CAYPON010000200.1:0-6705 GCA_964412315.1 uncultured Anaerolineae bacterium | reverse complement strand
GTGCGAGGAGAAATGCCCGCAGCATATCCTGATCAGCGAGTGGATGCCGCGCGTTTACGAGGTGCTGGGCGAGGGCAAAGAATACACGCCTGTGATTTGACATTACCTGCATCCTGTGCTAGAATATTTCTAGCTCAAAGTGGAGCGCTCGGAGAGTCCCGGTGCGTGTTGGTGGTTGCACCTAACGAGCGTTTCTGTTTTTACGTGAGTTTTCAGGATGGTCGGTAAATGAATCCGAGACTGGATACTTATCGTGAGTTGGTTTCTATTACGCTCCTTCACGCGGCGCAGGAAGGCAAGAAGCCCAGGCCATAGCCTGGGCTGCCTGGCCTGCACAAGGGAATCGAAGAGCCAGCTTCCCAGACAGAAGCGTCGGAAGTTGGCTCTTTTTGTTTATCTAGGCTCCGTTTTGGCCCCAGCACAGAGGAGGAGGAAATCGCATGAGTCTGCAGAATTACGGTATCATCGAGTCCACATTGCGCGAAGGGGAGCAGTTCGTGGGCGCCAATTTCTCGACAGAGCAGAAGGAGCAGATCGCCTGGCTCTTGGACGAATTCGGCGTGGAGTATATCGAGTTGACCTCCCCTGCTGCCTCGCCAAAGAGCTTGAGGGATGCCAAGCATGTGGCCAAGTTGGGGCTGAAGGCCAAGCTGTTGACGCATACCCGCTGTGCGATGGAGGATGCTAAACTAGCGGTGGACACCGGCGTGCACGGCATAGATGTCCTGTTCGGCACATCTTCCTACTTGCGCCAGTTCAGCCACGGCAAGACTATCCCGCAGATCATTGACGCGGCAATTGAGGTAGTATCCTATATCAAGTCCCAGGGGCTGGAGGTGCGTTTCAGCAGCGAGGATTCGTTCCGTAGCCAACTGGCCGATTTGATGATGGTCTATATCGCTGTAGACCAGCTCGGCGTCACTCGCGTGGGCATCGCTGATACGGTGGGAGTGGCCAAGCCGCGCCAAGTCTATGAGTTGGTGTCCACTTTGCGCCGTGTCGTCCACGCAGACATCGAGTTCCACGGCCACAACGATTCGGGGTGCGCTATCGCCAACAGCTTCTGCGCTCTGGAGGCTGGTGCCACCCACATAGACACCAGCGTCCTGGGCATCGGGGAGCGGAATGGTATCACGCCTCTGGGCGGATTCATCGCGCGGATGTATGCGGAGAATAAGGAATATGTGCGCAAATATAACCTCAAGGTGCTGCCCAAGCTGGACAACCTGGTGGCCGATATCGTGGGCGTGGGCGTCCCCTTCAACAACTATATCACAGGGATCACCGCCTTCACTCACAAAGCAGGCGTTCATGCCAAGGCCATACTGAACAACCCGGAGACATACGAGATTCTGGATCCGCACGATTTCGGCATGACCCGCTACATTTCCATTGCTCACCGGCTGACCGGCTGGAATGCAGTGCGTGCTCGCGTTCAGCAGTTGGGCCTGGGCCTCACAGATGACCAGATCAAGGAGGCCACGAAGCACATCAAAGCGGTCGCTGACGAGAAACCGTTGACGTTAGCGGACGTAGACGACATCCTGCGCCGTTGGATAGACGGCTCGCTAAAGAGGGAGGAGGTCGCAGGTGCCACACACGCTGGCTGAGCTGATCATCGGTCACGCGGCAGGTCGCGAGGTCAAGGCCGGCGATCTGGTGGTTGTCCCTGTGGACATGGCCATGGGGGTGGATTCTCTGACCCCCTCGATCATTGACGTGTTACAAAAAGAGTTGGGTGTGGCTCGCGTGCATGATGTGCGCCGCGTGGCCCTTTTCGTGGATCATGTAGCCCCGGCATCCAGCGTGCCTACCGCCGACAACCAGGTGCGCATTCGCCGTTTCGTGACGGAACAGGGCATCACTAACTTTTTCGACGTGGGTCGCGGAGTTTGCCATCAGGTCATGATCGAGGAGGGGCTGGCCCAACCTGGCCAGATCGTCCTGGGGTCGGATTCGCACTCGAACAGCTACGGCGCGATCGGCGCCTTTGGCACAGGCATGGGCTCCAGCGACATCGCCCTGGCCTGGGCGAGCGGCCACACCTGGCTTAAAGTGCCGGAGACTATCCGCATTCAGGTGCGCGGCAAGCTGCCGCCTCGCGTCTCGGCTAAAGACCTGAGCCTGGTCGTGGCGCGACAGATCGGCAACGACGGTGCGGCCTATCGGAGCGTAGAGTATCACGGCCTAGATGACTTTTCCCTGGCCTCCCGCCAGACTCTTGCCTGCATGACTACGGAGATCGGGGCTAAGGCGGGGCTGATCCCTCCTTCCGGCGAGGTGACAGAGCGGTTCCACATCCCTTCCTGGCTGCGCCTGGAACCGGGGGCACGCTATGAGCGTGAACTGACCGTGGATTTGGGCACCCTGCTGCCACAGGCCTCCGTACCGCACTCTACAGATCAAGTCGTAGATGTCGCAACTCTGGGCAAAGTCAAGGTGGATGTCGTGTTCCTGGGCACCTGTACCAATGGGCGGCTGGAAGATATCCGTGCCGCCGCCGAAATCCTGAGAGGCCACAAGACCGCCCCTGGCCTGCGCATGATCGTCGTGCCCGCTTCCAGCCAGGTGCTGAGCGAGGCTATCAGAGACGGGAGCCTCCTGGCGTTGGTCGAGGCTGGCGCGACCGTGGGTACGCCGGGATGTGGTCCCTGCATTGGTCGTCACATGGGCGTCTTGGCAGCGGGCGAGGTCTGCCTTTCCACCGGCAACCGCAATTTCCGTGGCCGCATGGGTTCGCCGGAGGCGATGATCTATGTCGCCTCCCCGCAGACGGCAGCCGCCACCGCCTTGACCGGCTATATCACCGACTCTACTTGTGTGTAACTAAAATTTCACCGCGGAGAACGCAGAGGCCGCAGAGAAAAATAAGAACTCTGCGCGCTCCGCGCCCTCTGCGGTGATTCTCAAGAAGTGACCGATGGGAGTGTTAAAATGGCAAGAGTGTGGTTATTCGGCGCGGATGTGGATACGGATCAGATCCTGCCTGGCCGCTACGCCCCTTACATGACTTCCGAGGCGGAGTTGGGCAAGTATCCCTTTGTGGAGGCGCGGCCGGAGTTCGCCAAGGAGGTCAAGCCGGGGGACATTATCGTCGCTGGCAAGAACTTTGGCTGCGGCTCTTCGCGCGAGTACGCGCCCAAAGCGCTCAAAGTCGTTGGCATCGGAGCGATCATCGCCCCCAGCTTTGCGCGCATCTTTTTCCGCAACGCTCTCGCCTTGGGGCTGCCCCTCTTTGAGATAGACTTGACCGGGGAACTTGAGGATGGAGAGCAGGTGACCCTGTTGCTAGATAAGTATCAGCTTGTGACCTCTCATGGAGCCTATGATCTTCCCGCGCCGCCGGATTTCGTGCGCGAGATTTGGCGCGAGGGGAATCTGGTCGAATATTATCGCAAGTACAAGCGCTTTCCCGGCCAGCCAGTGGAGGCTTGCTGATGGCCCAGCGCATCTGTGTCCTCAAGGGAGATGGGATTGGCCGCGAGGTGATCCCCTGGGCGGTGGAGGTGCTGCGCGCCTCGGGGCCGAGTTGGAAGTTCGTGGAAGGGGAGATCGGTTGGGAATGTTTCCAGCGGCGAGGCACTGCGCTGCCGGAGGAGACGATAGCCATCCTGAAGTCATGTGCCGCCGCGCTGTTCGGTGCGGTTTCCTCCCCCTCGCAAAAGGTGCCAGGATACCGCAGCCCCATCGTCGCCCTGCGGCGCGAGTTCAACCTGTATGCGAATCTGCGCCCCGTCCTTTCTGCGCCTGTCCCTGCTTCGCGTCCCAATATTGACATGTTGATCGTGCGTGAAAATACGGAGGGCCTTTACGTGCAGCGCGAGCGAAGCGACGGCGAGACGGCCATCGCTGAACGTGTGATCACGCGCGCTGCTTCGGAGCGAATCGGTCGCCTGGCCTGCGAACTGGCTAATCGCAGGCGGCGTCATTTGACTATTGTGCACAAGGCGAACATCCTGCCCGAAACCTGCGGGCTTTTCCGCCAAGCGGTGCGAAGTGTGGCAGCGAGCTACCCCGACCTGACCATCGAAGAAGCGCTGGTGGATACAATGGCCTTGCGACTCATCCGTGACCCGGAGCATTTCGATGTGGTGGTGACGACCAACCTCTTCGGCGACATTCTCTCTGACGAGGCGGCGATGCTCGTGGGAGGGCTGGGCCTGGCGCCTGCGGGCAACATCGGGGAGGGGATGGCGATCTTTGAGCCGGTGCATGGCTCAGCGCCAGATATCGCGGGAAAGAACATCGCCAACCCCTTGGCCGCCATCCTCAGCGCAGCGATGCTGCTCGACTATTTGGGATACGAGCAGGCCGGGAACCGTGTGCGTGCGGCGGTGAGGGCTTGCCTTGAAGAAGGATTCCTGACGCCGGACTTGGGAGGCAAGTGCGGCACAGCGGACGTTGCTAAAGCAGTATTGGATAGGATCGGCCATGGCGGCTGATCGAGGGTAAGGTAGGAGGTAAATCAAATGGCAGGGACATGTCCTGAATGCGAGGCCAAAATCACATTGCAAGGCGTCATTAAGGGGGAGTTGGTGGTCTGCCCGGATTGTGGCGCGGAGCTGGAGGTCATCTGCGCTGATCCGCTGGAGCTAGACCTGGCGCCAGAAGAAGAGGAAGACTGGGGCGAATGAAACGGAGGCGAACGTTGAAAGTCGGCATACTCTATTCGCGGGTGCGCGTGGAAGAAAAGCTCCTCATCGAGGCTCTGGAGAAACGAGGCATCCCCTACGATCTCCTGGATGACCGCGAGATCATCCTGGACATGGGCAGGCCGGGCCTGAATTACGATGTCATCCTGGAGAGATGCATCAACCACTCCCGCGCCATATCCGCGCTGCGCATCTTGAACGATTGGGGCATCCCCACGGTCAATACTTATGAGGTGGGCGAGATTTGCGGCAACAAGCTGCTCACGACCAGCGCCCTCTTCCGCGCCGGCGTGCCCTCGCCGCGCACGGTAGTGGCCTTCACCACCGAGTCGGCCCTACAAGCCATCGAGGAGATGGGCTATCCGGTGGTCTTGAAGCCGGCCATCGGCTCCTGGGGGAGGCTGCTCTCCAAGATCAACGACCGGGAGGCCGCCGAGACCGTCCTCGAACACAAACAGATCCTTGGCTCCTATCACCACTCCATCTTTTACATCCAGGAGTACATCCGCAAGCCGGGGCGGGATATTCGCGCCTTTGTCATCGGCGACGAGGCGATCTGCGCCATCTATCGTGATGCCGAACACTGGATCACCAACACCGCTCGCGGCGGACATGCCTCGAATTGCCCCGTCACTTCCGAACTGAACGCTATCAGCGTGGCGGCGGCCAAAGCGGTGGGAGGAGGCGTGCTGGCGGTGGATGTGCTGGAGGACCCGCATCGCGGCTATCTGGTGAGCGAGGTGAATTATACGATGGAGTTTCGCAACAGCATTGCGCCCACCGGCGTGGACATCCCTAATCGGATCATTGATTACGTCGTGGCGGTCGCCAACGGTGAAATCCCTAGCGGCGGCCTGAAGACCGCGCTGAGCGAACTGCGCGTCGCCGTGCGATGATCGCTCCTGAGACACTCTTGCGCGAGATGCTGGAAATCCCCAGCCTCTCCGGCCAGGAGGAGGCCATCGCCGCACTTCTCGTCCGCCGCATGGGGGAGCTGCCTGGTTTTGTGGCCTGGCGCGACGAGGTTGGGAACGCGGTGGGCGTGGTGGGCGACGGGCCGGAGGAGATCATCCTCTTGGGGCACATGGACACCGCACCTGGGCAAATCCCGGTTCGCCAGGAGGGCGCTCTCCTCTATGGACGCGGCGCTGTGGACGCTAAAGGCCCGCTGGCGGCCTTCATCTCCGCCGTCGCCCAGGTTGGCCCCCGGCCAGGCAAGCGCTTCATCGTCGTGGGCGCGGTCGAGGAGGAGTGTCCCACCTCGCGTGGCGCGCACCATATCGCTGCACGGCATCGGCCTGTGGCGGCGATCATCGGCGAGCCGAGCAATTGGGATCGGATCACCCTGGGCTACAAGGGAAGCCTGGTCGTGCAATATGTTCTAGAGCAAGAGGCGGCGCATTTTTCCGGGCCGAATCAGAGCGCGGCGGAGAAAGCGGTGGATTTCTGGCTGCGGGCCAGGGAATACGCCGAACAGCAAAGCGGCGGGCAGCCACGCTCCTTCCAGACGCTGGATGCAACGTTGCGTGCGATCGGCAGTTCCAGCGATGGCCTCCGCGAGCGAGCGGAGGCGACGGTCGCTTACCGCGTGCCGCTCGGTCGCAGCATTGCCAAGCTCAAGGCCCAGTTTGAAACGTGGCGGGGAGCCGGAGAGGTAACCTTCTGGAACGAGGAGGAGCCTTTCCAGGCGCCGCGCAATACGCCGCTGGTGCGCGCCTTTTTACAGGCCATCCGCGACGAGGGGGGGGATCCCAGGTTCGCCCTGAAGCATGGCACATCAGACATGAACATCGTGGGGCCGCTCTGGGGCTGCCAGATCGTGGCCTACGGGCCTGGCGATTCGCGGCTAGATCATACGCCGCAGGAGCATATCAGCTTGGCGGAGTATCGGAAGGGGATAGGGGTGCTGGTGAGGGTGCTGCAAGCACTCTAGAAAGCGCGCGATATCGTGGAATTTGTTGTCAAGCCGAGACCCCCGGTGGTCTCCCCATCAAGTGTTGCCCAAGTGTCCCGGCCAGTTTTCACCGCCGGAACCCCCTGTCAGCGAATTAGA
>CAYPON010000199.1:0-6741 GCA_964412315.1 uncultured Anaerolineae bacterium | reverse complement strand
CCGTTGGTGGAATCCCAGCGCGCATGCCCCAGGAGGCCATTAACCTGATCCGCGACCAACTGGAGGAACTGGAAAGCAGCGGGGGGATGCCCACCCACGACTTCCGTCCGGGAGATCGCGTGCGCATTCGTTCCGGGCCGCTCCAGGGACTCTATGCGATCTTCGACGGGCCTACTACGCCCAGCCAGCGCGTCACGATTCTCGTTGATTTCCTCAGTCAGGGCAACCGGACGGACATCTCGGTGGACGAACTGGAGCCAGCGGAGAGGCATCCGCGACGAGGGCGCCGCACCCGTGGTCGCGGGCGCCGGATCCGGGCAGGATAACTCCTGCCTCCCTCTTGAAAAGCCCTATCCGTTGTAGCCGCTGCTCCGGGAGGGCTACACACTGTTTTCGTACGGGCTGGCCTGCAGTTCTGACGTAGGTCGGAGGGCAGCGCTTATTTCAAAAAGGGTCAGGTATAGGAAAACTGAAGGAGGCCGCTTAGTGTCACTCAGATGCCTTATCACAGGCGGGGCCGGCTTCATCGGCAGCCATCTGGCAGAAGCCCTTCTCACCAGGGGCGATCAAGTCTCTGTCATTGACGACCTGTCCACGGGGCGATTCGAAAACATCGCCCACCTGCCTGGCAGACCTGGCTTTCGCTTCGCCATCGCCGATGTCAGGGACCAGATTGTCTTGGATCGTTTGGCTTCGGAAGCAGATGTGATCTTTCACCTCGCCGCCGCCGTGGGCGTGCAGTTGGTCATCGAACACCCGGTTCATACCATCGAAGCCAATGTGGCGGGAACAGAAGCGGTGTTGCGCGCCGCCTTGCGCTACCGCGCCAAAGTGTTGATCACCAGCTCCTCAGAAGTGTATGGCAAGGGAAGCCACGTTCCCTTTCGCGAGGAGGATGATGTCGTTCTAGGGGCCACCAGCAAGAGCCGCTGGTCTTATGCCGCCAGCAAAATGGTGGAGGAGTTCTTGGGCCTGGCTTACTTCCACGAGCATGGCCTGCCAGTGGTGATCGTGCGCCTCTTCAACACTGTTGGCCCCCGGCAGACCGGCAGATACGGCATGGTGCTGCCCCGCTTCCTGTCTCAAGCAATGCGCGGCGAGCCGATCACGGTCTATGGCGATGGGAGCCAGACGCGATGTTTCTGCGATGTCAGCGATGTCATGCGTGCGCTCATTGGACTGGCGGAGCACCCTGATGCTTACGGCAAGGTGTACAACGTGGGCAGCAGCGAAGAGATCACTATCCGCCGCTTGGCTGAATTGGTAAAAGAAGTGACCAGCAGTGCCTCCGAGATCCGCCATATCCCCTATTCTGAGGCATACGCGCCAGGCTTTGAGGATATGCAGCGCCGCGTGCCGGATACGACGCGGATAAGGGAGCTATTGGGCTGGCAGCCAAGCGTGCCGCTGGTGGAAGTTGTGAAGAGCATCTGTAATGAGCACTCCCAAACGAAGAAGAGGAGCAAGCAATGTCAGAGATAGCAGTTATCGGCTGTGGCTACTGGGGTAGGAACCTGGTGCGCAACTTCAACCAGCTTGGTGCGCTGAGGGCAGTATGCGATGTGACACCCGTGGGGCGGGCGACAGCATCTGAACTGGCACCACAAGCCGCTATCGTAGCCGACACGCACCAAATCTTTGCTTCTGCAGTTTTGGGGGTGGCGATTGCCACACCAGCAGAGACTCATTACGACCTAGCCAAACAGGCCTTGGAAGCGGGCAAGGATGTGTTCGTCGAAAAGCCTCTGGCTTTGAATTACGAGCAAGGCCTGAAATTGGTGCGGTTGGCGGCGGAGCGCCAGTGCATCTTGATGGTAGGCCACGTGCTGGAGTATCATCCAGCCATCGTCAAGCTAAAGGCGATGGTGCGAGATGGCGAATTAGGTAAAGTACAGTATATCTACTCCAACCGTCTCAGCCTGGGGAAAGTGCGACGTGAAGAGAATATCCTCTGGAGTTTTGCCCCACATGATATAGCGGTCATTCTGCGGCTGATGGGCAGTATGCCTTTCCAGGTGACTGCCTGTGGTGGCAACTACGTACAGCCGAATATCGCCGATGTAACGGTCACGAACCTGTTATTTGATAATGGTGTACGAGCTCATATCTTTGTCTCCTGGTTGCATCCCTTCAAGGAGCAGCGCCTTGTGGTCATCGGCTCTAGCAAAATGGCTAGCTTCGATGACGTGGCCAAGAAACTGATCCTCTACGATCAGCATGTGGATATACGCAACGGAGAGCCGATTCCGGTCAAGGGGGAAGGACAAGAGGTCTCTTTTCCGAATGACGAGCCTCTAAGGTTGGAATGCCAGGCTTTCCTTGCGGCGGTCGAGTCGCGCCAGTTGCCCCTGACCGATGGAGAGAGTGGGCTGCGAGTATTGAAGGTATTGCAGGCCGCCCAACGATCTCTGGTCACCAATGGCGAGCCGGTCAGTTTGCCCATTGAGGTATTTGCATGAGCGAAAAGGGATATTTTGTCCATCCGACAGCCGTTATAGATGAGCCTTGCCAAATCGGCGTAGGCACCAGGATCTGGCACTTTTGTCATGTGATGCCAGGTGCCCGCATCGGTGCACGCTGTATTCTGGGACAGAACGTTTTCGTCGCCAACGATGTGGTGATCGGTAACAATGTCAAGATACAAAACAATGTCTCTGTATATGCTGGCGTGAGATTGGAGGACGATGTTTTTTGTGGGCCTTCTTGCGTGTTCACCAACGTGAACAATCCGCGCTCCGAGATTCCGCGTCGTCACCTGTACGAGCAGACGATCGTGAGACGGGGTGCGACGATCGGCGCTAATGCCACCATCGTCTGCGGAGTTACCATCGGTCGCTATGCTTTCATCGGCGCGGGCGCAGTCGTCACGAGGGATGTGCCGGACTATGCCTTGATGATAGGGGTGCCGGCTCGCCAGAGGGGCTGGATGAGCCGCCACGGCCACCGTTTGCAGAATCCCGATAAGGATGGTATCATGGTCTGCCCGGAAAGCGGCTGGCGCTACAAGGAGGTCGAGCCGGGGGTGCTCCGTTGCCTGGATTGGCCGGAGGACAAACCCCTGTCTTGAAAACCCATCGGATGATTGGAGAGCGAAGTGTGATCTTGGATAAATTGCTCGTCTGCCCTATCTGCCAGAGCGAACTCCTCCTGGGTGAAATGCATGAAAAGGGAGTGGTCTCCTGTTCCCGATGCAAGCGCGCGTATACTTGTCGGGATGGCCTGTTTGATTTTACCCCGGTGCCACCCCCGGATGCGGATGTAGTCGAGAAATGGCATCTTTGGCAGCAACTGCAAGACAATGGCCTAGCTTCATATACAGAGACTCCCGAGTTGTCCCTCTCCGTAGGTCATCGTGAGGATGCGAAAGCTTTCTCCTCCTTTTGTCAGCTCTCTGGGCTTGTTCTGGATGTGGGCTGTGGACCTCAGGACGTTCCTTCGTACGCAGTGCAGGATTTTCCCGGCCAATTTGTGGGAATTGATCCTTTACGCGGAGTGCAGCCCAGGCGCTTCACTTTCGTGCAGGGAATTGGTGAATATCTGCCATTCCGTGGGGCCACATTTGATCGGGTGTTGTTCGCGACTTCCCTTGACCATATGCTTGTGCCGACGCGCGCGCTGGCCGAGGCGAGGCGCGTCGTCAAATTGGATGGGACGGTAAATATCTGGTTCGGGGAGACGGGTGAAGCGGTTCAGAGCCAGCCTGAGGAAACAGTGCGGATGCGGTATCTCCGTATGGCGCAGAAAGGCATCTCCCTGCTGCGACAAGGTCATTTGCTGGCCATCCTTCGATCGCTGGCCTTTCTGACAGGGTTGCGCAAAACACCACGGGCCAGGCTCAAGGCTCGTCACAAGGCGTGTCTGGCCAGGCTCAAAGTGCCCGATGGCGCTGTGGATCACTTCCATACATCCCACATGAACTGGCCCGCATTGGAGGAGTGGCTCAATGAGTCTGGATTGCTTGTTGAGGAAATTGCAAAGTTGAGTGGCACCAGCAGCCGCTTCGTCCGCGCAAGACGAGCAGAGAGTTAAGCCTATGTGTGGTATCTTTGGCATCTGGCACCGCGATGGCAAACCGGTTGACCTGTTAACGGTACGGAAAGCCACGACCCTGCTTCGACACCGCGGGCCAGACGACGAGGGGTATCTGCTGGTCAACACACAAACCGGCTGCGTGGTCGCTTGCGGTGGTCGGGATACCGACTCCCGTCTGTGTCTCCCATCTCTTGAGAACCATCTTGGGGAGAGCTACGATCTGGTTTTGGGCTTTCGTCGTCTGTCCATCCTTGATCTTTCTCAGGCTGGGCATCAGCCCATGAGCAGCGCAGATGGGCGCTGCTGGATCGTCTTTAACGGCGAGATCTACAACTATCTGGAGCTGCGCGAAGAACTGAGCGGCTATGGCTACCAGTTCCGGACAGGCACCGACACGGAGGTGATTCTGGCGGCGTACCAGCAGTGGGGAGCCGAATGCTTGTCTCGCTTCAACGGCATGTGGGCCTTTGCTATTTGGGATACAGGCCACCGTCATCTCTTCTGTGCGCGCGACCGTTTTGGTGTCAAGCCGTTCTATCATGCGTTCTTCGGGCCGGGGGTTGTCTTTGGTTCGGAGATCAAGGCGCTCTTGTGTGTTGTCCCGGCCAGGCCCAACCTTCCGATTGTGAAGGACTATCTGGCTCGCGGAATCCTCAACTATCATCCTGAGCAAACATTCTTTGAGGGGATCTTTTCCCTGGCTCCCGGCAGCGGAGCGTGTCTGAAGCCGTGTGTTGACCGGCCAAGTATCTCTCGCTTTTGGGAATTGCCTTCCCGGCCCGTGACAAATGCTACGCCCACCCTGCAGGATGCCAGCCAGGAAATCCGTTCTTTATTGACGGACTCTGTCCGTTTGCGGTTGCGCAGCGATGTGCCGGTAGGTTCGAGCCTGAGCGGTGGGCTTGATTCTTCAGGAGTGGTTTGCGTTGCCAATCGGATGTTGCGCGACATGGACGGCCCCAACCTTGGGGGGCCGCCGTTGCAGCACACCGTCTCATCGGTTTACGAGAACTCACCATTAGATGAGCGGCCCTGGATACAGAAGGTGGTCGAACATACGGGCGTCCAGGCGCACTTTACATTTCCGGCTGCCGATGGGTTGCGGCATGAGATCGAGAAGTTCATCTGGCATCTAGACGAGCCGGTATTGGGATCCAGCGCCTATGCCCAATGGTGCGTTTTTCGTGAAGCACGACGCCATGGCCTCACGGTGATGTTGGACGGACAGGGCTCGGACGAGCTTTTCGCAGGTTATGAGCCGATGGTGTCCGTGTATGCGGCCAGCCTGGTAGAGCAGGGCAGGCTCGTGCAGGCATGGCGGGAGCTTCGCAAGTGGCAAAGGCGGAATGCTCAGCCTATTCGCCATTTGCTCCGCCAGACCTTATCCGAGATCAAATGGCTTGCGGAGCCATACGCGCTGCTTGGACGACGCGGGCGATATGACCCTCGTTGGGCTGCCTTGCATCCAGAGTTGGTGCGCCAGGCGGGTTTGTCAGAGACGTTTGCCGATATGCGGCGTGGCGAGATTGCGGTAGCCGGCAAGGGTCATCTACATGCTGTTCTGCTGCGCACTCTTACCACTTCCAGCTTGCCGCAGATTCTGCGGCAACTGGATCGCGATTCGATGGCGTTTTCAGTGGAAGCTCGTGAGCCTTACCTGGACTACCGCCTGGTCTGGGCCGGCTTTCACCTTCCGGATGATTTCATAGTGCGCGATGGTTGGACGAAATTCATCCTGCGCCAGGCTTTGGCTGGGGCCATACCCGACGCCATACGATGGCGGCCCGACAAACTGGGCTTTCCGGTGCCGGAAAGCACCTGGTATAGAGGGCCGCTGGCCTCGCTCTTTGAAGGTGTCCTGGCTTCTGAATCGTTGCGGCAGCGGGGATGGATGGACCAATCGCAAGTTCTTTCCTTATACAAGGAGTTTCGCAGGGGAAATCCCGCCATCCAGGCCAAAGTTGTCTGGGGCTGGCTGAATCTTGAGATTTGGGCGCGCCTTTTTCTGGATTCGCGGTGAGGATTGATGGAGAAGCCCATCCGCGTGTTGCATTGCCCCACGAATAACGCGAGCAATCCGCAGGGGCTGGCCCGGGCTGAACGAGAGGTCGGCCTGGCCAGTTGGTGTGTTGACTTTGCGCAACAGAGTCATAAATACCATGATCAGTCTGATGAAATGCTTGGGCTTGGAGCCGAAGGCCAGAGCGTCTTGGCGCGTGAGATCAAACGCTGGCAGTTCGTGTGGCGCGTTCTCAGGGACTTTGATATCATCCACTTTAATTTTGGGCGGTCTATGATGCCAAGGTGGAGCAGCGCAGACGTCCGAAACGAATCGCGCCCGTTCCTCCGAGAGATCAGGGGGCGATTGGCGCGGTTTTACATACGTCTGGTTGACATGCGCGATCTGCCTTTGCTGAAGCGCGCAGGCAAAGGAATTGTGGTCACCTATCAAGGCAGTGATGCGCGCCAGGTGGATTACTGTCTGGCCAACTTTGCGATCAGCGCGGCGGGCGTGATGGCGTCCGAAGGCTATACGGTGGAAGCGGACATTAACAGGCGACGGCGGATTGCCACATTCGCCCGTTATGCGGATCGGATCTATTCGCTCAACCCAGATCTCTTGCATGTGCTGCCGCCCCAGGCTCAGTTCTTACCATATGCCCACATTGACTTGAGAGATTGGCAAGTTGCAGATAATGGGCCGGACTC
>CAYPON010000198.1:0-6746 GCA_964412315.1 uncultured Anaerolineae bacterium | reverse complement strand
TTCAGAGCCTGCAAGGCCTGATCCGCCTGGTGCAGCGAGAAGCGGTGCGTGACCATGGACTCAAAGGGATACCGCTCGCTTGTCACCAACTCGGCGGCCTGGTAGAAATGGCTCGTGTCGCTCACCCAGATGCCTTGCAAGCGAACGTTCTTGCGCACGACATCCTCGTACACGGCGATTGACAGCTCACCAATGGAGACGGCAGCCCCCGGCCAGGCATAGACTCCTCCCGGCGCGACCCACTTGATTCCCTCGGCAATCGCCGCACGCGAGCCGGAACATTCGATGACGGCTTCCGCGCCTCGGCCATGGGTCAGTGCCGCGATTCTCTCCCAGTGTTCCTCTGCTGGCTTCTCGCCGATGGCGATAACAGCAGTGGCGCCGAACCTGCGGGCGATATCCAGTTTCCACGCGCTGCGCGCTGTGCCCACGACGATAGCCGTCTCCACTCCCTGTTCCAGGGCAAAGGCGAGGGAGAAAAGGCCGAGAGGCCCCGGCCCCTGGATGATGACATGATCGCCGGGCCGAATGGCGCAGGTCTCGACGGCATGGGCGGCCGTTGCCCCGGAACAACTGGCAGCGACGAGGAGAGCCGGGTCCATTGTCTCCGGCACAATCAGGACATTGGTGCGCGGCAGGAGGTGCATGTACTCTCCATAGCCACCCAGCAGATAGGGCGAGTCGGCGCAGGACATATTGATCCCATAGACGCGCCGCTTCGGGCAGAGATAGGCCTGTTTGCGCACAACACAATAGTAACACTCGCCGCACGTCACCCCTCGATCCCAGGCCACTCGATCCCCCTCGCGGGTGGGCCGCCCCAGGATGTCTTGCTTATCACCCCCCACCGCGACCACACGCCCAACGGCCTCATGTCCCAGGATGATGGGCAAGGGCGTGCGGGGATCCTTCCCCTCCCACATGTGCAAATCGGAACCGCAGATGCCGGCCGCCTCGATGCGCACGACAAGCCCTCCCGACTCCGGCGGCAGCACCTCGAATTCGCGCCAGACGAGCGGCGCATTGAACGCTTCCAATACCGCGGCGAAAGCCTTCATCTCCCCCATTCCTCGAACAGTCCTGGAACGTGCCTATTATATGGTATTCGCCCCCTACTGACAAGCCGCATACCTGCCTCGAATCGGCCTGTGGTCCTGGCGGACGTCAGCCTGAAAACCTAACGCTGGGCTTGCAGTTCCCAGTGACGGCTCTTTCAGTCGCTACTTTGCCCTTGACATATGATCACATCTGGAATATACTGAAGTGGCAAGGCGTATCGGATCACTGGCCGCGACGCCCCTTACTAGAGGCATTGCTCGCAGACACTTTGGCTGATAAGCGTCAGTCTGAAGAGCTGACGCTGGGCTGCATTCCTAGCGACGGCTCTTCCGGGCCGTCGCTATAGACTACATCAATGGGTGGAGTGAACGTATCTCGAGGAGGAGCCACGATGAAGCATACTGGAGGTCTTACCTGGCGTCCCGTAAGGATTTCACTACTCTTGTTGGCCCTGCTTTTTCCCATTGGCAGACTCGGCGGCCCTATCGCTCGCTCACCCAGCATGACGCCCACGCCGCAACCTTGCTGGGAGGCGGTGGTCAATGGCAGCTTTGAGTCTCTGGACGCCTGGCAGGTGGGAGGGACCGCGCGGCCAGCGAGCTACACGCAGGAAGAGAGGCATTCCGGCCTGCAATCCATCCGCCTGGGCATCCCTCCCAGCCAGGGCGATGTCTACACCTGGTCCTCAGTGCGCCAGTGGGTGACCATCCCGGCGGACGCTACCTTCGCCCTTCTCTCCTTCTGGTACAAGCCCTATAGCGAAGAGCTAAGCTACCAGAGTTGGTCCCCCCTCCGTGGGGAGGGGTATAGCACGGAGCCATCCTCCGTACCAGTGGCCCAGGATGCGACGATCTGGAGCCATTACGACTGGCAGGAGTGCCTTCTGTTGGACGAAGCGCTCAATGTCCTGGCAATTATCATGCGCCAGACTGAGAGGAGCGGCCTCTGGACACAGCACGTCGCCGACCTGACGCCCTATCGAGGTCGCCGCGTAGCCCTCTACTTCAACGTCTTTAACAATGGTAGCGGAGGCCGCACCTGGATGTACCTGGATGATGTCTCCCTGCAAATCTGTGGCGCTGGCCAGGGGTCCGTCTCAGGGCGCGTCATCCTGCAAGGGCGAGCACGATATGGAGGCGCGCAGGTGTCTCTGGAAAGTGTGGGCAGTGTACTGACCGGCGATGCCGGTGACTTTCTCCTGGCCCCTGTGCCCGCTGGCAGCTATCGTATCCTAGCTTCTCTGGCCGGCTATCTCTCCAGCCGCCACGATGCGGTAACCGTCACCGGCGGGCAGACGACGGTCCTCCCCAACACCGAGTTGCTGGGTGGCGACGCCAATGGCGACCAGGTGATTGGCCTGCTGGATTTGGTGACCGTCGCCATCCACTATGGGGCAGCGCCCCCGCAGGATAGCCGCGCCGACATCAATGCCGATGGCCGCGTGGACCTGACCGATCTGGTGCTGGTCGCCTGCAATTATTCTCGCGTCGGGCCAACGACGTGGGGTGTGGCCTATGCCGGGGCAGCAAAGGAATGGCCGGGCGGCGAAGTCACGATCCAGCAAGCGGACGATGGTCGCTGGCAACTGGTGGCCCGCGACCTGCGCGCCGTCTATGCCTTCGAGATTCGCCTGAGATTCGATCCCAAGGCGTATCAGATAGCAGAGACGTTGCAGGCAACATCTCTGGAGTCCGGCCACGACGTCTATGTAGTTCACCATGAGGTAAACGAAGAAAAGGGAGAGATCCTCTATGTCGCCGCCTTGCTCGGCGAGGGTCAGCCACTGGCCGCGGAAAGGGTGCTCCTCGACCTGCCTTTCCAGGCCCTCAGCGACAGGCACACTGGCGAACTAGCGGGCCAGATCGTGCTGGCAGGGCGGGAGGGAGACCTGCTTGTGCTGCCCATCGGCACAAGGCTCGTCCCGACAGAGAGGCAACCGTGAGGTAAACAGGTTATGAAACGTGCCACCGCCACCGTCGTGCGAGTCGCCGGCAAGTGCAATGCGGGCTATCAGGTGGGCGACCAAGTCGTCGTCAACCTCGATACAGCGTGCATCGAAAAGGAACAGTCGGACAAGCTCTGCATATTTGCGCTCAGCGCCATCCTTGCCAGTATGACTCGCATCAGGCCGGGCGAGAAAGCCCTCGCTTCCTGCCCTGACCCCGCTACGGGACTCGGCGGGAATGTCGTTTTCAGCGTCGGGAAAGAGGTGTACAATGGTCAAGGTACTGGCAAGTCCGACTAGGATCTTGGGAGAATGCCCCGCCGGCCACCAAATGGGCGACGAACTGGTCATAGAGGGGCCTGTCGTTCGCGCTGTAAAGGGGCCGCTCTGTTACGTCGCTCTGTCAGCATTCACTGACCAGGTCACCCAAATCCGGCGGCGGGAGCGTGTGACCAGCCACCTCTCCTGCCCCGGCTGCTCCTTTGATTCCGACCGGGAAAACAGGGTCATCTTTGTCCTGGGCAGCGTGGATGCGTGGGGCCTCTCCAGGAAATACTCCATGTACAACTGGGCGCGACTCGACGGGAGGGCTACCGAAGCTTCGGCCCACTACTGTGACCTCTCTTGGCAGCTTACGCAGGCGGGCAAGTATGTTGAGGCGGAAGAGGCCATCGAGCAAGCGATAAAGCATTTGAAGCCTATCGGCCGGTCAATGGGGTAGTAAGGGCATCCTTGATGCAACTGCCAGTGGCGGCTTCTCCGAGCTGTCGCTTACAGCCATTCATCGAATGAATCATAGTGATTTTTAGGAACGGAGGAAAGGAAAATGAAACTCGGCTTTCTAACCGCATGTTTTCGGGATCTGCCGCTCACGGAGATCGTGCCCTGGGCGGCAGCGCATGGCTTCCAGGCGCTGGAGGTGGGCGTCTGGCCGCCAACACACGCGCGCGACTACGCCAGCGTGAGCATAGATGTCGCCAACCTGACCCCGCAAAAGGCGGCGGAAATCAAAGGGCTGTTTGCCAGGCACAACATGACCATCTCCTGCCTCACCTACTGCGACAACAACCTGGATCCCGACCTGGCCAAGCGGCAGGCGCGGCTGGCACACCTGGGGAAGGTCATTGACGCCGCCAACTTGCTCGGCGTGCGCACGGTGAGCACCTTCATCGGCCGCGTTCCCCAACTGACCCTGGCGGACAACCTGAAGGAGGCGCAAAAGGTCTTCGCGCCCATCCTCGAACAGGCGGCGAGCAAGGACGTGCGCATCGCTATCGAGAACTGCCCGATGCCCGGCGAGCAGTTCGAAGGACTCGTGGGCAACGTCGCCTATTCGCCGGCGATCTGGGATGAGCTTTTCTCCCTGCTACCCAATGACAACCTGGGGCTGAACTTCGACCCCTCGCACCTGGTCTGGCTCGGCGTGGACTATCTCGACGCGGCGCAGGAGTACGTGGATCGTATCTTTCACGTGCACGCCAAGGACACGGAGGTGCAGGATGGCGACCTGGCCTATCGAGGCATCGGCACGCTGAAGGGGTGGTGGCGCTACCGCATGCCCGGCTGGGGCGAGATAGACTGGCAGCAGCTTATCTCCGTGCTCATCGAGTCCGGCTATGACGACGTGCTCAGCATCGAGCATGAGGACCCGATCTGGGAAGGCTCCGAGGAAAAGGTGAAGGGCGGCCTGATCCTGGGGCAGCGTTACCTGAGCCAGTTCTTGTTGTGAAAAGAAAATAGGACCTACATGGCATCGCCGCCGGGGGCAGCCCGCAGCCCGACTTCGCCGATGGCACGCAGCCGCAGGCCGTGCTGGGGCGTTACTACGGTCGGCGCGATCCGGGCAATGGGTGAAGGTGGAGAAGATAGGGTAGTGAAACCCTCACTCCTAGCCCCTCTCCCTGGAAGGGAGAGGGGGGAGTGAGGGTCAGCGGCGGAGAAAGCTGAATAAGGGGTACCATCCTTCAATATTACAGCGTATGGTCCTGATGGAAGGAAGGCTGAGATCGTGGAGGTAAGAAAGCGATGACAGAAAAGAGAGTTGAATCGGAAAAGCGGGAAAGCCCACAAGTGCCGGGGATCACGCGCATCACTGTGGCTGGTTTCAAATCTATCAGCGAGGAGCAGAGTATTGAGATCAGGCCACTGACCATTCTCGCGGGCGTCAATAGCTCCGGCAAATCCAGCATCATGCAGCCCCTCCTTCTGCTCAAACAGACCCTGGAAGCAACTTACGATCCTGGCCCGCTTTTGCTCAACGGCCCGAATGTCAAGTTCACTTCTGTGGATCAATTGCTGTCTTACATGGGTAGAGGTGGACATGGTGGCACGTTCCATGTAGGAACCGGAGTAGGATCTAGTACTCTAATGCTTCGTTTCGAGCAAACCAGCAAAGGACTGGAGATCCAGGAAATGATCTGGATGAGTGCTGAAGGAGGGATCCCTCTTCGACCGGAGATGACTCGTGACGAGATCATATCGGCTATTCCCGCTTCATTGCGATCTCTTCCTCCGATGCTATCTGCTCAAGGCGAGTGGGCGGTTATGCGCAATCGCTGTTTCTTGGAAGTACGGCTGAGAGCGAAAGATGGGCAGGAAAGCCACCTTCCTTTCAGATTCTCGCCGGGCATGGTCGTAGAGCCTTATATTCGGCAAGTGATCCATCTGCCTGGATTGAGAGGAAACCCTGAAAGAACCTATCCTGTGACCGCGGTCGGCTTGGCTTTTCCGGGTACGTTCGAAAAATATGCAGCCAGTGTCATCGCACAGTGGCAAGCCGATGAACAACAGGACTGCCTCAGAGGATTAAACGGCGATCTCAAAAGACTTAACCTAACTTGGAAAGTAGAGTCCAAGCGGATAGATGACACGCAAGTCGAGTTGCAGGTGGGGCGGCTAGTGCGAGCCGCCAGAGGTGGATCACGGGATCTGGTCAACATCGCTGACGTCGGCTTTGGGGTATCACAATCCTTGCCGGTACTCGTTGCTCTCCATGCCGCGCAGCCGGGCCAATTAGTTTACCTGGAGCAGCCTGAAATCCACTTGCATCCTCGTGCCCAGTTCGTCCTAGCCCAAGTATTGGCCGACGCTGCTGCCCGAGGCGTGCGGGTGGTTGCCGAGACGCACAGCTCCTTGCTGCTCCTGGGAGTTCAAGCACTGGTGGCAGAAGGCAAGCTTGCACCAGAGTTGGTCAAACTACACTGGTTTGAACGAGGCGACGACGGCGTTACTCGGGTGACGAGCGCCGATCTGGACGAGACAGGTGCTTTTGGAGACTGGCCGGAGGACTTTGCTCAAGTTGACCTCGAAGCGCAGAGCCGCTATCTAGATGCCACCGAGTTGCGCCAAGTGAAAGTCTGACATGCCAGTCAAACCTATTAGAAATCCGAAACACCTCGTCATTGATATCTCAGTTATTGTGCAGGCTTCTGGCAAAGAGAGTGCAACCTATCCCGCCCCTAAGAATTGCCGGGATTTCCTTCGGGGTTGCCTGGAAGTCTGCCACCGCGTCATCGTGACACCAGAGGTTCTCGCCGAATGGGAAGAACATCAATCCCGCTTCGCTAGACGGTGGTGGGTAGCAATGGCAGCACGAAAGAAGACACATCGCCTGAATATAGCTTCGGACGATGACCTGCGTCGCAAGATCGAGCGTCTTGTGACCAGCGAACGAGACCATGAGGCGATGCTTAAAGATTTCCCACTGATCGAAGCAGCCTTGGCCTCCGACCAAATTGTGATC
>CAYPON010000197.1:6421-6764 GCA_964412315.1 uncultured Anaerolineae bacterium | reverse complement strand
GGCCATTGCCGGCGCAGGCACGGATATACTCGCTGTTAGCGGCGATGGCCTCGGCGCGCCGGCCCTTGTCTGGCGAGATCATCCCCTGCCACTCCCGCAGGTCAACCGTTCCGATGCGCATTGCGGAGGCGAGCACCATCCTGGCCGTCTTGTCGCCATCCCTGCCCAGGTCCATCGCCTCCAGGCCGTTCTGCCTGGCCCACAGGATGAGTTTGTCCAGCTCCTTCTGCCATTCGCGTCCACCTCGCCGAAAACCGATGGGGAATCCTCCAGTCCGTGTTTTCATGATAGGCTCCTTCCTAGTAGTCTTGATTAAGGCCTGTCTCTTATACACATCTCCGAG
>CAYPON010000197.1:0-6411 GCA_964412315.1 uncultured Anaerolineae bacterium | reverse complement strand
ACCAGAAGCTTACGAATGCGATCAAGGATCGTGATTTCTGGCATCCATCCACTACCTACATCCTGTCAATCCTGTACTAGCACCCCTCCAGGAAACGCGCCCCTTGCAGGATGCCGAACTTTTCGGCCTGCTCTTCCATACAGTCTTAGACTCCCAGTATAGACAAGATTCCCCCCGAAGCAAAAGGAGGACTATCCCCAATAGGCTTCAGTTTGCCATCTGGCCCTTGCTCCAGGTTGACAAATCAGCAAATATCCCTAAACTATTATTAGCTTTGTTGCTGCTGTCCTGAAAACTCCCCGCTCTCGGCATGAACTGCCGAAGCTGGGTGTCAATCGAATAACTGAGGAGTTATGTCTACTATAGGGTGGGAAGTCTTGCTGATTCTCGTCTTGCTGATCGCCAATGGCGTTTTCTCCATGTCGGAAATGGCCATTGTCTCATCGCGCAAGACGAAGCTTCAACAAATGGCCAACGAAGGGGACAAGAAGGCCGGCGTCGCGTTAGACTTGGCGAACGAGCCTGGTCATTTTCTCTCTACGATTCAGGTCGGCATCACGCTCATTGCCATGCTCACTGGGGCCTTTGGCGGCGCGACCATCTCCGAACACCTTGCTGCCCAGTTGCGCACAATACCTATCATCGCGCCATATAGTGAAGTGCTCAGCCTAGCTCTAGTAGTGATAGGCCTCACCTATCTCTCGCTCATTATTGGCGAACTGGCCCCCAAACGGCTGGCGCTGCACAACCCGGAACGCATCGCGTCTATTGTGGCTGGCCCGATGCGCTTCCTATCATTGCTCACTTTTCCCATCGTTCGCCTTCTGAGCTTTTCGACGGACCTGGTCTTGCGCGTGTTGGGCGTCAAGCCGCCCTCTGAATCTCCCGTGACGGAGGAGGAGATTCAGGTATTGCTTCAAGAAGGCACCGAGGCTGGGGTGTTTGAGGAAGCGGAACAGGACATGGTGGAAGGAGTCTTCCGATTAGGCGAGCGGCGGGTCAGCGCGCTG
Source organism: uncultured Anaerolineae bacterium (assembly GCA_964412315.1). Taxonomy (GTDB): domain Bacteria; phylum Chloroflexota; class Anaerolineae; order JAAYEA01; family JAAYEA01; genus CAYPON01. The sequence continues at coordinate 5,401 of CAYPON010000197.1, read as the reverse complement.
ATGAGGCCCTGGACAGAGATTGTCTGGCTGGACGTAAATGACTCAGCGGAAGAAATCCGACGCACCATGACCGACAGCAGCTATTCCCGCTTCCCCGTTTGCGATGGAGGTCTGGACCATGTCCTTGGCGTGGTGCAGGCCAAAGAGCTGTTGGTGCGCAGTCTGGCAGGGCAGCCGCTGGATTTGAAAGCTGCTTTGAAGAAGCCGCTCTTCGTGCCCGAAAGTATGCCAGCCTCTAAACTATTGGAACTATTCAAGGGTTCGGGGACGCATCTCGCTCTGGTGATAGATGAATACGGCGGGCTGGCCGGCTTGGTGACCATCAATGATATCGTGGAAGAAATCGTCGGCGATATCGAACTGGGCGAACCAGAGGCCGTCCAACGTCAGGATGGCTCTTGGCTGCTGGACGGGATGTTGCTGGTGGATGACTTCAAAGAACTTTTCAACATCAGCAAGCTTTCCGACGAGGGGGAGTATCAGACGCTGGGCGGCTTCGTGATGATGCAAATGGGGCGCATCCCCTCCGCCGGCGACCGCTTCGAGTGGGATCGTTTCCGCTTCGAGGTCATGGATATGGATGGAAACCGCGTGGACAAGGTGCTGGTGCAGGTCAAGCCGGAGGAGCCGCCGGACCAAGACGCAGACCTGACACGCTTTTAGAAATCTGGTCCAGGCTCTACAAGTGCAAGGGGAGCACGTCCCGTGCTTTTTCCGTCTGCATCGCCTGCTGCACCGCCCGAATCGCCTTCTGACCCACCCCTAACTGCGCTGCAATCTCCTGTTCCGACAGTCCTTGCTCCAGCCCGTAGAGGATGGCATCGAGTTGTTCGTAGCTGAGGCCGATGACCACTTCATTGGGCAATCCCGCCGCCAGGTCACCCGATGAGGGCTTGCTGATGATTGGCTCCGGCAGGCCCAGGTAGCGAGCCAACTCGCGGATTTGTGTCTTGTACAAGTGCTTCAGCAGGGCGATATCGCTGGCTCCGTCGCCATATTTGTCGTAGAAACCGATGCTCCACTCCGATTTGTCCGTAGTTCCTACGACCAAACTGTCGTGAAGCGCTGCGTAGTAGTACAGTATTAGCATTCGCAGCCGCACTTTGGCGAATACGAACGCCTGTATCCGGCCCGCGTAACGCCACAGGAAACGCTGCACAAGCCGCTGCCAGAGGGCGCGCCGCTCGTTATAGACGTAGGCCAGCCCCTGGCTGAAAGCGGAGGGCACCCCTGTGAGTCGCATCAGCCAACGGACACCCGTTTCAATCGCCGCCCGGTTGCCAGCTATCGTCGCTGGCGCCAGGTCATAGAGGCCGATTTGGGCCAGGATGGGGGAAAGGTCAACGGTCTTGAGCGGCAACTGCAGTTCCTCGGCCATCCTTCGCGCATGGGCTACGTTCAGTGGATCACTATCCCGTTCAGGCAGGATGAGAGCCAGGACGTGCTCTCGGCCCAGAGCGCGGACGCAGAGATAGGCGCAGGTAGACGAGTCAAGGCCGCCGCTAAGCCCGATGACTACGCCGCGCTTGCCCAGGCGTTGCACCTCGCGCCGGATGAAGGCCACGATGTCATTACAAACCTGCGCCGGGTCTATGCGCAGGCCCTCTTGTAAGTTAGCCTCCTGCGTCACCTTGGCTGTTCTCCGACGATAGTTACTATCGCCCCACTAGCCCCAGTTTGGCCACTGACCCTGCTATGCCTGTATTGATCTCTTGCTCGAGGGAGAGGAGCGCACCATCGCTGCCATAGGTCAAGGCCACGCGATAAGCGCTGCCCGATTCAGTCAGCAGCAGTGCCCCCTGTACGCTGCGGGAGACGGTAATCTCCGCCCCGGTCACCGGATCGCGATCCAGCACCTGCCCTTCGCGGAGGGCCTGAAGTGCCTCTCGCGGCAGCCAGAGCGCATCGGAGAACTGGGCCACGCCGCTGATCCGCTTCGCCGTGGTGTTCATCCGTCCCGCCAGGTAATCGGTGACTACATATTCACACCAGCGGGGATAGCTTCGCACGATCTCCACCGAGGCTGCGTAGGAAAAAGATGTGGCGGGTGAACCCATCACCAGGGGTGTATAGGATCCCTCATAGCGCAAACGTGCACCAGCGGCGACCCAAGCAGGCACTGACGCCGCTTGCCAGGGGAGGCTGAGCTGACGCTGGTTGATGAGGGTGATGTCCGCCAGGAGCTTGCGCGCATCCGTGTCGCGTCCGATAGCGTGTCGGTAGAAGAGGAGAATGCCGGAGCCTTCCTCATACATCCAGACATACTCCGCCCCCGCAGGATTATACTGGAAGCGCACGGCCCTGTAATTCTTGCCACTGATCGTCGTCGGCATGTGCACTATGGCCAGTTCGGCACTTGTCACGCGCTCCGCTGTCTGTAGCACCTTTGGGTCCACCCAATAGTCCCCCACGCCAGGTATGCCCAGCGAGGACACAACGAAGGAGGGGGTCACGACATTATTGCTTCCCATCAGGTAAAACTTGGCCGAGGTGACGGCAGCCTTGGCATCGAGGGCTACCAGGTCGTATTGGATCAGGCCGGCCCAGGCGGTGCTCTTCTCATTGGGGGTCTGCGCCACGCTGGCCCCCTGGGCGTAGTAAGTAACGCGCACTCCCTCTCGCAACCAGACAGGGGCCGCAGCCTGGCGCAACTCAGGGTAGAGATAGACCAGAGGGCTTTCACTTTCCACCACGGTGCCTGGCTGCCCCGTCGCCCCTGCGTCGCGCGGCACAAGCTGTACGAATGGATTGCGGGCTGGGTTGGCCAGAGCAGAAGTATCTATGGGTCTGGCAGTCGCGGTCGGTTGCGGGGAGGAAGTAGCGGTCGAAGTGGGCCTGGCCGTCGGCGTAGGTGGCAACGTCACGGTGGACGTAGGTTTGCTGGTCGGTGTAGAGGTGGGGATAGTCGTCACGGCTGTAGGTTGGGCGGGTGTCTGGGTGAGAGGCGCTTTGGTCGCAGTAAGTGACACGGGGGCGCAGGCGACCAGCAGCACTAGGAGCAACAGTACGGCCAGGCCATGCAGCCTGGAAATAGGCTCACGGATCAGGGAATCCATCATCGCATAACCCTCCCTTCACGGCACTCTTCTCTCCGATGCCGCATTGACCATTATAAACGACTCGCCTTGCAAGGCAAACTATTTTCATTTGATCCCCTGCAGCACCTTGAACTGTCGGTCCTCATGCACAGTGCGAATAGAGGTATAGACCTTCTGGAGATAAGGCTCATACTTGATGAAACGGTTGGCGACAAGGTACAGCCTGCCGCCCGGCCTCAAGGCCTGTGCGCTGCCAGCGATAAAGGCCAGAGGGATGATGAACTCGGCTTCTACCCCGGCATGGAAGGGAGGATTGGTCACTACCACATCGAAGACGACCTGGCGTACTGCTGAGATGACATCGCTCACCAGCACTGTAGCGTTATGCACGTGGTTGCATTGCAGAGCCTTGGTCGCCGAGTGGACAGCGGCAATATGGGAATCCACCAGATAGACGCGACCTTGAGGAGCAAGATTCGCAGCGACTAGCCCCAGGATACCGCACCCGCAACCTAGATCCAGAACCTTGTCCGCCGTCCCGATCTGCATAACCTCCAAAAGTAGGGCCGTGCCTTGATCCAGCTTTTCCCAGGAGAACACCCCTGGTTGGGTAAATAGCGTGTACTCCCGGCCCCGGCTTGAGACGCAGAGGGTGCGTTCTTCTGTAAAGGTTGACAGGTTTTCCTCTAGCAAGTTCGGGCTGGTTTTAATCGCCCGCACCACGCGATGTCCCTTGCGATAGGAGAGCACCTGCAGGTTGCCAAACAGCCGCTCCAGGACGCGGCTATAGCCCTTGATACCAGCATCGTTAGCGCCAACGAGATACAGCTCACCTCGCAGAGCCAACAGGCGATGTGCATCGGCGAACAGTTGTTGCACCAGCTCCTTCCCCTTGGGCAGGTCAATGAGGACTGCGTCGAAAAGCAGATCCTTCACTGCGTCCATTCGCTCGCTCAGCACCACCCGGACGTTCTGCGCCCCGTTCATTTCTAAAGTCCGCCCGGCAGCCTCGGTCGCCACATAATTGGAGTCCAGGACAAGGACTTCCCCCTGTGAGGCCAGGCCCGAGGCGACAGCCGCTATGAAGCCATTGCCACATCCGACGACGGCCACACGAGCATCCGGTTTCAATTCGACGCTCTCGGCCAGCAGTTGTGCTGCGAAATCCATGCCAGGCCAGCCTGGCAAACCCATCTTGGAGGCTACCCGGTAGCTCTTGCCCCGCAGGGTGACTTGGCTCTCACCGTAGCCATAGTATTCAGAGCGTAGGATGCGCTCGAATAGATTCTCCAATTGACCTTTCATTCCCGGCTCGGTTTCGGCTGCCAGAGCCACATGGCGATAGCGGCGAGCAGTGCTACCGTGGCACCAAAGAGGAAAGGCGCCGATGGGCCAAAGCCCTTCCAGCTTCCCAGGCCCTGCCAGAGGATGCCGGCGATGAGCGAAGCCGGGAAGTCCAGGATGCCGAGCGCAGCATTGTACGTGCCATAGGCCGTGCCACGCAATTCCACCGGCACGATGTCTGCTATCAACGCCTTGGCCGTGCCATAGGCCATAGCGTAATAGAGGCCATAAATCGTGTAAAGCGCCCAGACGTGCCAGCCGGTCCTGGCCAGCGCAAAGCCCAGGTAAATCAGCGCATAAACCAGCCACCCGCCGATGATCAACCGTCGCCGTCCGATGCGGTCGGAAAGCGACCCGGCAGGGGTGGAAACAAGAGAATACACGATGTTGAAGGTGATCAACATGCCCAGCACACTCAGCACACTCAGCCCTCGCTCCTGGCCACGCAACACCAGAAAGGCATCGGACGAGTTGCCGAGATCGAAGAGACCGACGATCAGCATAAAAACAGTGAATTGTTTCCCCAGGCCGCGAAAAGTGATTTTGGGTGCTTCCGCGCGGCCTTTGACGCGGACGTCGCGCGCGCCCACGGCGAGAGAAAGCACGGCGAGGAGAGCGGGGATAAGGCTAATGAGCACCAGGGTACGGAATGTGCTTTCACTGAGTTTCAGCCCACCCGCCTGCGCCCGCCAAACCACCAGCAAAGCGATGAACAGGCCGAGGACTGCCCCACCTGTATCCGCCGCGCGGTGAAAGCCAAAGGCCAATCCGCGTTGGCTGGGATGGATGCTATCGGCTACCAGCGCATCCCGCGGTGCAGTACGCACTCCTTTGCCCACACGATCCGCCCAGCGCACGCCAGCGACCAGGCCCCACGAGTTAGCAATATAAAAGAACGGTTTGAAGAGAGCAGAGATGGCATAGCCCGCTACAGCTATCCATTTGCGGCCACCGACACGGTCGGAAAGCCAGCCGGAGAAGACTTTGAGCAGGCTGGCCGTGGCCTCGGCGATCCCCTC
>CAYPON010000196.1:0-6765 GCA_964412315.1 uncultured Anaerolineae bacterium | reverse complement strand
AAAATCCTGGCGGGATCGAACTATTGCGACATCGGCTTCGAGTTGGAGGAGGGGAGCAACCGGCTGGTGGTGATCTCGGCGTTGGATAACCTGATGAAGGGCGCTTCAGGCAGCGCCGTGCAGGCCATGAACGTGATGTGCGGCTTCCCGGAAACGATGGGCCTGGAGTTCCCTGGCCTGCACCCGATTTAGAGTCTCTACCGCAAGGCGCAGAGAACGCAGAGGATTCATATAATGTCTCCGCGTCCTCAGTGTCTTCGCGGTGATCTTCACAGACGCGAGGCGAACCATGATTGTGGTCAAAGTAGGGGGCGGGGAAGGCATCGGCTTCGATGCGCTCACCGCTGACGTTGCGGATTTGGTGAAAAAGGGGAATAAGCTGGTGCTCGTCCATGGTGGGTCGCACGAGATGAACGTCATCTCCACCGCGCTCGGCAAGCCGCCGCAATTCGTCACCTCCATCTCCGGCTACGAGAGCCGCTACACAGACCGCGAGACGCTGGAAATCTTTGCCATGGTTCTCGCTGGGAAGGTCAACAAGCTGCTCGTGGAACGGCTGCAGCGGGCGGGGGTCAACGCCCTGGGGTTGTCCGGCGCGGATGGACGCCTGCTGGAAGGGAAGCGCAAGGATGTCCTCAAAGTCGTCGTTGATGGCAAGCGCAAGGTGCTGCGCGGCGATTGGAGCGGCGCTCTGGAGCGAGTGAACACCGGCTTGCTGACGCTGCTGCTGGAGAACGGCTACACGCCGGTCATCGCGCCGGTGGCTATCAGTTGCGAGGGCGAGATGATGAATGTGGACGCGGATCGGGCAGCAGCGACAGTGGCCAGTGCATTGCAGGCGGAAACGCTCATCCTGCTCTCTAATGTGCCCGGCCTCCTGGCGAAGTTCCCCGATCCCAATTCAGTTATCCCGCTGCTGCCGCGTAACCGCATAGATGAGGGGTTAGAGTACGCCCAGGGTCGCATGAAGAAAAAGATCCTGGGATCGAAAGAGGCCCTGGAAGGTGGCGTCGGCAAGGTGATCATCGCCGATGCGCGAATCGAAGCGCCGATCACGAAAGCATTAGCAGGACAAGGGACGGTGATCCAATGAGTGAGAAACTATCTAGCAACGCCGAGATCGTGGCCCTGGAGACCCGCCACACCAGCGGCGTCTACAATACGCGCCCGGTAGCGCTGGTGCGTGGACAGGGCGCGCGCATGTGGGACGCCGATGGCAAGGAATACATAGATTGCATCGGCGGCCATGGCGTGGTCAATGTCGGCCACTGCAACCCGGACGTCGTGCGCGCGATTTGTGAGCAGGCAGAAACGCTGATCACCTGCCCCACCAGCTACCCCAACGATAAACGAGCTGCGCTGATGGCCGAACTGGTACGGATCGCGCCCTTCAAGGCGCAGCGCGTCTTTCTCTGCAATTCGGGAACTGAGGCGGTGGAGGGCGCGTTCAAGTTCGCACGCCTGGTCACCAAGCGCACGGGGATCATCGCCGCCAAGAATGCCTTTCATGGGCGCACCTTTGGCGCACTGTCTGCCACCTGGAGCGCCGAATATCGCAAGCCCTTTGAGCCGCTCGTGCCAGGCTTCACCCACGTGACCTACAACGATGCCGCTGCCTTAGAGCAGGCGATGAACGATGATACGGCAGCCGTCATCCTGGAGGTCGTCCAGGGCGAGGGGGGCGTCAAATTGGGCGATGGCGAATATCTGCGCAAGGCTCAGGCCCTCTGCCGTGAGTGGGGCGCCATGTTCATCCTCGACGAAGTGCAAACCGGTTTTGGCCGCACGGGCAAGATGTTCGCCTGCCAGCATTACGGGCTGGAGCCGGATATGATGTGCATCGCCAAGTCCATTGCCGGCGGCATCCCTATGGGCGCGGTAATACTGGGCGAGCGTGTGGGCGAGCTTCCCAGCCAGTCGCATGGCACGACCTTCGGCGGCAGCCCTCTCGTTTGCGCTGCCGCGTTGGCCGTGATTCATTATATTGAGGCACACGACCTGCCGGGGCGCGCCGCGGAATTGGGCAGCCATTTCATAGCCGGGCTGCGCGCTATCAAGTCGTCTCTGATCCGCGAGGTGCGGGGGCTGGGGCTGATGATCGGCGTAGAACTCAAGCAACGTGCCGCCTCCTACCTGGCGCAACTGCTGGAGCGAGGTGTATTGACCCTGCCCGCCGGGCCCCTCGTGATCCGCTTCCTGCCGCCCCTGGTCATCACGCGGGATGATCTCGACACCGTGCTCAAGGTGGTTGCGGATGTCCTTGCTGTCGCCAAATGACGAACTGATGCTCTTGCGCGAGATGTTGGAGATCTACAGCCCTTCCGGCGAAGAGGAGGAGCTCTCCAACTACCTGTACGCCCGATTTCGCGCCCTCGGTTTTCACACCTATCAAGATGGCGTCGGCAACGTCATTGGCATCACCGGACATGGGGATAAGGAGATCATTCTCCTGGGGCACATGGACACCGTGGGAGGGTTCCTGCCGGTCAGGCAAGAGGAGGAGCGACTCTACGGTCGGGGCGCTGTAGATGCCAAAGGGTCACTGGCCGCCTTCATCGCTGCGGCGGCGCGAGTTGCGGCCACTGCGAACAAGCGGATCGTGGTGATCGGCGCCGTCGAAGAGGAAACCTCCTCTAGAGGCGCGAGGGCGCTGCTCAGCAACTTTACGCCCGATTATGTTGTGATCGGCGAGCCAAGCGGCTGGGAGCACATTACTCTGGGCTACAAGGGGCGCCTTCTGGTGCGTTATCGCCTCTCCTCGCGCGTCAAGCATAGTTCGGCAGAGGGGCCTTCCGCTTCGGAGCGTGCTGTCGAGTTTTGGAATCGCCTCATCGCCTATGCGGATGAACTGAACCAGGGCCAGCGATGGCATTTTCACACCCTTGACCCCTTCCTGCGGCGGCTGACCTCTACGGCAGGAGATTTGGCCGAAGAGGTCATTATGGACATCACCCTGCGCACTCCCTTCGATCTGGATATCCCTGCCTTGAAGGAGCGGATGCGCTCTTGGGCAGGAGAGGCGGCGGTGGGATTCAGCGGCGAGGACAGCCCTTTCAGAGCCTCCAAGAATACACCGCTAGTGAGGGCTTTCTTGAAGGCGATCCGCAGCCAGGGCGGAAACCCGCTTTTCAAGCTCAAACTGGGCACCTCCGACATGAATACCGTCGGCCCGCTATGGAAATGTCCGATCATCGCCTACGGTCCCGGCGACTCGACGCTGGATCATACGCCGGAGGAACGCCTCGAGCTGGACGCCTACTATCGCGCCATCGAGATTCTGAGCCATGTGCTCACAAACCTCACGTGACCATTGGATAACTCCTTCAAGACCGGGAGGGCTACATGAAAAACCTGCAATGGATTGGGCTTTTAGTAAGCGTAGTCTTGGCGGGATATAGCCTCTTGAAGTATCGTGCGCACCGCTATAGTCGGTTAGATCTCCTCATCGGCCTCCTGGGCGCCGTTGGCCTCTTTCTGGTCGCTCTCTATCCCCCCATCGTTGACCCTTTCCGTGAGCTTCTGATGATGCAGAACCGCTGGTTTTTCACCCTTTTCCTGGCGGTTGTCTTCCTCTCCTTCCTGTACCTCACGCTCCTGAGCAAGGTCAACGATACCAATCGCACCCTCGGCAGGCTGGTCAGAACTTTGGCCAAAACGGAATTTCAGAAAGAGGCGAAACAGGAAAAGGCTGAAGAAAAGATGATCTCTGTGGTTATCCCCGCTTACAACGAAGAGAAGGCTATCCAAGGCGTCCTGGCCCATATCCCTAGAGAGCTTTTGGGCTACCGGGTGGAGCCTATTGTCATCGTGGACGGAGCGGAGGACAATACGGAGGTCATCGCGCGTGAGCAAGGGCACCTGGTCGCCACGCACATGATCAACAGGGGGCAAGGAGATGCCCTCCGCACCGGTTTTGATATCGCCCTCTCGCGCGGCGCCGATATTGTGATGACCATGGATGCCGATGGACAGCATCAGGCAGAGGATATGGCCAGGCTGGTACAACCTGTCATCGTCGGCGCGGCGGACTATGTCATGGGTTCGCGTTTCCTCGGAGAGTACGAGGAGCGAGAGGGATGGCGCCACAGCGGCATCCTCTTTTTCACCAGGCTCATCAACCTGCTGGCAGGGACCCATATCACCGATTGCACGAACGGTTTTCGCGCCATCCTCGCCGAGGGCCTGGCCAAACTCACCTTGCGGGAGGATCGCTTCAGCGCGCCAGAGTTGATCATGGAAGCCGCACGCAACGGCCTGCGCATTCAAGAGGTTCCGGTATCCATCAAAAAGAGGGCCGCAGGAAAGAGCAAGAAACCGCCGCGCCTGGGCTATCCGTTGGGGTTCCTGGCAACGATCATCAAGGTCTGGCTGCGCCAATGATTGCTTCAGGCTGAGGGATAGCTAAAGGAGATTCCCATGCCTTCGATCAAATTGACCCTAATCGGCGCAGGGTCGCCTTTCACTTTTCACGTCGTCTCCGACCTGATCCGCCGTCCGGCCCTCGCCGGCAGCACGGTGGCCCTGGTGGATATTAACCCTGAGGCGCTCGACCTTTCGGCGCGCATCGTCCAGCGGATGATGGCCGCGACAGGGGCCGACTTGCACGTTGAACAGTCCACGGAGCGGCGGGATGTACTAGAGGGGAGTGATTTCGTGCTCAACTCCATCTCCGTGGGCGAGCCATGGGCGCGAGAGCGGGACGTCGCCATCGGCGAGGAGTATGGCATCTACCAGCCGACCTCGCAGACGGTCGGCCCTGCCGGATTCATGCGCGGCCTGCGCGTCATCCCGCCGGTCGTGGCCATTGCCCAAGATATCGCCGAGATTTGCCCCGATGCCTGGGTCCTCAATCTGGCCAATCCGCTCTCCGCTGTCTGCCGCACCATGATCCGCGAGGCGGACCTCAATGTCATTGGCCTGTGCGAACAGTGGAAGTTCACGCTGCCGGTCTTTGCCGCTGCCCTTGATCTGCCCGAGTCCAGCTTGGACTGTCTCTCCGTCGGCCTCAATCATTTCACCTGGGCGCTCGCGCTCTATCACCAGAGAGAGGACGTGCTGCCTGAATTTCTGGAGCGCATCTATCGCCCGGAAAAGAGGGCCGTGCTCGATTCCGTGCCGGTCTCGCGGGAAGTCTATGAAGCCTGTGGCCTATGGCCCACGGGCAATGAGGCGCACATCGCGGAGTGGTTTCCCTATTTCTTGACGCCAGAGACACATGGCGGCGCTGATTACAAGCTCACCATCCGGCACACCACGCAGGCCGACTGGGAGGCCCGCATGGTGGAGCGCCGGGAGTGGGCCTCCGGCGCGCGTCCGATCACCAACCTCTTGGGGCCTTCCGGCGAGAGCGCGGTGGAGATCATCGCTGCCCTCCTCAGCTTGGAAAAGCCGGGCGTGTACATGGTTAACATCCCCAATGGCGAGCTGATAGACAACCTCCCCAACGAGGCTATCGTCGAGCTTCCGGCCTATGTAGACCCTGCCGGCGTGCGCGGCCTGAAGGTCGGCCCACTGCCGCAGCCAGTGGCGCAACTCCTGTCCACCCGCGTCGTGCAGCAGGAGCTATTGGCGGATGCCGCGATCTTTGGCGACCGCCAGCTAGCCCTCCAGGGCTTGCTGCTGGATGCGCAAATCGTCTCGCTCAAGGCGGCGAAGGAGATTTTGGAGAGATCACTGGCGGCGAACGCAGAATGGTTGCCCGCGTTTCGGAGATGAAGATCAAACAAGATTTACAGGACACACAAGATATGAGATCCTGTGCATCCTTGTCGTCAACGAAGAGGAATGTCGTGGTAGAGGAGACGAAAGTACCTGTAACGTGTAATAAAGACTGCGGTGGCGGATGCCCGCTGTTGGCCCATGTGCGCGATGGGCGCATCGTCAGGATCACCAACAACCCGTGCGGGGGGCCGTATATGTCTGGCTGTATTAGGGGCTTCCAGGCGGCGCGGACGTTGTATGCCCCGGACAGGCTGAAAAAGCCGCTCCTGCGCAGCGGCCCGCGAGGCTCCGGGGAGTTTCGTGGGGTCGAATGGAACGAGGCCCTTGACATCGTCGCCGACAAACTCGCCGCCATCAAAGCCAGGTACGGCAGCGAGGCGATCATGCCGCTAGGTGGATCAGGCTCCTGTCGAAGCGCGCTGCACAACACCGGCCGGCTCACGGCGCGGTTTTTGGCCCTGTTCGGCGGCTTCACCGCCACGGCTGGCAGCTATAGCTCGGCTGCCGCCCAGTTCGTCACCCCATTTGTCCTGGGCACGCAACTGGCAGGGATAGACCCCGGCACGCTGCAATTCTCCCGGTTGATCATCCTTTGGGGCGCCAACGTCGCCGATTGCCGCCTGGGGTGCGAGATGGATGCCAGAATCCGCGAAGCGAAAAAGAGGGGCATCGAGGTGGTCGTCCTCGACCCCCGCCGCACAGCGACGGTCACGCAACTGGGGACGCAATGGATCCCGGTCAAGCCGGGGACGGACAGCGCGCTGATGATGGCTGTGCTGTATGTGCTGTTGCAGGAGAACCTCGCCGACCTGGCCTTCGCCGCCAAGTACGGCTTTGGCTTCGACAAGCTCCAGCAGCATATCTTGGGGCTTGACGGCAGCCCGGCCAAGACACCGGAGTGGGCAGAGGCCATCTGCGGCACATCTGCCGAAGCCATCCGCAGGTTCGCCCGGCGATATGGGCAGACGAAACCGGTGGCATTGATACCAGGGCTTTCCATCCAGAGAACCATCGGCGGCGAGGAGGCGATCCGCATGGCCATCG
>CAYPON010000195.1:0-6793 GCA_964412315.1 uncultured Anaerolineae bacterium | reverse complement strand
CTGGGCGATATGAAGATTGATACGATCCTGGTGGAAAAGGAGCCGAGCATCGGCGGCAAGATGGCCCAGCTCAACAAGACCTTTCCCACCATGGACTGTTCGATCTGAATTCTCGCGCCCAAGATGGTTGACGCGGCGCGTCACCCCAAGATTGACATCCGAACCTACACCGAAGTGGAGCGTGTAGAAGGCTTCGTCGGCAATTTCAAAGTGAAGCTGGTGGAAAAGCCCCGTTACGTGATCGGCAAGCTCTGCACCGGCTGCGGCCTCTGCGCCCCCGTTTGCCCCATCGAGGTTCCCAATGAGTTCGAGGAAGGGCTGGGGCCGCGCAAGGCGATCTATGTGCCGCACTCCCAGGCCGTGCCCCTGGACTATGTGATAGACATGGACAACTGCATCAAATGCTACAAATGCGTGGACGCCTGTGGCAAGCTCCAGGCCATTGATTTCTCCCAGCAGCCGAAGGAAAGATGGGAGGAGGTGGGAGCGATCATCGTCGCCACTGGCTTCGACGTCTTCGATCCGTCGGAAATAGAAGAGTACGGGTACGGCAAGTACGAGAACGTGCTCACGGCGATAGAACTGGAGCGGCTGCACAACTCGACCGGCCCCACCGTCGGCCAACTGGTGCGGCCTTCCGACGGGAAAACGCCCAAGAACATCGCCCTGGTGCAATGCGTCGGCTCCCGCGATGCACGATACAACCTGTACTGCTCCGGCTTTTGCTGCATGTACACCATCAAGAATGCCGTGCTGCTCAAAGACCTCTATCCCGACATAGACATCACCATCTTTTATATGGACATCCGCACACCATCCAAAGGATACGAGGAATTTTACCAGCGAGCTCGCGAGAGAGGGATAAGATTCATCCAAGGGCGGCCTTCGGTGATCGTGGAGAATCCTGAAAGCAGGAATCTGTATGTCCGCGTTGAAGACATCGGACTGGGAAGGGCGATAGAGAGGGAATACGATATGGTAGTCCTCTCCACGGCAGCTATCCCTCGCCACGATATCGAGAAACTCGGCGAGGCGATCACCCTGACGCGAGATGCCAGCGGCTTTTACATGGAATACCATCCCAAGCTCAAGCCGATTGATACGCCGATGGAGGGCGTCTTTATCGCGGGTGCAGCGCAAGGCCCGAAAGATATCCCCGCCAGCGTATCTCAGGGAAGCGGGGCAGCCGCCCGTGCAGCTCGTATTTTGACCTCCGACAAATGGCAGATCGAGCCAATCGTGGCTTATGTCTGGTCAGATCGCTGCTGGGAAGCGCAGGGGAAAAAGTGCGGCATCTGCGTGGACAAGTGCCCCTATGCGGCGATTTCCATCGAGCCAGGGAAAGGGGCGCAGGTGCAGCCAGCCATTTGCCACGGCTGCGGGGCCTGCGTGGCTGAATGCCCACACAACGCCATCACCCAGTTGCACTTTACCGACGCGCAGGTCATCGCCCAGATCCATGCTCTGATGCGACATGACCCCGAAAGCAAGATCATGGCTTTCATGTGCCACTGGTGCAGCTATGGTGGCGCAGACACCGCGGGCACTAGCCATTTCGAGTATCCCGCTTCGTCACGCGGCATTCGAGTCATGTGCTCGGCGCGCATGGATACGGACTTTGTCTTGGAGGCTTTCCGCAAGGGTGCGGGGATGGTGCTCGTCTCCGGCTGCCACCCGCAGGATTGCCACTATATCACCGGACAGCAACACGCCGCCAAGCGTTTTGAGCGGTTGGCCAGGCAACTAGAACGGATGGGCATCTCGCCGGAACGCTTCCGCGTGGAGTGGATTTCGGCAGCGGAAGGGGCCAAATATGCACAGGTGATCCGCGAAATGGACGAGACGTTGCGTGCTTTGGGGCCGGAAAAGATCCACGAAGAGAACGAGAAGGTACGGCCAGAGCTGGAAAGAAGGTTGAAACATCTTTCACAAATCCCGCACGTGGCAGAGGTGCTAGAGAGCGAGGAGAAACATGCCGAACTTGCGCCAGCTTGATCCCAATTTCAGCAAGGAAGTCTTGGCCGAACCCGGAGGGGAGAGCCTTCTTCTCTGCTATTCTTGCGGCACATGCGTATCCGCTTGCCCTGTGCAATGGATGAATGAGCGCTACAATCCGCGTCGCCTGATCAAAATGGCGGTGCTGGGCATGCGCGAAGAGGTGCTGTCCAATCCCGTCATCTGGTATTGTTCGGCATGTGATCTTTGCTATCGGAAATGTCCCCAAAAGATACATATTTCTGACCTGATGAGAGCCTTCTGCAACCTGGCTCAGCGCGGGGGTCACAAGCCGCCTCGGGTTGCGGCGCGAGTGAATGAACGCACTTGTGTCGCATGTGGACTATGTGCCGAGGTCTGTCCATACAAGGCCATCGAGTTGGTCAACAAACGGGTCCTGGGACAGGGAAAAGTCGTCGCCCAAGTGAACGAGTTCCTCTGCATGGAATGCGGCATATGTGCCGCTTCTTGCCGTTCCGGCTCTATTGACGTGGCTGATTTCGCTGACCAGGATCTTGCCGACCGGATCAAAGGATGGGTGGAAGGGGATTTACTTCCCGTGGAGGCACAGTATGAACGCTGACATAACCAAAACCGACTGGGCTCCTCGCGTGCTCGTTCTCCTATGTAACTGGCCTCTGTATACCCAGAGCGATCTGGCCGAGGTGGCGAAAACTCGAGAGATCCCCCAGGTTCGGGTGCTGAAAGTCCCCTGCGCGGGAAGAATCAATCCGCTATTCATCCTGATGGCCCTTCAAGAGGGAAATGATGGCGTGTTGGTCGTTGGTTGTCCCCCAGAGAGCTGCCATTACAAAGCAGGGAACTACCTAAGCAACAGGAAACTTGTGGTGCTGAAGAGGTTTCTGGAATATCTGGGCATGGAGGAGGGGAGAGTGCGATTCGAGTGGATCGCCAACCCAGAACAAGGTGGATTGTCTCGGCTGGTTCGGGAGCACTATGAACATGTTAAACAGTTCGGGCCGGTAGAGAAGTTGGTCCGCTCTCATTTTGCTAGCGGGCCACTATCCTACTCTTCACCATAAGAAATGCCCGATCGGAGATAAATGATATGGACAAACTAACCCAGAAGATAAGACAAGAGGCAGCAAGGCTCCTTGCTGACCATCAAGTTGACAGGGTGATTGGTTTCCAGGAAGGAACGCTGCCTTTGCGCTCTGCGCCCGTGATCGTACATGACCCTGCCGATGTGGACAAGCTTGTCTGGAACTCCTTCTGCGGAAACAACCTGGCCCGCTATTTGCGGGGGCTTGGCGGCCGGCGAGTAGCCATCGTAGCTAAAGGGTGCGATGTGCGGTCTATTATCGCTTTGATAGTAGAGAAGCAATTCTCCCGAGATCAAGTGGTCATCATCGGTGTACCCTGCCAGCGTATGATTGACTGGCGAAAAGTGGCCAAGGCTGTCAATGGGGAGATCTTAAGAGCCGAGGAGCGGGACGGCGAGTTGCTCGTTGAAAGTAAAGGGTTCAAGAGAAGCCTGCAACGTGACGATTTCATCCATTCGCTATGCGCTGCCTGTACGCATCGCAACCCCATCGTCTATGATATCTTGGTTGGTGAGCCCGTGGAAGAGGCGGGCCAGACTCCATTCCCCGAAAGTGCGGCCTTTGAGGAACGATCCCCTGCTGAGCGATGGGCCTTCTACAAAGATGAGATGAGCAGATGCATCCGTTGCTACGGCTGTCGCGAGGCCTGCCCTATGTGTTATTGTGAGGAATGCTTTGTAGACCACTCACAACCTTCATGGATCGCTAAGAGCGTTGAGCCTTCTGCTGTCCAGATTTGGCAGATCGTCAGGGCTTACCACCAGGCGGGGCGCTGCGTCTCCTGTGGCGCTTGTGAGCGGGCCTGTCCCATGAATATCAAACTGCTCTATTTGACAGAAGGCTTGAATGACTTGGCCCGAGAAATGTTCGACTTTGAGACAGGCCTCAATACGGAGAGTCTGCCACCCTTTGCGACTTTTGATCCTGATGCCATGCGCGATACTGCTAAGCAGGATGGGAGATAGCGAGAATGAAAAAGATTGCGAAGGCAGATATGGGTCGTTTCATCGCACGCTTGCTGGAGCAATACATGGTCTACGCGCCCGTACAGGTGGACGACGCGATTCAATTCCAAGAGATCACCACGCCCTCTGAAGCGTATCTGGATTACCAAAACTCGACCAAGTCCCCCAAGGGGGTTTTCTTACCTCAATCGGAGGTACTATTCCGCTACAACAAGGGCCCAAAGCAAGTAACGGTGACGCCTCCGGAAGAGATTAAGAAAGAACGGGTATTATTGGGGGTCAGGGGGTGCGATGTCAGGGCAACCTTGCTCTTGGACGCTATATTCAACACGCCGGTTAATCCGGATGTCTACTACGAGGAGAAACGGGGCAAGACCATCATTATCGGCCTGGCTTGTAGTGAACCTCCATCCCTCTGCTTCTGTACTTCTGTGGGGGGCACTCCCTTTGATAGAAAAGGATCGGATCTGTTCCTGATAGACATCAGCGATGCATATCTTGTGGATGTCCTCACTGATAAAGGGGAAAAACTCCTGGATGATACGCTTTTCCGGGATGCCACGGCTGCTGATCTTGAACTGGCACGGAAGAGAGAAGCCGAAGCGTTAGAGCAAATGCCGCCCCCTCTGGAAGTAAAACAACTGAAAGATAAACTGGACGGCATGGTAGAAAGCCCACTTTGGGGGACTTTGGCGGAGAGATGCCTGCGGTGTGGGATTTGTGCTTACCTTTGCCCCAGTTGTTATTGCTTTGATATCGTAGATGAGGACTATGGTTCCTCAGGCGAACGGGTGAGAAATTGGGATGCTTGCATGTTTTCCCTCTACTCTCTGGAAACCTCAGGACATAATCCTCGTCCTACCGGCAGCGAAAGATGGCGCCAGCGATTAATGCACAAGTTCAACTACGCCATCGGCCAGTGCGGAGATGCTCTTTGTGTTGGCTGTGGGCGTTGCGTCCAGGGTTGTCCGGTGAACATTGATATTAGGAAAATCGTCACTGACGTGATGGCCAGTTAGCCACGGAGAGATGTAGAATGCGCAACCCATATCTACCGATTCTGATGCGGATCGAAAGGATCATCGTGGAAACCGATGATGAGATGTTGAAATCCTTCGATTTGGTCTTTGTGAATGAAAGCGACGGTCAAGGATTCAGCTTCATGCCAGGCCAGTTTTGCGAAATCTCCGTTTTCGGCAAAGGAGAGGCGCCTTTCGGCTTTGCTTCCTCACCCTTGGAACAAGGGTATCTGCGTATCACGGTGAACAAGGCTGGCGTGCTGACGACAGCATTGCACGACTTGGCAGAAGGAGATATCGTAGGCCTACGAGGCCCCTTAGGCAATGGCTATCCCTTGCATTTGTTCGAGGGACACAATATCGTTGTCATTGGAGGAGGCTTTGCATTCACTACTCTGAGATCTCTGGTCGTTTATATGCTGCATAGTGCGAACCGAGCCAAGTTCGGAGAGATCAGTATCGTTTACGGAGCTCGCCAGCCAGGACTTTTGCTGTACAAGCAAGAATTGTCTATCTGGGGGCACCGAGATGATGTGCGTCTATACCTCACTGTGGATAAGAGGGATGAGACATGGCGCGGGCGTGAGGCCCTTGTGCCCAATGTAGTAGAGGAGGTCGCGCCCAACCCTAAGAATGCCTATGCCGTCATATGCGGGCCATCTGTTATGATCAGATACACCCTCCCGAAGCTCTCTGCTTTAGGATTCTCTCCTGACCAGATCTACACCTCCCTCGAGCGACGCATGAAGTGTGGCCTTGGAAAATGTGGCCGCTGCAATATTGGCCCATATTATGTCTGTGAGGACGGCCCGGTATTTAGTTACGCGCAGCTAAATGGGCTGCCCAAAGAATATTGATGGCTGAAAGGAAAACTGGCGATGATGCGTGGCACTACGATAAAGCGAGAGATAAAAGCAGGTCTTGCCCTGGAACGCCGCATGATCACGCGCCGCTACTGGTTCGAGTGGCACAAGGATAAGTGCGTGGGCTGCGCCACCTGCGTGGCCATCTGTCCAAAGGAGGCGATCACGCTGCAACCCGGCAAGGTGGAGAACGGGCGGCTGGTCACACGGCCTGGCATAGACGTAGACCCGGCCAAGTGTACATATTGTGGCGAGTGCGTGGTACTTTGCCCCGTCCACGCCTACACGCTGATGGTCAACGGCCAGCCGGAGATACCGGTGCATGTCTGGGATGCCTTCCCCAAGCTGGTCAAAAAGATCACGGCGCAGGTGAATGGGCTGTCGCCAGAGGAAGCGGTCGCATCCGTAGAGGTCTGTCCCACGGATGTCATACAAGTGGAGGGCGAGCGCGACGCCGATGGCAAGCTGACGACCGTGGCCGCTGTCATCGTGGATGAGCCGGGCTGCATTTACTGC
Organism: uncultured Anaerolineae bacterium; assembly: GCA_964412315.1. GTDB lineage: Bacteria > Chloroflexota > Anaerolineae > JAAYEA01 > JAAYEA01 > CAYPON01. The sequence goes on along the minus strand of CAYPON010000195.1, from coordinate 371 downwards.
AAACAATGTTCAGTTCTTTACCCGAAAAGCTTCGAAGTGACTTCGCCCTGGGAAGGGCGGATCGTGCTCAATGTGAGCCTTTGCCCGACCGGCTGCCAGGCGTGTGTGGATATCTGCCCCAGCCGTGCCCTCACCTGGAATGGCCAGCAGGTGGAGTTGGACGAGACCTTCTGCCTCTATTGTGGGGCTTGCGAGAAGGTCTGCCCCGTGAAAGGGGCTATCACCGTGGAACGCTCGGCCATCCGCCACGAGCCGATCAAATCCGCGGCCTGGACGGCGGCGCTGGAAAAGCTGATCTCCATCCAGGCGGCGGTGCGCGAACTGGAGCGCAAGTCGCAGGAGAAACGCCGCCAGGTGACGCAGTTCGTGCC
>CAYPON010000194.1:4998-6809 GCA_964412315.1 uncultured Anaerolineae bacterium | reverse complement strand
AGATAGCATCGGGCGCTCATCAGCCGCCATCCACGAATTCCATATCGGGAAGTTGCTTAGCCGCGTGTAGGATAGCCTGCTTCAAACTCACCTCGAATCGTGCTCTTTCGGCGAGGTCATATCCTGCCTCGACCAGCAGCCTGTCCACGATCTGATCTATAGCTACGGTGCCCCGGTTCGCAAAATGTTGTTGCGGCTCCAGTTCGTGCACCAGCCTGGCTACCTTTTCGGGCGTGACCTTGGCTGCCAGATTTTGGGCCTCACCTTCAATCTGCGCTGTATCCATTGTTCCCCTCCTCAGTTGTGCCTTCCTTCCAGGAAGACAAAGGCGGAGCCTCATCAAGGATCAACCTCAACTGAAATAGAGGCTTCCCCTTTACCGTTTCCGCAGTAGCTCGCGCATTCCACTGAAAAACTCTGGCAAAGTGTGCTGCGGAAAGCGGGGCCAGGTGGCGACCAACACGAAGCCGACCCAGGCCACAAGTAAAAGCCCATAAGGTGGCACAACCCGCCAAGCTGTCCAGATCATCAGGCCGTAAGGCAAAGCTTGCAATGCCCAGCCCAGGTGGATCGAGCGAGAATGCCACAACGCTGCTGCTCCAGCCAGCGTGTAGACTACGGCTGGCCAGAGAGGAATAAACCCGGCCAGTGCTAAATAGGCCCACACGCCCAGGGCAACCGTCACATCCGCGGCCAAGTCGTGGTCGCCGATCCAGGTATGAATGCCACGTTGAGCGCGGCGGGCCAGGGGTCCATCTAGCAAATCCGTAGCCCAGGAAATCAATAATGTCAGGGCAGCAGCGGCTATCGCAGCAGGCCCTCCATGAAAGCCTAGCCACATAATATAAGGCCCCAGCAGGAAACGGATCCCGGTCAGCACGTCAGCCACGGTTTTGATCTGTAACATGGTTCACCTCCTCAAGACAGTGAATCTGGCTGCCGCAAGATAGCGTCTGCAATCAAGGGATGACTTTGCCCTCCGTCGCATCGGCCAATGGCTGCCCCGTCAACGCATCTCCCGCTCGCTTTCGATTCCAAGCGGCTACGCCCGCGTGAGAGCGGTCAACTCTCTGACTCAGCCAGGGCTGTGGCTACCCAGGAAATGACCTCGGACTTGCCGGGAACGCGGCCACTGCACACCACTTTCTCATTGATCACCAGGCCCGGCGTTGTAATGATGGGATAGCGCATAATCTCCCGGATATTGGTTATTTTCTGAAAAGTTGCTTCCGCGCCCAGTTCCGCGACAGCAGCCTTGGTTAAAGATTCCACTCGCTGGCAATTCGGGCACCCTGGCCCCAAGACTTTGATGTTTAACGGCATATACTTTCCCCCCTTTCCAGCAATTGGGCGTAATCCTTCATCACTTTCACCGTCTCATCCAGGAGGGGTCCCACCGCTCATCGAGCAGAGTGACCTTCGCCTCCTTCACCCCTGGCGCGGCGGCCACGGCTCGCCGCACTTGCTCGGTAATCAAGCCAGCCAGGGGGCAACGAGGAGCGGTCAGCACCATCTTGACCTCCACCTCTCCCTCCGCACCGAGCACGATCTGGCGGATCATCCCCATGTCTACCACGCTCATCCCGATCTCTGGGTCTATCACCGGCCGTAAAGCATCTAAAATCGTTTGTTGGGTCAACATCTTTTCCTCCTCCGAGCGGTGCTGTTGCAGAAAGGCCCGCATCCCGGCCAGGAACTCTGACAGGACACGCTGGGGGAAGCGCGGCCATTTGTCAACCAGCACCAAAACAATCCAAACCACTTATCTCTTCCCATAGTTTAGCAACTTTGCGAGCACAGTGCAAATCCCC
>CAYPON010000194.1:0-4988 GCA_964412315.1 uncultured Anaerolineae bacterium | reverse complement strand
CCCTTTATTCCGTTGCTTTCTCTACGGCGAGAAGTTGCCGCTGGTTGCGCCGGCCGATCAGATACAGAGCGGCAGCGAGAACAGCCAGGAAAGCCCCCAGGTACGCCAGGAGCAACCAGCCGCTGGCGCCATCCACCCAGGCTCCGTAGATCAAGCCTGATAGGGCACTGAAAAGAGCCACCAGGCCAACATAAGTCCAGGCCCGCTTCCTGCCAATAATGGTGGCTATCACCAGGATGCTCTGCAAGCTCAACTCAGGGTCGGCCATCAGATAGGCGATGAGTGGGCCGCGATGCATCCCCAAAGAGAGAAACATCTTGGCGATAGGTACCTCCACCAGCGTGGGAAAGTACATGAACACACCGAAAACGACGCCAATCACATTACCCAAAAGCGTGTTCTGTCCGGCAAGCGCCTCCACCCATTCGGGAGGGATCAAACGGCGCACAATGCCGACGACAAATACTCCCACGATCAACAGCGGAAAGATCTGCCGCACGAATCGCCAGGTCTCCCACAACCACTGTTGGATTTCATACTCTCCGAAATAGCGGCGGGCTGCGTACCAGAGGCCAAACATGGACAGGATAACACCGAACATCTTGCCAGGCAAGTAAATATCCAGCCCGGCGGCTTGCGGCTCCATGCGCGTGGCAGCGATGACCAGGGTGAGAGCGATCAAGGCAAGGGAGACCCAAGTCCAGCGGTTGTAGCCCTCGTCCACCTTGCTTAGCCCGCGCCACGCCGCAAGCGCGATGAGGGCGAGCAACACGATCAGAATAGCACCTTGGGCAGTGACCCCTTCTTCCCCCCTGGCCGGGTCGAAAGGCACCAGTTGGTAGAGCAGCGCCTGGAAGCGATCCATCCCCTGGATAGGTAAGATAACGCGAGCATGAGAGTTGAGGAGCGGAGGGACTTTGAGCGTGCCAAAAATCAACAGGGAAACCAACAGCAATAAGAAGACGATGGTCCTGGCTTTCAGGCCTTCCCGTCCCGCTAAACCATTATCGGCGGCAGCGGCGTGGGCCATATCCTCCCGGCTAAAGATGAGGGCCATGATCATGCCGATGCCGACGCCAAAAGCCAGGGAGAGGATGATCCTCGCCAGGGCGAAATCCCCGCCGATGGCCACGCCGGTGTAAACCAAAGCGAGGATGTTGGCCGCCGGAGCGAAGAACAGGAAGGTGATGGCCGGCCCTAATCCTGCCCCCTTTCTGTGAATCCCGGCGAAGAGGGGCACGATGGTGCAGGAGCAGACCGCGAGCACGCTACCTGCGAGTGCGGCTGCCGGATAAGAGACGTACTTTGGCGAATTGCGTCCCAGGAAGCGCGTCACTGCCTCTTTCGGCACCAATGCGGTCAAAGCCCCGGCGATGAAAAAAGCGGGCAGCAGGCAGAGGAGCACATGCGCTGCCAGATACGCGGCCAGGTTGCCCAGGCCGGATTGCAGCAAGGCGAGAAGGTAACTTAGCAGGTTCATGTTCTCTCCCTGTCCAATGAGCACATTCACAATTCTGAATGTATTGTTTCCTGAAAAAAGCCCTGAACAGTTCTGTTCAAGGCTCCATATATTCTAATTCACGAATATAGTATACTCTAAAACCGCGCCTAGTCAAATCGCCTCGCCGAGCAGGCCACGGCAACTGGCAGCGAGGCAGTGCCAGCTAGGAACCCAGGATTCCCTCCAGCCCGGTCTGCCTTTTCCCCGTCTCTCTGGAAGACGAGCTAGCGAACCGCTAAAGGCTATAGACAGAAACCATCCCCGACTAGAGGGACTCCCAGAAGTCTTCAAGCTGCGGTTCGTCAAATTGCAGATCAAATCGCTCAAGCTTGATCGAACTCATCGCGGGCGATGCCCAGTTCCCGCAGGATGCGAGAAAGCAAAGCCGGGCCGATTTCTTTGGTGCGGTGATAGGGAATGGGAACTTGCTTACCTGTGGCAGGGTTACGCCAGATCTCATGGCTACCTGCCCCATAGCGAGTAAACTGACAACCCAGGCGGCGGAGTTTGGCCGTTAGTTCTGCGTACTTCATGCCGCGACCGTGATATGAGAGGAAAAAGGCAAGGAAGGAATAGTACGCAGCGAAGCAGGCAGTGGGTCACCAGCAGCTTTCATGGAGGCGATCAAAGCTGCCGCTACCTGTGGAGCTAAAGCAAGCACCTCTTCGGCTGTATCGCCAGCAACGAGGAGATTAGGAAGATCCGGGCTGGTGGCTAGATAACGATAGTCACCAGCGTCGGTCAGTTCTTCCACTTGAATCCTGATATCATACAGCGTCATCGGTCTTTCTCCGGAACTTGAGCGGCTTGCAGTAAGCCAGGCATCTGGTTACCAACATTCTGAGCAACAATAATAATCTTTTGCGGTTACCTGTCAATTTCCTCTAATCGTGCGAGCAACATGGCTGGGGCCAGGCTGGCATCCAGTCCTTTTAACCTTTCCAACCCCGCGCATCCCGGCTTCACAGCCTCGCCGACGGCGATATAAAAGGCGTTCCTCTCCCCGCGTGTCGGCAAGTGCCGCCTGCCCCATGCACTTTGATACCCCAACCCCAAGGCGCGTTGCAGAACGGTGTGCCCGTAGACGAAATACGCACCCTCCAGGAACGGCTCGCGCAGCGGACGAAGCACCTCCGAGTCAAAATCGTCCACCAGCTTTTGCCCGTATTTGTTCATCTCCGTGCCCACGATGAGCGGCAAATCTAGCGACCGAGCCAACTCGACCACCTGATAGAGATTGGCGACCTTCTGTCGGCGCATCGCCTCGTCGGGGATGTTCCAGTTGCGGTCAGGGATGATATTTAGAGCTACGACGCCCTGAGCGATGAGCAAGTTGAGAAGTTCCTCCATGCACTGCTCGCCCGCGCTCGTGCCATCAAGCCAGGTGGCGCAGGGCAACGCACCGCAGGCCATGGTCATCTCATTGACCTCCGCTGCGCGGGGAAAGTTCTCCGGGCTGGGGGCCATATACCCGATGCCGCCGCGCTTCATCGTCTTGGCGCGGATCGCATCGCGCAAAGCGTGGAGATCGTCCACGACTTTCTCGACATCCACCTGGGCCATGTCCAGCTTGTTCGCCCAGAAAGCGATCAACTGCGCACGATCTGGAAAGGCTCGTCGCGCCGCCTGATCGTACGCCTCCAGCATGTGCCGCTCCGTGGCATTCCCCTTTGGGGTGAGCGGCAGCACGTCGCGGTCGTAGTCGAGCACGATGGGATCAAGGTAAGCGTTCAGCTTGGTGAGCATGGCGCGGTTGCGCTCTTCGGCCCGCTGGCGCATACTGCGTAGGGTTTCCGCTGCCGCCCCTGGGGCCGTATCGGTCGTAAAGCCGATGCCCATCAGGTAGAAAATCCCCGGCTCTCCGGGCGAATTGATCTCGCGCGTGGCGAACTGCGGGATATATACCCGCGTCTCCAGGCCGGCCACGCCGCGCACACCCACCCAGTCGCACGCCTCCAGGAACTCGGTCACGCCATCGAGCACGTCGAAATCCACGATGCCGGCTGCCAAAAGCCCCATCTTTTTCGCCAGCCAGGCCAGCGCCGTCGGAGAATAGCCGTAGCCGTTGTAGGAGAAAAAAGTGTGACAATGAAGATTGACCGCCTGCTGCGGTGGCGCCACCGCTACCTCGCCCGCCTGCAACGCCTGGAGCAGCCTCTTCAACGCCGCTTTGCGCTGTCTCGGCTCGAAATCCTGCAATTGTGCTTCCAAGTTGGCTATCCCGTTGTTCATCTACGCCTTGTCGCTACATGCCAGGAGCCGGTGGGTTAACCCGCCCGGCTCCTATGCTACTCTACCTACTTTCCACTTAACAAGGCCTTCCCTACAGCCCGATCGCGTCGGCCACCCACTCGATCCCCAACTCCTGGAGCTTGACTCTCGTCGGCGTGCCGGTCTTGGCATCCCAGCCGGCCATGGCATAATAGGTCTCGAAAGCCTTGTTCAACTCGGCGGGATCTATCTTCCAACCGTCGCTTGCTCCGCCCTTGAGCGGCTGGAAGAGCTTGGCCGCAGGAATGTCGTAGGAGCGATCAATCCCTTCGCGGGCATTGAAGGCGCGCATCATGTTCAGCCGCCGCTCGCCCAGCTTCATCAGTTCGTACAAGCTGACTTCCCAGCCGGTGGCGGCGCGAACCGCATCAACCAATTGATTGGCGCTGTACAACTGCCAGGCCGGCCCCCACACAAAGTCGCAGACAGTAAGCGAGTCTACGCAGCTAAGCATGTACTGCGTATATAGGGCGAAGCGCACCTTCTCCGCGTTGAGGCTGCGCGCTGGCTGCGGATCGTTAAGGCCAAGCTGTGCCAGGTATTTCTGGTACCCGTCTTCCTCGTATCCAGGATCATGCTCGCTGGACATGTGGTCGGCGCCAAAGGGATTCACAGAGTAAATCAAGGCCAGCGTGCGCTTGACCCGCGGCATGTGCGCCGGGTATTCCTGACTCTTGCAGGTCATCAGGTATTTCTCCGTACCCCTGCCGATCTTGGCCGCGGCGCGCGCCGAGCCTTCGCCCAGGAGCTTGCCGAATCCCTCCCGTTTGCCGATCTGCTCGATGACCTGCACCATCGCCGCGCCGTTGCCAAAGCGCAAATCTATGCCGCCTGTATCCTCTTTGGTGATGAGACCATTCTCGTAGCATTCCATGGCCCAGGCCACGATCGCCCCGCAGGAGATAGTATCCAGACCGTACTTGTTGCACAGCTCATTAGCCTTGCAGATGGCAGCCAGGTCTGTCACGCCGCAGTAGCTGCCGGTGGTGGCCACTGTTTCATACTCTGGCCCGCCGTAGAGCGGGTCAACGATGAACGGCCCCTCTTTGATCTCAACCACCCGCTTGCAGCGCACGGCGCAGGCGAAACAGGTATCCCGCTCCTTCAGCACAGTGTCGTACATCGTCTGGCCGGTGATCTTGTTGTAGCCTTCGATCACGCCGCTGTTAAAGTTGTAGCTGGGCAGCCCGCCAGCCTCTTGCTGGTTGCCAACGAT
>CAYPON010000193.1:0-6833 GCA_964412315.1 uncultured Anaerolineae bacterium | reverse complement strand
TATCGTAGACGCCGAAGCCGCTTTGGAGGGAGTAGCGCCCATCCGCTTGCGCCGTGGTCACCGGCAGAGCGCCCCCGCCGCCCCTGCGACTGATGACATAGCCACCGACCGCCGCGCCCGCCACCGCATTCCCGCTTCCCTCTTCAAGCACGTGGCCGGATACTGTCAGCCTCCCCAGCCAGCCGGTGGGCGCGGGAGTGGGCGTGTAAGTCGCCGTGGGCGAAGGGGTGCAGGTGGGCAGCGTGATGACCCACACTATGGCGGTGAAGGTGTTGTTCCCCTCGTCGCTCTCGGCGACGGTACCGGCGCTATCTACCGTGGCTGTGTATTCGCTGGCACCGGGCATACCGGCGGGACAGAAAAAGGTATGCTCCGCGCCCGCTCCGAGCGAGGCCAGAGTCCAGGGAGCGCAACTCGTCAGCCCACCCGTGAGTGTCGTCTGGAAGCTCCCCGCCGCAGCCGTCCCCTGGTTGCGGATCGTCACGAGGAGGCCGGCGGCACGGGCCGGACAGCCGCCGATGCCCTGCGCTGAGGTGATGCTGACGATGATCAGATCGGGGGAGCCGGTATCTGCCTTGGCCGATCCTTTACCTCGCCAGGTGACCAGCGCAAAGGCGAGGACGGGGCAGACAAGGAGGCAAGCAAAGGCCAATACCCCGCGCTTCTTCCCGGTGCGCGGGGCCTGACACGCCAAGATGGGTTGGTTACTCGATTCGTGCGCCATACTTGTCCCTCCTCTCAGCGCAAGCCACGGATGGACAGAAAATGCATTTAGTGTTCTCCTATCCTCGTCTCAATCAACTTGTCCCCTTGCAGCTTATAGGACTGCGAGACCTCTTGCGTTGGGCAGCAAAGCGGGTCCTTGGGCCCATGTTTCACCATCTCCAACACGATCTCGCCCGATTTGATGGTCACCGACTTGATCTTGACGCGATCTCCAAGGCGCACGCTCGCCACGTGCTTGGGAACGCCCTTCTCGTTGATCACGGCGGCCAAGTCAAAGAATGTGCCGCTGCCACCACTAGAGGACACCAGGATCGCGGCGGCATCCTGAGCACCGTCGCCGTTCAGGTCGCCGATGGCGTGCAACTCGAGCAGCCGGATGATCAATTTGCTGGCTGCGCCTGGCACGATCTGCTCCTGATACTCGCCGCCGCTCAGCTTGGCCTTCTTGCTGGCTGGGAACTCGGACTGATACTCGGCGTTCTTGAGCTGCTCCAGGGTCAGGGGCGCCGCTTTACGCGATGTGCAGCCCCACAGGAGCAGACCGATGATGGTTAGGGCAGACAGTATTCTCTTCACTTCCATTTACCTCCTCTCCTCTGATTTCGGTAAGTGCGCTCTCGCGCCGTACCGGTTATTCAGACGCGCGAAGCCGCTGTTTTGTTCCGGCTCTATCCTCCAATGAGCCTGGCCAGGAACTCTTTGCCCTTCTTGATATCCTCGATCTGCCGCGGGCCGCTGATCTCCCGCTCGATGGTGAGGGCACCTTGGAAGCCGAGCGCCTTCAGCCTGGCCACCAGCGCCGGGAAGTTGACCCGCCCCTCCCCCAGCGGCTTCTCCACGCCGAGGTTGCGCCCGTTGGTGGGATATTCGCCATCCTTGGCATGGACGCCCCGCACGTAGCGCCCGATGACGTCCAGCGCGTCCACGGGGTTAGCCTTGCCGTAGAGCAGGAGGTTCGCTGGATCGAGATTGATACCCACGTTGTCCATGCCGATGTCTTCAATGGTGCGCAGGAGGGTGATAGGGGTCTCCTGGCCGGTCTCGAACCAGAACTCCAGGCCCAGATTTCCGCAGTAGGCGACGATTTCCTTTAACGCGGACAGCGTGCCGACATAGAGCGGATCGGCGGGGTTTTCGGGGATAAAGCCGACATGGGTGGTGATGCTGGGCACGCCGACCCGTTTAGCGAAATCGGCGCCCTTTTTGAGCACGGCCAGCCGCATGGCGCGCGTCCACTCCGGCACCAGACCTATCGTGCTGGGGCCTTCGATGAAATTCCAGATAGTGCGCCCCGGCGTGCCCGTCCAGATGGTGGTGATCTCGACATAGTAATCCACCGCAGCCTTCTTGAGGCGGCCAGCGATCTCGGCATTGAGCAGCCGCTCCTCCCAACAGCTCACCTGGCAGGTGGGAAAGCCGAGGTCGTGTGGCTTTTTGATCGCCTGCTCAGGCTCATCGGTCAGGCCAACAATCACTCCCAACTTGATGGTAGCCATGTCACTCTCCTTTTAGCTGTCAGCGATCGGCATTAGCACGTCTACTCAGGAACTTGGCGGTCTGTCATCGCGACCCTGAGCTTGCGAAGGGGAAGCGATCTCAGTCCCGTCTTGAGACTGCTTCGCAAACTGCGCTCGCAGTGACAGTGGGGCAAGTTCCTGTCCTTACGCATGACGCCCGGCGGCTTGGCCATTCTCGTAACCACTAGCTGACGCGAATAACAATGAATTTTTATCTAATTCGGTTCATCTATGTCAATCGGTGGTTTCGTTCGGGCTGACGGCTTCTATGCGATCCGAACGCGGGTTTTGCGCTTGATGGACTGTTGCTCCTTGAAAACGAGGGCCAATGAGTCGCGCGCTGACTGCGGCAAGCAACGATCTGGCGAACTCCCCCTGGCCACGCAACCCAGGAAGTAGCGCAGTTCGTTGGTGTAGGCATCGCCCGGCTCGAACTCCGGGTGCGTGCCGCTACTCTCGCCGTTGCGGTAGAGCGTCAAGGTGGGACTTTCCCAACCACGATAGCAGAGGAACCCACCCTCGAACCAGGCATCGTAAGACGCCTGGAAGCCGAGCGGGCCGCGCATCCACCCTCCCTCAACCGTCACGCGGGGAACGTGGTCGTACTGGTAGGCTGCCTCCACGAAATCATAGCCCGATGTGGCCCCGGCGTGTCCTCCTTGGGCGTAGACCGCTCGCGGCTTGCCCAAAAGGTAATGCATGAAATCCACATCGTGCACATGCAAATCCAATACCGCACCGCCGCTCCGTTTGGCATCGAGCATCCACCCCTGCCAGGACCAGGCGGGCGCTGTCCCCATACGGGAGAGACGTAGCGAAAGGAGTGCCCCCAGTTCTTTGGAGTCCACCATCTGTTTGAGATGCATGTACTCCGGCCAGAAGCGGATGCAATGGCCGATCATGAGCAGGCGTCCCGACTTTTGGGCCGCCTCGAGCATGGCATCGGCCTCCGCCAAGCTGAGGGCCATCGGCTTTTCACAAAAGACATGCTTGCCTGCCTCCAGGGCGGCGACAGTGTAGCGGCGGTGCAGATAGGTGGGCAAGCAGATGTCCACGACATCCACCGCGGCCGCGGCAATCAGTCGCTCAGCACTATCATAGGGGGTGACGCCCGCCATGTCCAGCTTTTTCAGGCCCAGGTCAATATTCCCCTGCACCTGAAGCAGGCCCTGGCGTCGCTCCGGCTCGACGTCGGCCACCGCCGTCACTTTGGCGTCGGGCAGGCTGGCGATGCGGCTGAAATGCCCTCGCCCGATAAAGCCCATTCCCAAGATCCCTACTTTGATCATCGTTGCGCTCCCCTTTCAAGTTAGCGATCAGCTGCCTTTTACTTGTGATTTGGCCTTTGTATGTGGCTATTGACTGCATATTTATCATAGATATCAAAAATCTCGGTGCAGAATTTGACCATCCTTCCATCGCTAGCTCTCACCGCTTCTCGGTAAAGTCTCGTCAACCACCTCTTGCCGAACTCCGTCTGCGAATAGGTCTTTTTGAGAAAGTTATGCTCTGAGCAAAGCGTCTGCCCATTCTCCATCGTATTCGCGCCGCCCTGATCAAGTGGCACACGGTGGTCGGCATGTATTTCTACGCCGTCCGCCCTTCCTTTGCCACATACAGTGCATTTATAGCCGTCCCGTTTGAAGATCTCCTCTTTTACCATTGGTGAGAACTCATATAACTCCCTAAAGCGAGCGTTATCCGGATCGTACCTGTAGACGCCCTTTGCAACCTTAATCAGAATCCCTTCTTGATGCAGTCTGCGTATCTGCCGCCACGTATCTCTGGGCTTTCGCCTATACAACTTGAAGTATTCCTCTTCTACATAGTCAACCACTGGTCCGTGTTTCAAATCCTCTCTAGGATGTAATCGGAAATATTCCATGACTAACTCGGCGATTGTTATTCTTCTCTCTTGCACGCTTCCACCTTTTCTAGACCATAGTCAGTCTAGGTTGATGGATCATCGCTTCATTTATCAACCTGCGCTTGGCAATTTCGCAGTAATTTCGGTCAATTTCGACACCCAAGCCTTTTCTTCCTGTCAAAGCACATGCTATCAAAGTGCTGCCACTGCCCAAAAAAGGGTCCAGGACTGTATCCCCTACAAAAGTAAAGAGCTTGATACACCTTCGAGGAAGCTCGATAGGGAAAGGTGCAGGATGTTGAACCCTCTTTTTGCTTTCTCCCATGAATGTCCAAACGCCATTTGTCCACTCAATGAATTCTTCTTTTGTGATGTCCGATTCCCCGTTCTTATTGGTTTTTTTCCACCGCCTCTTATACAGAACAGCTATCATCTCTACGGGCGCAATCACGTAAGGAGCGGCAGCAGAGAGCCAAGATCCCCAGGCAGTCCGTCTAGAGATATTCTGCTCGTTCCACACAATGGTGGAATGATATTTGAAACCAATGACCTTTGCTATTGTGACTATATCGGCATAAACACTCTGCTGCCCCCCTCGGTTCTTGTCCAGCGGGATGTTTAGGCAAAAACGCCCATCATCTCTTAAAAGGGCGTAGGCTTTCCTTAGCCATTTTTCGGTGAACTCGAGATAGATAGCATAAGGGATCTCATCATCATAAGAGTTATAGTTGATGTCCACATTATAGGGAGGAGAAGTGACAACTAAATCCACTGATCTTTCCTCGATATATCCTGTACTTAAAAAATCATCCCTATATATCCTCAGATTACCACATTCAAAATACGATTCTCCGTTCATACTTCTTACCTTTTTAGCCTTTCTTCAGTCGTACAATTCTCTTATCTCTATTATACCCATTCATGGCTCACCGACAAACAGCCGCGGCAGATACATCAGGGCGGGCACAAAGATGCGGCTGCGGCGGCGCAAGGTCTCTCCTGCGCCATCCTGTATCACCGCCTCGTTGACCAGGATGCGCGCGCCGCGCGGCACCGTCAGGCCGACGCGATAGGTGACCGTCACCACCTCCCCCACGCCGACCCGCCCGCTCCAGGCGATGGCCTCGTGTGTGGCCGTGACCACGCCGCTGGAGGCGCGCACCGTCTCCGTGATACAGTACAGTTCCTTCGGCAGGCGATCCTCCAGGTGGGCATTGGCTCCTTTCACGCCCTCGTTGCGAAGCGTGACGGTGTAGGTCGGCGGCTTCCAGGGCGACAACAGACAACAGGCAGCAGGCAACGCCTCTTTGCGAGAAAGGGAGAGATCCGGCGCATCCACGCGCACGGGAATCTCCCGCAGCAGGTCGAGGCCGGAACCTGTGCGCAGCCGCACGGGGTTAATGACCGGCAGGCCATCTGGCAGGGGAGCAGCGAGGCGGGCACGATAGGCCAGCGTGATCGCCTCGCCCGCCGTGAGCAGCCCATGCCAGCGGATAGTGCGCGTTGCCGCGTCATAAACCACCCCTCCGCTGAGGCTCCCCGGCAGGCAGGTCAGTTCCGGCGGCAGGGTGTTGGAGAGCGAAACGGTGGTCGTTATCCCCGTGTTGCGCAGGCCGAGGGTATAGGTAAGCGTCTCGCCCTCGGCGGCCACCCGTTTGCTCGCCTGCAGGCAGGAATCCCCCAGCGGGCTGAGCCAGAAGAGGATCTCGCCCATCACGTCGCGGGCCTCCCATGGCCGGAGCGCCTCGAAGGGGAAGGCGAAGAAGACGGTCCTGGCCCTTTCCCCTGCCCAGGTCAGGGCACAAGGGTGGTGATGCTGCCCGAAGAAGGCGACAGCGGCCTGTTCCGTTGGCGTCAGAGCGTCGCTCCAGTTTCGGTAAGGATAGACCAACTCATACGGCCCTGCCCCTTCTGCCCAGGGATGGCCGTCTGCCCCATAGACCAGCGTCGCCGTCAGGTCTTCGGTGTAGGTTAGCACGCCGAGGTAATCTACAGCAAAAGGAGTCAGCCCCCGCGCGAAGAGATAGTCCTGGCCGGAGAGGAAAAGCCGTCCCCCCTGCGCCAGGTACTGGCTCAGGCGCTCCTCCTCCGGCGCAGAGAGCGGATTGCTCCAATCGCAGCCGGTGAACCAGATGACGATGGGATACTTGCGCAGCAGGCCCAAGGGAGGCGAGCCGCGCGCATCGCCTACGTTCCAACCCACTTCCCAACGGTCGTAGAGGAGGCCGTTCGCCCACAGCGCGTCCTCGTAGTGCCACTCCGCATTGTACCAGCGGTCATCGTCCACCAGGAGGATAGGGGCGGGCCGCTTGCTGGTGAGGGTGATCTGCCGCGCCAGGGTCGGGTCGTTGCGCGAGCGGGCCACGATCAGCGCGCGGTCGGAGGCGTTGACGCTCACGCCGGGCGGGATCTCCACACGCACGCCGACGAGGGCTGCCTGGCAGGAGCCGAGCTGCACCTCGCCGGCGAGAGGCTGGCGGAAGCGAGCATCCCAAAAGCTGGTGGGCCAGTCAGCCTGCGCCACCTCCAAGTGGAAGGTGTCCGTGACAGCGCCGGTGTTGCGCAGTCGCAGCGTATGCGTGATCACTTCCCCATCCAGCGGCAGGGCGGGCTGGTGGGAGGCGGTCAGCTCCAGCGCGGCGGGTGGCCGCGCGGCCTGAAGCCAATCCAGCGTCCGTTCCATCAGCCTGGCCCTTCCACCCCGGTCGCCCAGGCTCTCGAAT
>CAYPON010000192.1:0-6853 GCA_964412315.1 uncultured Anaerolineae bacterium | reverse complement strand
AAGATTTCTGCTGCCCTGGAAACCAGGTAATCGGGGTCGAAAGGCTTGGTCAGGTACTCGTTGGCTCCCATCTGCAAGCCCCACAGCTTGTCGCTGCTCCGTCCCTTCGCGGTGAGCATGATGATATGTGCGTCGCGCAGGCCGATCTCCTCCCGAATGCGCCGGCAGACTTCGTAGCCATCCAGTCGTGGCATCATGATGTCCAAGAGGATCAGGTTTGGCGACTCGGCGGCCGCCAGTTTCAACGCCTCGTTTCCATCCTGGGCCGTCAGGATTTGCACACCTGCCTCCTTGAAGCGCGACAAGGTTTCCTCCAGCAGAATCCTGATAAAACGCTCATCATCTACAATGAGGATCTTTTTGCCCATAGAAACCCTTCCTCGGAAAGATTCCGCAATGCACCGTCGCTAAACTTGACGCATTTGATTATAGTTCGAGCACCTCATCGGGTCAAATCCCCACCCGTTTTACAGCAAAGGCTCGTAGTGCCCGAATTTCGCCCGAAATAAGGGCGAGATGCTCCTCCCGATAGAAGCGGTCAAAGACATGGGGAGGGGTACCGCCGGGAACGCTCGCTCACCGCGATTACAGAGTACACGAATTCGCCTCACCTGTCAATTCTTTGCATTCCTATGCCGAATTGTGATATACTGGGTAAACGAGAGATGGGGTCATTTGACAGATGAGCGATTCCGATATAAACTTTGAAAAAGGAATGATGGTCTGTAACCGGCCGGACCGCGACATCGTTGCGCGGTGTCAGGCCCTTTGCTCACTGGCCGAGCGCTATGACTTCCTGGGCACTGTCGTGGCAGTGCACTCTAACGCCCCTGACTTGCTGCAAATAGTCAGGCGGGTCCTGCAAGGCTTTGAGGTGGATAATGCGGGTGTAAGGCAAGAATCCGCTTCCTTCTACCTTTGCTATGACAGGGCGCGCGGCAGGCCGTATCGAGCGGCGAACCAGGCAGGGCACTATGCCGAAGCGCCTCGGTGGCAGCCAGTGCTTTCCTATCTGTTAAGCATGGTTCATAACCACATCTGGGCCAGCCAGGGGCGGTTCCTGCCCCTGCACAGCGCGGCGGTGGCCTATCAGGGCCAAGGCATCCTCCTGCCCGGAGGAAGCGGCAGCGGCAAAACGACTTTGGCCTTGGAGTTGGCGGCGGGCGGCCTTGACTATCTTTCCGACGAATACGCGCCGATTGACCTGGATGGGTTGCTGGTCTGGCCTTTCCCTCGACCTTTGCAGGCCAGCGCCGAGGCTGTCCAGACTTTGCTGGGGGCGCGGGGAAGGGAGATAACAGAGGAGCAACCATTGCTAGACGATGGTGGCATCCCTCGTTATATTGTGAATCCAAGAGGGGTGGCATCCATCGGGCGGCCCTGTCCCATAAGCTACGTGATCTTCCCTGTGATGCAGTCGGGCCAACGGGCAGAACTACAGCCCCTGCCGAGGGTGGAAGCATTGGTCGAACTGGCCCATCTGGCGATTGTCTACCATCCCGACCCAGCCTGGAAGGGGCGCAGCGTTGATGCTCTCCTGGCTCTCGTCAGGCAAGCGCCATGTTATCGCCTGCTTTTGGGCAGGATTGGCACGAATGGGGAGGTGATTCGCAGCTTGCTCAGCGGCGAGAATAAAGGAGGCATTCCAAAGGCAAGCAATTCTGACGATATTGGTTTTCTCGATGTGGTGTCGGAGCGGATAAGACAGCTTTTGCCAGAGGAGGAGTATTGAAGGCTTTCGTTGGCAAGTTACGCGCCTCGTTAGACCGACGGGCTCCCCCGAAACCTGTCAGGTCTATCTAGCGAAAAGGATGAAACTGTGGATTTCCAAACACCCGACAACATGACCCCTGATGCTATCGCCCTGGCGATCAGCGAGGCGATCAAAGGGGGACGGCTGGCTTCCTGGAGCGAGATGCCTGCCTTCCTTGTGAAGGAATGCCACCTCTCCGAAGAAGATGCCCTCACCGTGAGCCAGGCCGTGGGACACAAATGGCAGGAGGAATTCTTTCCCCCCATCCATCGCATGGAGCTTTTCATCACCGAGAACTGCAACCTGCGCTGCGACTATTGCTTCGTCGAGGGGAAGAACGCCTTTCACGCCATGAGTCCGGAAACGGCGCGCCGCTCGATTGACTTTCTCTTTGCCCACTCGCGGGATGCGAAGCAGTTGCACATCTTTTTCATGGGCGGGGAGCCTTTCCTGGAGTTCGAGCTGATGCGCATGACTGCGGAGTATGCGGAAAAACTGGCCAAGGAGCAGGGCAAAGGGCTGGAGTTCAGCGTCACCACCAACGGCACGCTCTTTAGCGAAGAGTCGCTGGCCTTCTGCGCCAAGCATCAGATCAAGTACCTGTTGAGCATTGACGGCGACCAGGAGACGCACGATCAGCACAGGAAAACCGCCTCCGGGCGCGGCTCCTTCGATATGCTCATGCGCTGGCTGCCGCGCATGAAATATTACCAGCCCTGGATGGGCGCGCGGATGACCGTGCACCCCGACACCGCGCATAGGATCGTGGACAATGTCCGTTTCCTGATTGATCGCGGCATCAACCAGTTTATCATCGGCCCCGCCACCGGCCAAGAGTGGCCGGAGGAGGCGCTGGAGGCCTACCAGGCACAGATGATAGACGTTGCTAACCTCTACAAGGAGAAACGAGCGGAAGGGGTGCCGCTTCGTTTCGAACTATTCGACCAGTTGGAAAACCTCTGCGACAAGAAAGGGATTTGGGGATGCCAGGCTGGCCGACATTCCATCACCATCGCCGCCAATGGCGACATTTACCCTTGCTCCAAGATGCTGGGGCTGAATGACCTGGGCGGCATATACCGGCTGGGCGATCTCGAACAAGGCATCACCGAAGTGGATGCCCGCAGCCAGCTTATCGCTATGTGGGGCAAGAAAGAGACGAAATGCATCACCTGCGATATGGCCGATTCCTGCGCCGGAGGATGTTTCGCCGACAATTATCAGGCTACGGGGAGCATCTTCCAGCCCTGGGAAACCGAATGTTGCATCGTGCGGCGCAACCTGGCCGTGCGGCGATATGCGGCCCAGCTTCTGGGGGTCACGGCGCGAGATGAAAAGGCGGGAGAAGAGTGTGCCGTCTGAGCTGCAGGCAAGTCAGGGCAGCGGCGAGTCCGTGCCGCTCAGCGAGACGACCCTGGCACGAATCCAGGATTACCTTCGTCGGCGGCCCCACCCCTCCCAGGCCAGGCTCTCTCGCTTCCTGAGGCGAGAGTGCGGCCTATCCCCTGCTGACGCCCGCTCCCTTTCCCAGGCGATTGTGGAAAGGACCTCCCCCAAAGAGGCGGAGGAAAACTTCCTGGTACGCAGCCTGAGCGCAGATGCCCCAGAACTCATGAGAAGGGCGGACCTGGCCAGGTTGGACTGGGCTTACATCGCACAACGTGCCGGGTATCACGATGTTGCTGCTCTGCTTTATTGCAACCTCGCCGAAGCGGGCCTGACGGATGCGCTTCCCTCCTCGGCGATTAGCCCTCTGGAATCCGCCTACCGTCTCAGCGCCACCCGCAACGCGCGGCTCTATGCGGAGTTGCGGCAGGTGCTAGAGGCCCTTCACAAGGAGCAAATCCAGGTCATCCTCCTCAAGGGGATCGCCCTCGCTCCACTGCTCTACCGCGATGTGGCCAGCCGCGCGATGAGCGATTTCGACCTCCTGGTGCGGGTCGAGGATGTAGAACGTGCCGAGGCTGCGCTGCAAGAGATGGGATACCAGTTCGCGCCACTTGCGCCCTCTTTTCGTCCCCCTGGTTTCTTGCGTCGCTATGGTGGCTCGGCGGAATATGCGCGCTGGGTGAATGGGGAAAGGCGCTGCCTCGACCTGCACTGGCGTTTCACGCATTCCGAGTGGATTCGGCGCACGACGAGAATAGACATCATCATCGCCTGGGAGACATCTCGCCCCTGGGCCTGTGGCTCTCTGCTGGCCCGCCAGTTATCTCCGGCCTACCATCTCTATCATCTGGCGCTGCATTTCTTGAAGCACAAATTCGCCGCGGGAACCTTGCGCTGGCTGGCGGATATTGATCGCCTGTTGCGGACTTACCCTAACGAGGTCAACACGCCGGAGTTGGCCTTGCAGGCCAGAGCATGTGGCATCGCCACGGCCCTCTATGCTGTGTTGGAGCTTTGCGCCCGCCTGTTGGGAACGCCTATCTCGCCGCAGCTTTTGCAGAGACTCGCGCCGCCCCGTTGGCGGAAGGCTCTCCTATCGCGGATGCTCTCCCCGCCAGGGTATCTTTTCCCCGAGACGGAATTGCACGGGTGGAGCAAGTTCGCCCTGGAGTTTCTCTTGCTGGATCAGTCCCTGCGGCTCCCGGCGTTGGTTTACAGGATGCTCCTGCCGGAGCAGGAGTGGTTGATCAGCCGCTATGCCCTGGAGGGGAAACCGAGAGCTTACTGGCGGCATCGTTTCGCCCATCTCTTGAAGTTACTACGCAGCGGCGAGCTTTAGCGCAGGCTGCAGGCCGCTCAGCGTGGCCGGAGTGCGGGGTTAGGGCGCGGCGTGGAGGGGGGTGCGTAACGCTTGGCGAGGTCGAACATGCGAGCGGCCTCTTCGTTTCGGCCCAGCCGTTGGTAGATAGTCCCCATTCCGGTCAGACTGCTCGCCTTGTCCGCCAAGCTGGCAAAATCATCGGCGGTGATCGCTGCTTGCAGGATGCCCAGAGCTTGCTCGTACTTTCCCTGCTGATAGTAAAGCCGTCCCAGGTCAAAGTATACGCTGCTCTGGCGAAGATGCTGGAACCGGCCCAGTTGCACCGCTTTTTCGTAGCCCTCAATGGCCGGTGCGAGATTGCGGCTGCGCGCCTGGAATCTCCCCCAGGCGGCCCAGGCATCGGCGGAGGTGGGAGCCAGGAGTAGCGCGCATTGGTAGAGCAAATCCGCCTCAGCGTCGGCATAGGCCTCCCAATAGGCATCCCCGGCCTGGATGAAAGCCCAGGCCTCCAGCCCGATGCTTTGCCAGTTTTTTACGACTTGCGCTGGATCGCTGGCCAGACGAGAGGCGCTGGCGTACAGGATCATCCTCTCGGCGGTTTCGATGTTGCCGTAGACCGGGAAACGCCCCAGTTGCATAAGCTCTGCGCTCGCCCCCGCGTAGTCTCCGGCCAGCAGATAGAGGAAGGCCAGATTGCGGCGGGCCGTGGCCGAGAAGGGATTCCAGCGCAACGCCTGTTGAGACCCGTGAAGGGCTTGGCGCAGGGCAGGCTGTTGCAACCCATTCGGCAGAGGGGTCACTAGCGGCAGGAGTGGACTGGCCGCCGGCGGCGTGAGGGAACGCAAGGCCATGCTGGCCTGCCGCGCGTGCCATGCGCCGATCAGGTAGAGTGCGGCCACGGGCAGCGCAGCGCACACTGCCAAGAGATGTATTGACCAATCAGCCAAGCGCGCCCTCTGTTTACTTGGGGGCCGGTTCATCGTATGCCTCCGGTGTGCGAGATGCCTTAAGTAGAATACTAATAAGTCGTCCCGCTGTCAAAAAGCCCAGAGGACCGAAGGGATGAACGCCTTATAGCCAGCGAAAGATGGCTTGCCCCTCTAGATGGCCTAGAATCGCTTTTGACTCATGCCTGCGACGGTGATATAATCCAAACAAGGAAAAGGATGAACCGCTGGGATGTGAAGGGAGTAAGCTCTCAGCTTTCAGCAACCAGCGTTCAGTCGGCATGACAAGCTGAAGGCTGAAAGCTGACGGCTGACTTTGTAGAAAGGCTGCGATATGTCTCTGAAAAATCCCCTGATTTTGCTCATTGATGCCAATGCCCTGATCCACCGGGCTTATCATGCCATCCCTCCTTTGACCAGCAGCAGCGGCGAGCCGACCAATGCCACCTTTGGCTTTACCTCCACGCTGCTCAAGGCACTGCGCGACTTCCAGCCGAATTGCGTGGCCGTGGCCTTCGATGCGGGCCGCTCCTTCCGCCATGATGAATACGCGGAATACAAAGCGCAGCGCGCCAAAGCGCCCGATGACCTGGTCGTGCAACTGAACCGCTCGCAGGACATCGCCAAAGCCTTCGGCATCCCGGTCTATGCCCTGCCCCGCTACGAGGCCGACGATGTGCTGGCTACCCTGGCGGAGCAGGCGCAGGCCAAAGGGATCGAGGTGATCATCGTCACCGGCGATACGGATGTCTTCCAGCTCGTCAACCCCAACATCCAGGTCTACATGGTCGGGCGCAAATTCTCCGAGGGCGCGCTCTATAATGCCGCGCAAATCCAGGAGCGATACGGCCTGACGCCGGAGCAACTGGTTGATCTGAAAGGGCTATGTGGCGATCCGTCGGACAATATCCCCGGCATATCGGGCGTGGGGGAAAAGACCGCCACTAGGCTTTTGCAGCAGTACGGCAGCATCGAGGGCATCTACGAGCATCTGGAGGAGATCGAGCTGAGGTGGCGGCAAAAGCTAGAGGCGGAGCGAGTGCAGGCTTTCCAGGGCAAACACCTCGTGCAGTTGAATCGAGAAGTGCCGATCGCGCTCGATCTGGAAGCGTGTCGGACACAGAATTATGACCGGCAGCGGGTCACCGCCCTCTTCCGC
Source organism: uncultured Anaerolineae bacterium (assembly GCA_964412315.1). GTDB lineage: Bacteria > Chloroflexota > Anaerolineae > JAAYEA01 > JAAYEA01 > CAYPON01. The sequence goes on along the minus strand of CAYPON010000192.1, from coordinate 284 downwards.
CAGTTGGGGTTTTACAGCCTGCTGGCCCGTCTCCCAGAGAAGGAGCAGCCGAAGCAGCAGCTTTCCCTCTTTGCCGAGGCAGAGGTGGAGGCGACGGGGCCGGCCATTCCTACCCAGGGGGACTATCGCACGGTGGACACAGCAACTGCGCTCGACGCCCTCGCCTCGGAACTCGCGCAAGCGGGAGCCTTTGCCCTGGATGTCGAAACCACCAGCCTGGACCCGCTGCAGGGAACCTTGGTGGGCATCTCTCTCACGGCTCGCCCCGGCCAGGCGTATTATAT
>CAYPON010000191.1:3735-6863 GCA_964412315.1 uncultured Anaerolineae bacterium | reverse complement strand
CTACATCACCGACCGCTTCCTGCCGGATAAGGCGATTGACCTGGTAGACGAGGCCGCTTCCCGCCTGCGCATGGAAATTGACAGCCTGCCCACTGAGCTGGATGAGATCGAGCGGCGGGTCATGCAACTGGAGATCGAACGAGAGGCGCTGCGCAAAGAAAAAGACCCCGCCTCAAAAGAGCGCCTGGAGAAGTTGCAGAAGGAACTCGCCGATCTCAAGGAGAAAGATGCCGCCCTACGATCTCACTGGCAGCAGGAAAAGGATATCATCCAGACGATTCAGGGCATTCGGGAGAAGATCGAGGCAACCCAGTTGGAGATCGAGCGTGCTCAGAGGACACAAGATTATGCCCGCGCTTCCCAACTGCAATATGGTGAGTTGACGCAACTGAACGCCCAGGCGAGAGAACAGGAAGCCAGGCTGAAAGAGGTGCAGAAGGATACCCGGATGCTCAAGCTGGAGGTAACGCCGGAAGATATCGCCGAGGTAGTGTCCAGTTGGACAGGTATACCCGTTTCCCGCCTGACCGAGGGGGAAATTGAAAAGCTGCTCAAGATGGAGGAACGCCTTCGACAGCGCGTGGTGGGCCAGGATGAGGCTATCCAGGTGGTATCCAATGCCATACGCCGCTCCCGCGCTGGTTTGCAGGATCCGCGTCGCCCGCTCGGCACATTCATGTTCCTCGGCCCGACAGGAGTCGGCAAGACGGAGTTGGCCCGCGCCCTCGCCGAGTTCCTCTTCGACTCAGAGGAGGCGATGGTGCGCATTGATATGAGCGAATATCAGGAACGCCATACCGTCGCGCGGCTAAACGGCGCACCACCTGGTTATGTAGGGTACGAGGAGGGAGGTCAGCTCACAGAAGCGATCCATCGCCGGCCCTATTCTGTCATCCTGTTCGATGAAATCGAAAAGGCCCACCCTGAAGTATTCAATGTGCTGCTCCAACTGCTGGATGATGGCCGCCTGACCGATGGGCATGGCCGCATAGTGGACTTTCGCAATACAGCGGTCATCATGACTTCCAATGTGGGAAGCCATTGGATCAAGGAGTTGGGGGGCAGGGATGACGTGGCGATGCGCAATCGCGTCCTGGCCGAGATGGATCAGCATTTCCGCCCCGAGTTCCTCAACCGCATAGATGAGATCATCATCTTTAATTCGCTGACGATGGAGCATCTGGTGCAGATTGTGGATATCCAGATCGAGCGTTTGCGTAAAATCCTGGAAGAGCGCAAAATAGATATCGAACTCACAGAGGCCGCCAAGCTGTACCTGGCGGAGAAGGGTTTCGACCCTGTTTACGGGGCGCGGCCTCTCAAACGGACGATTCAGCGCGAACTGCAGGACCCCCTGGCCCTGAAGATGCTGCAGGGAGAGTTCCAAGAAGGGGATACGATCAAAGCGGATGCGGAGGGGCAAACGCTTATCCTTCAGAAGGTAGTCAGGGCGGAATCTGTTCTGGAGTCTGTACGATAACTGGCAGAGGAATGGAAGAAAATGATGATGCGATTTGATCGTTTTACTGAATTGGCTCAGGACGCGGCCGCGCGCGCCTATGAGATCATGCAACGGTATAACCACACGCAACTGGATGTGGAGCATATGCTGGTGGCTCTCCTGGAGCAGTCGGAGAGCGTCGTCCTGCAAATACTGGAACGATTGGGCGTAGATCCCGAAGCGATCAGAGAACGCCTGGACGATGCGCTGAAAGCCGCCCCCAGAGTCTTTTCATCCCACTGGGGCCAGGTGGGCCAGGTATATATTACGCCTCGGGTCAAGCGCGTCTTCGACCTGGCGAATGAGGAAGCCAATAGGCTAAAAGATGAGTACATCTCTACTGAGCATATCCTGATAGCGATGGTGGCGTCCAGGGATGGCGCTGCGGCGCGAATCTTGAGCGAACACGGGGTGAACAGGCAGCGTATTTTCGAAGTTCTGAAAGATGTGCGTGGTGGCCAGCGGGTGACCAGCCCGCAGGCTGAGAGCCGTTACCGCACCCTGGAGAAATTCAGCCGGAATTTGACCCAGGAGGCGCGCGAGGGCAAGCTTGACCCTGTCATTGGCCGCGATGCCGAGATCGCGCGCGTCATGCAAGTGCTATCCCGCAGGACTAAGAACAACCCGGTTCTCATCGGGGAGGCAGGGGTCGGCAAAACCGCCATTGTCGAGGGCCTGGCGCAAAAGATCATAGCAGGGGATGTGCCAGAGCCACTTTGGGGCAAGCGCGTTATCTCGCTGAACCTGGGGAGCATGGTGGCAGGGACGCGCTTCCGTGGCGAGTTCGAGGAGCGTTTGAAGGCCGCCCTGGACGAAATCCAGCGTGCAGAGGGGGAGATTGTCCTATTCATTGACGAACTGCATACTGTCGTGGGCGCGGGCGCAGCCCAAGGCGCGATAGATGCCTCTAACATGATGAAACCTGCTCTAGCCAGGGGGGAGCTTCGCTGCATCGGCGCGACTACTCTCGATGAGTATCGAAAATATATCGAGCGCGATAGCGCCCTGGAGCGGCGTTTCTCGCCCATTTATGTCGAGGAACCTACCGTCGAAGAGACCGTCACCATGTTGCAGGGGCTGCGCGACCGCTACGAAGCTCATCACCAGGTAACCATCAACGATGATGCTTTGACGGCAGCAGCGCGCCTGAGCGATAGATATATCAAGGAGCGACGCCTGCCTGATAAGGCGGTGGACCTGGTAGACGAGGCCGCGGCCAAGCTGCGCATGTCTCTCTTCAGTTTATCCAAGGACTTGCAAGAGAAAAGGAAAGAGCTTCGTCGCATCAGCGAGGAGGAAGAAGCGGCCTGGGCTGGGCGCGATTATGAACGCGCCGCCAGGCTCAAGAGCCAAAGAATGCAGCTTGAGGCAGAGTTTAACGCCGGAAAAGAGGCCTGGCAGCGGGAGAAGGGTCTGGATGAGACCGTAGACGAGAAAGATGTCATGGAAGTGATCTCCAGTTGGACGGGCATCCCGCTCAGCAACATGCTGGAGACGGAAGCGGAGAAGCTCTTGCACATGGAGGAACGCCTGCACGAGCGGATTGTGGGACAGGACGAAGCCATTGCTGCAGTTGCCGATGCCATTCGCCGGGCGCGGTCGGGGCTGAAGGACCCCCATCGGCCTA
>CAYPON010000191.1:0-3635 GCA_964412315.1 uncultured Anaerolineae bacterium | reverse complement strand
GTTGCCGATGCCATTCGCCGGGCGCGGTCGGGGCTGAAGGACCCCCATCGGCCTATCGGCTCCTTTATCTTCCTCGGTCCCTCCGGGGTGGGGAAGACCGAATTGGCGAAGGCATTGGCCTGGTTCCTGTTCGACGACCCGGATGCACTGTTGCCGATTGACATGAGCGAATATCGGGAACGCCACACCGCCTCGCGGCTTATCGGCGCGCCCCCAGGATACGTGGGATACGAGGAGGGGGGGCAACTCACGGAAGCGGTGCGGCGCCGCCCTTATCAGGTGATCCTGTTCGATGAAGTGGAGAAGGCCGATCCTGAAGTTTGGAACACCTTGCTGCAAGTTTTGGAGGATGGCCGCCTCACCGACGGGCAGGGGCACGTCGTGGATTTTCGCAACACGGTCATCATCATGACGTCGAATATCGGCACACAATACGCCAAAAAAGGTGGAACCCTGGGCTTTCGCACCAGTCAGGAGAATAGCGAGATGGCTTCCTTGCGTGTGCCGATCGAAGAGGGTTTGAAGAGAACGTTCCGCCCCGAATTCCTCAACCGCATTGATGAGGTAATTATCTTCCACACCCTGACCAAGGAGCAGGTCAAGGCGATTGTGGATTTGCAGATGAAAGAGATTCGCGAACGCCTCACGGATCAGGGCCTCTCCATCGAGTTGGCGGAAGAGGCGTGCGAATGGCTGGCGGAAAAGGGCTACGATCCCGAATTCGGCGCCCGTCCCTTGCGGCGCACTTTGCAGCGCGAGGTGGAAGCCCCACTCTCCAAGCGGCTTCTCGCGGGGGAGTACAAACCCGGCGATGTCATGCTGATCTCTGTAGAGAATGACAAGCTGGCCTTCAGCAAGGTAGAGAAGATGGACGTCCCCTCCGGGCTTTCCATGGAGAGCACGGTGGAGGGATAATAAACGAAAGGCTTCCGAGCAATGTCCTGCCCCTACCTGGCGGCGTACACGGCCTGGCGCAACCCCTTGATGTAGCCGATGGCGAAGAGACGGCCAATGGAGGAATAGGCGGGGTTGTCGTTGCTGTCCCCCTCCATCGTCGGGACATGATCGGGACGCACTACCCCTTCGTAGCCGATGTCGCGGTAGGCTTTCATGCAGGCCAGCATATCGGTCTGTCCATCGTCGTGGAAGGTCTCGACAAACTTTTCCGGGGTGCCGCGCACGTCGCGGAAATGGGCGAAAAAGATCCTGCCCTGGCGGCCAAAATGGCGGATGACGCCAGGCAGGTCATCGGTCATCAGGGCGAAATTGCCCTGACAGAGGGCGATGCCGTTGACCGGACTGGGGAAGAAGTCGAGGAGCTTCTGGAAGTTCTCGACGCTGCGCATGATCCGCCCCAGGCCGCGGATCGGCGATAGCGGCGGATCGTCAGGGTGCATGGCCAGCTTGACATTGGCCTTTTCCGCTACAGGTATAACCCGCTCCAGGAAGTACTTCAGGTTGTCCCACAACTGTTCCTCGCTGACGATGCCATATTCGGTCAATGGCGCGTCGCGCATCAGGCTATGGTCGTAGCCGGTCGCCAGCGCTCCGCCCCGCGCAGGAACAGTGGTCGAAGTGCGCAGCCAGTTGAACACCGGCATCCATTCGTAACACCAGACGGGGATGCCCAACGCACCCATGTTGCGGATCAGATCACAGACGGCGCTGATCTCCTCATCACGACCAAGCAGGCCCAGCTTGGCCTTGGTCAGCGGGGGCCGGCTCTCCAGCACAGAGAACTTGAACCCGGCATCCTCGTAGGCCGTTTTCAATCGCATCAGCGGCATGTAGCTCCAGGGCAGTTCCTCTCGGCTGACGTTGAGGCCGCGGCTAAAATCCATGACGCCGACGATGTGGCTGATGCCACATTGCTTGGCTAGCCTCCACAACGGCGTAGGTCGGGGTGGCAGAACTTCGGCGATCTCGAGCATCGGTTGAATCCTCCGTTTACAGAGCGCGCGAGATACGTGCTGCGACTCGCGCATTGTTTTCCAGCAGAGCCATATTGGCTTTGAGGCTGGCGCCGCCTGTGCTGCTGGCGACGCGGGATAACAAAAAAGGCGTCAGGGCTTTGCCGCTGACCTTTTGCGCCGCGGCGCTTTCTAGAGCGATGCGGATCGCTTCTTCCATCACACCTGAGGGAAGCTCTGCTTCCTTCAGCACAGGCACTGTTACTAAAAGGCCGTTAGGCATTTGCAAAGTCCTCTGCGCACGATAGACACGTGCCACTTCGTCTGGCGAGTTGACCTGGCAATCTACGGGCAGGCCGCTAGAGCGAGTGTAAAAGGCGGGGAATTGGTTGGTCCCATATCCCAAAACGGGCACGCCATGCGTTTCCAGCCATTCCAGGGTGAGAGGAAGGTCGAGGATGGCCTTGGCTCCGGAGCATACTACGATGACCGGCGTCTGTGCCAGCTCCGGCAGGTCGGCGGAAACATCAAAGGGCTGCCCACGATGGACGCCGCCGATCCCTCCCGTGGCAAAGACGCGAAAGCCGGCCCGGTGAGCCAAGTACATGGTCGCCGCGACCGTGGTGCCGCCGCTCCAGCCATTCGCCAAGGCCAGCGGGAGATCACGGCGGCTGATCTTGTGCATATCCTGCGCTGTGCCCAGGTATTCGATCTCCTGCGGCGACAGGCCGATCTTGATTTCCCCTCTGAGCAGGCCGATGGTCGCCGGGGTCGCTCCTTCCTCGCGGATGGCTTTTTCCACGATGCGCCCGATCTCGATGTTCTGGGGATAGGGCAATCCGCTGGAGATCACATTCGATTCCAAAGCCACGACAGGAGCGTGGCCGGCCAGGGCCTCTTGAACATGGGAGGCGATCATCATTTGCATTCATTCCATTGTTCCATCAAACAAGTTTGAGTGGGTGCCACGAATCTAGATAGCCGCTAAATGACCAATTGGTCATAAAGGTTCTCCAGGCTCATCTCGGTGCACACGGTTTCCGGGCACTTGAGGGTCAGCGTCGCCGCTGAAACTCCCAGGCGCATGGCCTCATCGAGGGGAAACGAGTTCACCAACCCATAGATGACGCCAGCCATAAGCGCGGCGCCAGCCCCTGTGTAATCCACCACATCGCACTTGATCGCCGGGATATGGCCGCTTTCCTGGGAAGTCGCGTAGCACAGGCCCATTTCAGCGAGGGTGATGATGGCTATACCAACTCCCTCCGCCACCAGTTGCTGGGCGGCGGCCAGGGCTGCCGCGCGATCGCGTATCGGCTGGCCCACCAGCGTCTCCGCCTCCGCTGTATTCGCCGTGAGGATGGCAAAGCGGGAAAGAAAGGGCTTCAAACGAGGGGTGAGAGAGACCGAGACAGCATTGATGCCTGCAGGTACCTGATAACGTTCGGCGGCTTTAAGGACCGAGTCTATGGTCGGGGGCAAAAGGTTGGCATCCATGACCACCATCAAGGCCCCTTTGAACCAACGCCGGTTCTGGGCGATGTACTGTGGCCGGATCAGCTCCAGCACCTGCATGTCATCAATGGATATGACCAGGTTGCCTGATTCATCCAACACAGCAAGGTAGGCCGCAGAATGGCCCTCAGAGCTGATGATAACGTGGCTCACGTCCACGCCGGCCTGTGCGCTCCTTTCCAGGATCAGCGATCCCAGATTGTCTTGGCC
>CAYPON010000190.1:0-6883 GCA_964412315.1 uncultured Anaerolineae bacterium | reverse complement strand
CAACCGTGTCGTGCTGGCCGATCTAGGGTTAGCCAAATTCTTCGAGGCCACTGACCTGACCCGGATGACAGCTCTCATCGGCACTCCTTATTATATGTCGCCGGAGCAAGCGGGAAGCCGAGCAGTAGATGCCCGCAGCGACATTTATTCCTTCGGGGTAGTTATCTACGAGATGTTGACCGGCCGGCTGCCTTTCGCCGCCGACACTCCCTGGATGGCTATTTATCAACACCTCCATGAGCCTCCTCCGCCGATTCGCCAGTTGAACCCGGTGGTGTCTGAAGCTGTTGCCCAGGTCGTGGAGAAAACACTGGCCAAAGAGCCTGCTGACCGCTATCAGCATGTGGAAGACCTGGTGCAAGCATTCGCCAACGCCCAGAAGCCGGCTCGGACGCCATCCCCTCCTGTCTCACAGGCCAAAATCACCCCTGCGGCCCGACCCGCACCAATTGAAAAGCGGCCGCCTTTCCCCGCCCTCTTGTGGATAGGGGGAGCGGTTCTCTTTCTTGCGTTGGTGGCTGTGCTCCTGGCATGGAATCCTAAAGGCAGGCCGTGGAACTTGGGGGCTTTAGGCTCTCCACGGACCGCGACAGCACCCGTTGTGCTGCCAGCATCCCTTGCCTCACCAACGCATACGCCAGGGCCCTCTGCGACGGCGACACCTTTACCTGCAACCGCCACCGCAACGGCAACCCTGATACATGAGTCGCCGACGGCCACCTTTGTCTCCCAGGTCAAACCGACCGTCTCGCCGACCCCGACCGCGACAGCGACGGTTACAGTGGCGCCGCCGTCTCCCACTCCTTCGACCACGATGACGGCGACGGCAACAGTGACTGCTACACGTCTCACTCCTACCGGCACGGTGACACGAGTCTCGCCCACGGCAACCTGGACGCCGCAAAGACCGACCGAGACAACCGTGCCGCCGACGGATACACTGCCGCCGGCCACCGATACGCCGCAACCGCCAACAGATACACCGCGACCGACCCATACACCCGTGCCGCCAACGGATACACCGCGACCAACTCATACACCTGTGCCGCCGACGAGCACGCCTGTACCGCCAACGAATACACCGCGACCGACCCATACACCCGTGCCGCCAACAAACACACCTATGCCACCAACTCCTACGCCGCGCCGTTAGTGACACGTAACCCAGGTCAGCAATCACAGAAAGCTGGAGAAACAAGCCGCGAGGGAAAATGAAAAGGGCCATTCCCATATTTCTTGCCGTACTGTTCCTGGCGCAGAGTTGTGGGCCTTATCGCCCTCGCCCCACTCTCCCGCTGCCGACGCCCATCCCTTTGCTCAGGCTCGGCCCTACGGCGACCTTCATTCCCACAGTGAGCCGAAAACCCACGGTAACCCTGACTCCCACTGTCACGCCAACACCTATTATCTACGTAGTTAGGAAGGGGGACATCCTGGGGCAGATCGCTCTCGATCGCAATGTCAGCGTTGAAGCTATCATGGTGGCTAACGGGATCGAGAATCCCCATCTGCTCAGCATCGGCCAAAAGCTCTTGATACCAAATGAGGCCATGCTAGAGGAGATGACACAGAAAGGCTTCAAGGTCAGGTATGCCACGCCGACCCCAGCCTTCCCGACGCCGACTTTGCACCCCTCCTCCATCGCCTGGGATCAGGTGGCAAAACACGTTGATCAAGAGGTCACCATCGAGGGACCGCTGGTGCGGACGCACAAAGCGAGCGGAGATGTGTATCTTTGTTTCCATGATCCTCCTGAGGGATACCTGCGCATCAGGATTCCTGCCGAGGAGATGCGCAACTTTGCTTCGCAGCCGGAGATTTACTACCTCGATCATTGGATTATGGTAAGGGGGGTAGTGGAACAGACAGATGCGGGTCTACAGATCACTGTGCGCAAGCGTTCCCAGATCAGCCTGCTCCAATGAACCTTGGCGCTATGAAGTGGACGATGCTGAAGAACTTGAGAGCGCTTTATGCGTATAGACAATGGGATAGTCGGTTTATCGGGTAAGCTCTAAATCCAGGTCGTGATTGAGCATATCGCAAGGAGTTGGAACCATGGAGCAACAGAACAAACCTCTAGGGCCTCAAGCGAAGGTGGGGATCATTGCTGAATTGGTGCGGAATGCCAGGCTGATATGGCGACTGTTGAAGGATAATCGCGTTTCGCCCTGGGTGAAAGCGGTTATTCCGGCCACCATTGTCTACCTTCTTTCCCCGGTTGACCTCGTGCCGGATGCTTTGCTAGGGCTAGGCCAACTGGACGACCTGGCCATCATCCTTTTGGGGGTCAAGTTCTTTCTGGACTTGTGCCCTCCGCATATCGTGAAGGAACATCTGGCAGAGCTTATGTCGCTGGATGCATCTTACCGCATCGTGCACGAGGATCGCCCTGTGGGGCCGAGCCGGGAGATGGAATACTTGGAGGGCAAATACCGCGTGGTGGATAACACCAGCCCCTCTCAGGAGAACAAACCACCCCCCACATAAGGGATAATTTGATTCTCATTCAGACAAATATATTTCCCGAGGATGGTGCTGGCCGTTTCTCCTCGAAACGGCCAGCGTCCATTTTTGCCAAATGATCCAAATCAGAGTACAATATACTGGAGCTAAGTAGCAACAACCTTCGACCGGAAGTATTACGTGGTCGGAAAGGATGTGAAACCGATGGAGCAAGAGAAAGGAACCTGGAGAGTCAAAGTCGGGCTGGCGCAGATGCTTAAAGGCGGCGTCATTATGGACGTCGTCACACCGGAGCACGCTCGCATCGCCGAAGACGCGGGAGCTTGCGCAGTGATGGCCCTGGAGCGCGTGCCGGCCGACATTCGAGCACATGGTGGGGTGGCGCGGATGAGCGATCCAGAGCTTATCCTCAGAATCATGGATGCCGTCACCATCCCTGTCATGGCCAAGTGCCGTATCGGGCACTTTGTGGAAGCGCAAGTGCTGGAGGCGATAGGGATTGATTATATTGACGAGAGCGAAGTACTGACGCCAGCGGATGAAGAGCATCACATTGACAAGCACATATTCAAGGTGCCTTTCGTCTGCGGCTGTCGGAACCTGGGAGAAGCGCTGCGCCGCATCGGTGAGGGGGCGGCTATGATCCGCACCAAAGGGGAAGCAGGCACGGGCAACGTGGTAGAAGCGGTGCGCCATGCCCGCGCCGTGCTGGGAGAGATACGTCGCCTGCAAAGCATGGCTCCTGAAGAACTTATGTCTGCGGCCAAAGAGATGGCAGCCCCTTACGAGTTGGTGGTAGAGGTAGCGCGTCTAGGCCGCCTGCCGGTAGTTAATTTTGCCGCCGGCGGCATCGCCACGCCCGCCGATGCCGCTCTGATGATGCAATTGGGAGTGGATGGCGTGTTCGTCGGTTCGGGAATTTTCAAATCGTCCAATCCGGCCCGGCGCGCCCAGGCCATTGTCAAGGCTACGACTCATTACAACGATCCGGGCCTCATCGCCGAGGCGTCCAAAGGCTTGGGAGAAGCCATGCCCGGTTTGGAGATCGCCCAAATCCCCGAGGCAGAGCGGTTAGCGGTTCGCGGGTGGTGAGATGAGAATCGGGGTGTTGGCTCTGCAAGGGGCCTTTATCGAACATATCCAATGCTGCCAGCGTTTGCAGGTCGAGTCCCAGGCCGTGCGCTTGCCAGAACAATTGGAGGGGATGGCTGGCCTGATCATCCCTGGCGGAGAAAGCACGACCATCGGCAAGCTGGCCGTGGCCTATGGCCTCATTCCAGCCATCCGCAAGATGATAGCGGCCGGGGGGCCGGTTTGGGGCACCTGCGCGGGAATGATCCTTCTGGCCAAAGATATTGGGGGGGTGGATCAGCCGCTGCTGGGCGTTATGGACATCGTGGTGCGTCGAAACGCCTTCGGTCGCCAGGTGGACAGTTTTGAGATGGATTTATCCGTCCCGGCACTGGATGAAGTCAGCGCACCAGAGGAAAAGGGTAACGGCTTCAGAGGTGTATTCATCCGAGCGCCACTCATTGAGAGCGTCGGGCCAGGTGTAGAGGTGTTGGCACGCTTGCCGACAGGGGGGATTGTGGCTGCTCGACAGGGGCATCTCCTGGCCACAGCTTTCCACCCTGAACTAACGAATGATATGCGTTTTCACCGCTACTTCCTGCGGATGGTTGATGATTCGGTCAAAGGTTAGATATATCGAGGGATGAGTTGACCCGGCCTTTCAGCATACAGGACATAGTTTTGGTTCAGAAACTTCAGGACAAAGGAACAAGGTTTGACTTGCCGGAGAGGCTGATCAGACCGCGTTCGCCCCTTCAGCTTGCCTTGCTATCGTATCTGTTGCATAGGGAGTGGGGAGCGGATACCTGTGTGCTGGCTGGTTACAGCGACCAGCGGTCTCTGCGCGGCTTCGTGCAGGTGCGTCCACGGCCCAACCGCCCAGAGTGGGACATTATCTGCCTCGCCCCATCTTTGGAGAGCGATGCTACGGCCTCGTTGGCCTGGGAGTATTTGCTCCAGTATATATGCCGGGCGGCGGGCGAAGAGGGGGTACTGCGGCTTTTTGCCAAAGTGCCCGAAAATGCTCCGGCCACCGAGATTTTTCGCGCCCTGGATTTCCATCCCTACGCTCATGAAGATCTCTTCTGGCATGAGTCCAGCGCAGCATTTCGTGTTCTCCAGCCGCCCACGCTCAAACTCAGAAGCTGGCGTGCGGAGGATGACTGGAGACTGCACCATCTATACATTCAGGTGACGCCCGCAAATGTGCAGATAGCAGAGGGGTTCTCCTCCTCTAATGCGGGGCGTGCTTTCAATCCAGAGGCGCGACGCGGCAGTGAAGAAGAGCATGTCATGGAGGCGCATGGAGAGATACGCGGATATCTGGGTCTCAGCATCGGGACTAAAGGCTACGGTTTAAGGATAGTGCTGCATCCCGGCCATGTAGATAAAAGCGAAGAGTTGCTGCTTTGGAGTTTATCGGCCCTGAAAAAGCGCCCGCCGCACCCGGTGTATTGCAGCGTGCGCCAATATGAAAAAGGGATGCAAGACCCGCTCCGCAATCGTGGATTTGACCTGTTGGCCAGTCAGGTGCTGATGGTTAAACAACTGGCCGTGCGTTTCAAGGAGCCGGTTCACAAACTGGTGTCCGCCCTGGAAAAGCGCGTAGAAACGGCTCCAACGCGCACCTGTGAAGAATACGTGCCCAAGAAAGCTTAGCCATCAAGAGGTTTTTCGAAAACGAAATATGCAACGAGAGATTACAGATGATTTAGACGCGCTTGTCGTGGTATTGCCCCCTCCTCTAGCCGAATCTTTGCGAGAGGCGAATAGGAGCGAGGATTTGCTAGAAGTCATTCTGGATTTGGGGCGCCTGCCGGAGGCGCGCTTTGTGGATAAAGAGATCGCATTAAGCGATCAGGAGGTTGGCCAAGCAGATATAGACTATGTGGTGTCGCGGATCGGCGACTTTGGGGATGACAACCGGGCGGGTATCGAGAGGACCTTGCACCGCATCTCGGCGATCCGCAACCGAAAGGGACGCATCGTCGGGCTGACCTGCCGCGTCGGGCGCGCCGTCTACGGAACCATTGATATCATCCAGGACATCGTGGAATCTGGTAAAAGCATTATGCTCCTGGGCCGCCCTGGCGTGGGCAAAACCACAATGCTGCGTGAGGTAGCGCGGGTGCTGGCCGAGAAAAAGCGTGTGGTCATTGTGGACACATCGAACGAGATCGGTGGCGACGGCGACATACCCCACCCGGCTATCGGTCGGGCGAGGCGTATGCAGGTGGTGACGCCCACCCTGCAGCACGCCGTGATGATCGAAGCGGTGGAAAACCACATGCCGGAGGTCATCGTGATAGATGAGATCGGCACGGAACTGGAAGCGGCAGCGGCGCGCACCATCGCTGAACGGGGTGTGCAACTTATCGGCACAGCCCACGGCAATACGTTGGATAACCTGATGATGAACCCAACCCTCTGCGATCTCGTGGGAGGCATCCAGAGCGTGACCTTGAGCGACGAAGAGGCCAGACGGCGCGGCACGCAAAAGTCAATCCTGGAACGCAAAGCGCCGCCCACCTTCGATGTGGTGGTCGAGATTCAGGATTGGGACCGGCTGGCCGTCCGCCACGACGTCGCTGAGGCGGTGGACGAAATCCTCCGCGGCAGAATGTCGGCCCCCGAGGTACGATACCGTGACCCGGCAGGAGAGATCTATATCGAGGAAGCGGCTAAAGTGTCTATGGCCAGGGAAATGCCCATGACCATACAAAGCCGCGAAAGCGTGCGCCCTCCGAGGGTCAATGCCCAAGAGCCTATCAGGATCTTTGCTTACGGATTGAACCAGAACCATCTCCGCCAGGCGATTCGGGAGCTATCTTTGCCCGTGAGCATCGCTGAAGACCTTGCGGAGGCCAATGTCGTTTTCACGTTACGTAGCTACTACCGCAAACGGTCGGCGGCGCTCAGTTCGGCTGAGCAGCAGGGCATCCCCATCTATGTGCTGCGCAGTGGCACGGTTGTGCAAATAGAAAAATACCTGGCCGAGTTGTTTGGCCTACAACCTGAAGTTGATCCCTACGGCGTGGCTATACAAGAGGCGGAGGAGGCCATCGAAAAAGTAATGGCTGGGGCCAGGTGCGTTGATCTCTCGCCGCAAAACGCCTATATCCGTCGCAAGCAACATGAGCTGGCCCGGCAATCGAATCTGCTCTCGCGCAGCACAGGCAAAGACCCGCGGCGGCATGTGCAGATCTACCAGGATCAGAGGGTAATCTCCTGAAGCTCTCAACCACGGATGCTGAGACGGAGCCTGATCCGTGTGCAACTGTCACTGCGAGCGCAGTTTGCGAAGCAGTCTCAAGACGGGACTGAGATCGCTTCGCAAAGGACGCTC
>CAYPON010000189.1:0-6932 GCA_964412315.1 uncultured Anaerolineae bacterium | reverse complement strand
GTGTATGGGATATAAACCGGCGCCACGCCACAGATGACGATCTCATCGGGAAAGAGCCGCCCCGCGAAAGCCTCCTCCGCCTTCTGCGAGCAGAGGATCGAATTGACGGATGTGGGATGGGTGTGCGCGACGAAACTCGCCCCGCCCAGGGTCAGAGCCAGGGCGTGCATGATGGTCTCCACCGAGGGGCGCAATGGATCGTCCGGCATCGTCTTGGCCCCCAGGAGCGCGGATTTGATCCCTTCGTCCGATAGATCGCCCATCTCCAGGATAGTCAGGACGCGCTCAAAATCCACCTCAACAAAGGTCGCGGCGTCCGCTGTGCGCAGTTCTTTGCCGCTGGCCTTCACCCAGAAGGTTTCCTCGCTCGCGCGGGCAGAGGTGTTCCCCTCGCCCAGGATCGCGCAATCCAGGTTTGGATCGCCGACCCGCCGCGAGAGCGTGATCAGCGCCTGCAAAATAGCGTCTCTATCAGGCATCAGTTCCTCCAGCGTCAGGCTCCAGGGTATCCTGCATCGGGGGCTCCAGTCGCGGCTGCGCGTTCCTGGCGAATCCTCTCGGCATAGCCGCTGGCACGATAGGCGGCGAGAGGATCGGCAGCCAGCCCCATCTCTACCCGCACCTGCGCCAGCAAGGGGCGGACATCAGTGCGGAAGGCGTCGGTCAGGCAGTTCTCGGCATCAATGACGCGGCCCTCCAACTGGGCAGCTTTCAGAGCCTGGCGGTTGACGATGAGCGCCTGCGCATAGGCGATCTGGATGTTAACGACCGACTTGATGGAGGCCTCGACCTTATCCTCGATGTTATGCGACTGGTCAATCATATAGGCCACGGCTTTGGCAGTTTGGGCAGTGGAGGGATCGAGTTCGGCGTCCACCAATTCGTTGTAGATCAGGAAAAGCTCGTAAGGGTTGATGGAACCTACGGTCAAGTCATCATCACCGTATTTCTTGCTGTTGAAGTGAAAGCCTCCCATCTTGCCCTCGTCCAATAAGAAAGCCACGATCTGTTCGATGTTCGTGCCCAAGGGGTGATGGCCCAAATCCACGAGCACCTGCGCGCGCGGGCCGAGCTTGGTCGCCAGGGTGTAGGCCATGCCCCAGTCGCCGATGTCGGTGGCATAGAAGGCCGGCTCGAAGAACTTGTACTCGATGAGCATCCGCATGTTGGGAGGCATGGCGGCGTAAACCTCGGTCAGGCTTTCCATCATACGATGCTTGCGCGTGCGGATGTCATCCTGGCCGGGGTAATTGGTGCCGTCGGCGAACCAAAGGCTGAGGATGGTCGAGCCAACCTGCTTGGCAATCTCCACACATTCCAGCATGTGCTTCACTGCCATGCGGCGCACCTTCGGATCGGGGTTGCAGACACTTCCCAGCTTGTAGGCATCGTCCTGGAAGACGTTGGGGTTCACTGCGCCGATGCGCAGCCCCAAACTTCTGGCATACTTGTCTAATTCCTTGAAATCGTCTACCTTGTCCCAGGGGATATGCACGGCGACGGAAGGGCAGATGCCGGTGAATTTGTGCACCTGGGCGGCATCGGCGAATTTCTCCCAGACCGTGTGCGCGGCGGTGGGATGGCGGAACACCTTGAAGCGCGTCCCGGAATCCCCATAGCCCCAGGAGGGGGTTTCCACGCACTGGGTTCTGAGGGCTGCTTTCACCTTTTCCACATCAATGCCTTGCGCAGCCAGCCGCTCGGCGAGTATCGTATACTCTTGTTCTTGCTTGTCCATAGGTAGCTCCTTTTCTGAGAAGTCGTTGTCACCCCCCCTCACCCTCAGTCCCTCTCCCAATGGGAGAGGGAAGGGTGAGGGAAGGGTGAGGGAGATGGCGTTCGTTACTCCCTTTTGCTGGCAGGGATATGCAGTGGGATGCCCAACGCCGCCAGGGCGGACTCGATGACCGCCTCACCCAGGGAGGGGTGCGGGGCAATCATCGCCCGCAGTTCGTCTAGCGTCGCTTCCAGGGTGAGCGCCAGGCCGCCTTGCAGGATCAGGTCGCTGGCGTGGGGGCCGACAATGTGCAGCCCCAAGATTTCGCCATATTTGGCCTCGGCGACTACTTTGACGCTTCCCTCGGTCTCTCCTTGCGCCACTGCTTTGCTGTTGGCGAGGAAGGGGAAAATCCCCACGCGCACATCGTATCCCTTGTCCCGCGCCTCTTGCTCGCTCAGGCCCACGCTCGCTATCTCCGGAGAGGTAAAGACGCATTGGGGGATAGCTTTCTCGCTCAGCCTGGCATGGCCTCCCAAGGCGTTCTCCGCCGCCGCGATCCCCATGTGCGAGGCCCAATGCGCCAGCATGATACCTCCCACCACATCGCCGATGGCGTAGATGTGGGGCACGTTCGTGCGCAGAGCGGCATCCACCGCGATTCCTTTACGGCTGAATTGGACGCCCGCTTCCTCCAGGCCGACGTTCTCTACATTGGGACGCCGACCCACCGCCAACAGCATTTTCTCCCCTTGCAGCGTCTGCGTGCCGGATTTCCCCTCCACTTCTACCTCCAGGCGGCCTCCGACATCTTTGACCTGCTTCAGGCGCGTCTCGGTGCATGTCTTGATCTTGCGCCGTTTGAAGCTGCGCTCCAGGGTTTCTCCGAGTGTTGCGTCCATGAGCGGCAAGAGGCGCGGCAGCATTTCCACTACAGCGACATCAACGCCGAGGCTGTGGAACAGGTTGGCGAACTCCACGCCGATAGCCCCGCCGCCGATGACGATCATGCTGGCCGGAAGTTGCGGCAGAGCGAGCGCCGCTGTGCTATCGAGAACCAGGGGCGAGTCGAGGCCGGGAACGGGCAAGCTGGCCGGGCGGGAACCAGTGGCGATGATAATCTGGTCAGCCTCTACCTGCTCATTTACTCCTTTTCCCTCCACAACGACCACGCGGGGCGACAGAAATCGGCCATGCCCCGCTAGAAGCGTCACGTTGGCCTTTTTCAACAGCACGCCGACGCCGGAGACGAGCCGCTCGACGACCTTCTCTTTGCGTGCTTGCATGGCGGGCCAATCCATTTGCGCTTCGCTTGCGCGCACGCCGTATTCGCCAGCGTTGCGTACCATCTCGTATACTTTGGCACTATGTAGCAATGCTTTGGTGGGAATGCAGCCTACGTTCAGGCAAACGCCCCCCAGTTTCTCCCGTTCAATGAGAACTACCCTGGCTCCCAACTGGGCTGCCCTCAGCGCCGCCACGTAGCCACCTGGGCCGCCGCCGATGACTGCAAGGTCCGTTTTCATCCATCCTCCGTTTGGGTGTTTAGAGCCTGTCCGTAGCCGTACCTTTTGCAGGTGCGTTTCGTTGGCCCATAGCGCAGGCGTGAAGCCTGCGGTTACTGGCTGCCGGATAGATGTCTGATCTGAAAATGCTTCGCCAAGAACGGTTGTCAACGAATGATGAACGAATAAACGAATGAAAAACGCAAGGCGTGGACGCGATTCGCTTATTCGTTTCCTATTCGTTGACAAGCCGCTGCACTTCACCTCAACATGGGCACATTTTCATGCTTTGTGGTGCTTGGAAAAGCATGAACATCTACTGTAAAGTGATCGCACCTCATCCGCCGAGGGCAGCGAAGTTTGCGCCCCGAAGCGGGTTACAGCGAGAGAACCAGCACAAACTGCGTAACGAGCCGCTTCCTTCAGGGGAAGCCCCTGGCTCAGGCCGACCACCAGCCCACCGATGAAAGCATCGCCTGCGGCAGTAGTATCCACCACATTCACCTTAGGGGCCGCTATGTGAAAGATTTCCTGATCTGTCACAGCGAGCGCGCCCTTTTCACCCAGCGTGATGATCACAACACGCGCTCCCTGCTCGTGTAACAGACGCGCGGTGCGTTCCGCGGAGGGAAGATCGTGCACCGCCTGGCCGGTCAGCAGTTGCGCCTCGGTCTCGTTCGGGACGAGATAATGGACACCTTTGAGCATTTCCCGAGGGAACGTTGTCGCAGGGGCTGGATTGAGGATGACCTGGAGGCCATAACGGGCCGCTTTCTCGATGGCGTAGGCCACGGTTTCCAGGGGGATTTCGAATTGGAGGACGAGATAGCGGCTCTGACGAAGGAGGTCATCACAGGCGTCTATGTCGCGCGGCGACACGCGCCCGTTGGCGCCGCTAGCGATGACGATGCTGTTCTCCCCCGCAGCGTCCACGATGATCATGGCAATGCCTGTGGCCACGTCCTGGTCCACGATGATATGTTGCGTGTTGACGCCCTTGGCAGCCATGTTTTCGATGAGGCGGGGGCCGAAAGCATCATAGCCGACACGGCCGACCATCGCCACCTGCCCGCCCAGGAGCGCGATGGCCGCCGCCTGATTCGCCCCTTTGCCGCCAGGCACCGTTCGGAAGCCCTGGCCGCGCACCGTCTCGCCTGGCGCTGGCATGTGCTCCGCCCTGACGACCAGGTCCATGTTCAGGCTGCCGATGACGACGATCCCGCCCATAGGCCCCCTTTTGCCACCCTGATACCTTGCAGGGCGCATTATAGCACCGGGCGGAGACCTCGTCAACTAGAAATCGTCCCGGACATCTCACCCGCCAGCGCCGAAGCGCCTGCCGATCGTGCTGCGCCTTTCAGGAAGCTAGGGGTCCCCGTCATCGCCATAAGCGAGATGGACAGGGTTGAGCGGGCGCTAGAGGCGCTCAGCGAGGGTCGGGCCGACCTCATCGCCGTGGGGCGCGGCCTGATCGCCGATCCCAACTGGCCCACCAAGGTGAAAGAGAGGCGCTTCGACGAGATCGTCCAATGCGTAAGTGCAACAAGAAATGCCACAGCAACCTGAGAAAGGGGATCCCCGTGGAGTGTGCACAATGAGGGCGAGAATTGTTACTCAGAGGGGTTCTGAGGATTTCAGCAAGCGAACAAAGCCAGCTTGCTCGAAGTGGTGATCTGTTGTCAAGGCTTCCAGAATGCCGCGCTGTCTCATGAGTGCAAAGCTCGCGCAATCCACAAGGCTCCATTCCTTATCTTGCCGGCTTTTGAGTAGTTGCCAGGCTTCCTCATCAAGCCTGGCGTCCACATAAACAACTTCAACATATGGTGAAGTCTTCAGCCCTTCGATAAACGCTATCGTTGCTGGTCGAGGAACTCGTAGCGGGCTGGTCAAAAGCGCCACTAATTCGGCAATGATGTAGTTTGTGGTGATGACCTTGCGGCCTGTCTGACGGGCCGTGCGGTAGATAGTTGCAGCCAGTGAATGGTAGGACTGGGTTGGGTCAACCAAATGTCCCCATCCCGAAGTGTCCGCAAAAAGGTCAGGCATATCAATTACCTTCGCCCCTCTCACTGCACATCTGTTTCATCAAAACCTGTCCTATGTACTTGTCATGCTGATCCGCCCAATCGGGGATGTTACTGCTGAATGCTCCTATGAACTTCTCTACTGGGTCACTAATAGCAGTGCGGATGGCAGCCGCAAGCCACTCGATAGCGAGCTCCTCAGGGGTCGCCCCTTTCTGCTCTGCCGATTTTGCTAAGGGCTGGTATATCTCTTCCGGCACTTCCAGCATCAATGTGTGCCCCATATATCATCACCTCTCTTTACGAGATCCTCGCGGTCTTCCGATCTGCATTGTATAACAACGCCCTCCCCGTGTCAATTGCAGCGGTTGCCGTATCTTGGTTTGATGCCTGCGTCAGGCCTTCTCTAACGGCTGGCACGTCGGGCAGATGTAGCTGCTGGTGCTACCGGTCTTGATCTTGACCACCGTCGTGCCACACGAGGGACAGGGCTGTCCCTCCCGATACCCGACCAGGAAAAAGCTCCCGCCCCAGCGTCCTTTTTGGCCGTACAAGTCCGTCTCGTATGCAAGACCGCCGAGGTCAAGACTCTCCTGTAGCGTGCCTCGAATCGCTTGCCAGAGGGTAGCCATCTCGTCATCACTCAAGGTCTGGGCAGGCCGCAAGGGATGTATTTTTGCCTTGAACAGCGGATCCTGGATGTAGACGTTGCCGATGCCTGCGATCTGGCCCTGGTCGAGCAAGAGAGTCTTGATCGCCCCGCGCCGTCTCCGCAGCAGCGCCCGGAACTCGTCCAGCGTCAAATCCAAGGCGTTGGGGCCGAGCCTGGAGACCATCTGGTGTTCCTCTAGTTCCCGCACCCAATGGGTATAGCCGAACCACCAGAAGTTGAGCGAGAGGTGGGTGTCATCGTCGAAGGCAAACAAAATGCGGAGCTTAGCTGGTATCTCCTGGCCGCGCGGGTGGTAGAGAACCTCGCCGCCCATCCCCAGGCCGATGAGCAACCAGCCGGAGGAGAGCCGGCTGGCCAGCCATTTCCCTCGCGCCTGGGTGTCCTGGATGCTCTGGCCCACCAGCGCGGCGCGAAAGGCTTCCAGCGGCATGTTCAGGCATTTGGCTTGTTTGGCCTCCACCTCGCGGAAGGTCTTTCCGGTCAGTTCCCGCCGCCCCTGCGCGGCAAGGTTCATAATCTCTGGCAGTTCGGGCATTTATCATCCTCCTGAATATAGGCTACGATGAGTTCCGGTCACATAGTAGCAATTGCCTCAATATGCAAGCTTGATGGCAAATATATGACAATAACCAAAGCAAGTCAAACGGAGTATGCAAAAACAGTCCTTCCGGGCTTGGCGTGAGGATAGGCAAGCTCTGCTGATGAGCATTAGCCAGTGTGAGCTATTAGACTTGGCGGTGGATACGAGGTATAATATATATTGAGATATGTATTATGCTCTGAGGAGGTAGCTATGCAAAAGATCATCGGCGTGACCGAATTTCAGCGCAGTTTTCGTGCGATATTTGATCAGGTTGCCCACGATCACATCCCCTACGTCCTTACCCGAGGCAGCCATCCCGAGGCAGCTCTCATCCCCTATGAGGACTTTGTGCGGTTCACGGAGCTACAGGAGAAAGAAGTGCTGGCTCGCTTTGACAGCCTGCTAGCCCGTATGGCTGCACAGAACGCCC
>CAYPON010000188.1:0-6989 GCA_964412315.1 uncultured Anaerolineae bacterium | reverse complement strand
AGGCGGCGGGCATCAACACGATCCAGGCGCGAGGCGATTACCATCGCATCCTCTATTGGCTGGAACTTTTCCGCCGCGAGGGAGGAAAGCTCCTTTGGATCGCGCAAACAGCTTCCGAAATGCATGACATTTTTCAAAACATCCGAATTCTGGCCGCGGCAGGGGCTATAGGTATCTACCACCACGGCTCCCATACGGACAAGCTCTGGCAAGCCGGGGAGATTGACAAGGTGAAAGACTATCTGGTGTACATGAGAGACTGCGGCGTGCAGGTTGGCCTGGGAACCCACATCCCCGAAGTGATAGAGTACTCAGAAGAGCATGGCTGGGATGTGGACTTTTACATGACCTGCCTCTATAACCTCAGCAAGAGGCCGAGGGAGAGTGCGCTGGTGTCGGGCCAGTTCCAGCAGGAATGGTTCGACGATCCGGACCGCGACAAAATGTGCACCGTCATCCGCCAGACGCCCAAGACCTGCCTGGCCTTCAAGATCCTCGCCGCAAGCAGAAACTGTGCCACCCAGGAATGCGTGCGGGACGCTTTCATCTACGCCTTCGAGCGCATCAAGCCGAGCGATGCCGTCGTGGTAGGCATGTTCCCCAAATATCTCGACCAGATCACCCTGAACGTGGAACATACGATAAAAGCCTGTGAGCACGTAGCTGCCCATTCCAGATGACGGGAGAAACAGCCCATGAGTCAGCCGAACCTTCTCTTTATTTTCATGGATGAACAACGGTTTGGGCGATGTGCTGGGGAAGGCCGTGATCCCCGACTACTTGCTGCAGATAGCCACGCGAGAGGAGGCTGTCCCAGTAGATCACAGATTTGCAGTGTAGCATAGGGCCTTGTGCCCGTTTTGCCCCGGTAGAACGCATCCTGGACGCCCAAAACGACGCCCACGAGGGGCTAAGCTACCAGAATTGTGATCTACTGTGTCAACAAGATGGCCTTTCCATTAAGCTATTGTACTGGGGGGTTCGAGACGTTGCGCAGGCTGCGCAGCCTGTACGAGGAGCGACGCCAGGATATCATCCTCGCCTCCATGCAGGTGCCCAGCCTCGCCCTGTGTGATTTCGCGGCGAAGCACCCCGCCGGATATTGCGAGTATCCGGATCCTCGCGAGCGGATCGAATTCTGGGATGCTTATCTGCGAGAGCGGATGCCGATTGGCGACGATTCCATCCCCGTAGCCTACTTGAGCGAGATGGACCAGGGTTTATACGGCGGCTTGCTCGGAGGGGAGGTACGTTTTCTGTGCGATCCCGCCACCGGCTGGATTTCCTCTATGGTTCCGCCCCTCCTGCGCGATTGGACAGAATTCGCGCAATTGTCCTTCAGCCGGGATCATGAATGGTTCCGGCGTTACTTCCGTCAATTGGACATCTTTGTGCAAGCCGCACGGGGCAGGTTCGGCATCAGCCACTTTATCCTCATCAACAGCCTCAACCTCGTCTTTGAGTTGGTCGGCGCCACGAAGACTTACATCACCCTGCTCGAACAGCCGGAGATGATTGCGAAAGCCCTGGCTCTGGCCTTCGACCTGAACCTGATGGTGCAAAATACCTTCTTTGGGAGGGTGTCTCTGCTCGAAGGGGGCACCTGCAGCAATATGGTACAGTGGATCCCTGGCCGGATCATCTCGGAGAGCGTGGATCCCTTCCACATGACTTCGGTAGCATACTTTGAGCGATGGGGCCGCGAGCCGCTGGAAAAGATGTTCGCGCAATTCGATGGTGGGGTGGCCCACATTCATGGCAACGGCCGGCATCTGCTAGAAGCCGTGTCCTCAGTCAAGGGCCTCAAGGCGCTCTATTTGGGCGATGACAAGGGATTCCCTTCGGCCTTTGAGGTGCTCCCCCAACTCAAGAGACGGGTGGGAGACCTGCCCCTTGTCGTTGGTGCGGAATATGGAGACTTTTGGCAGGCCCTTCAGGAGCAGCGTCTGGTCGGGGGGGTCTTCTACCGGGTGAGCGGCGTGCCGGATGTGGAGACAGCGAATCGCTGCATGGATTTAGTGCACGAATACAAACTGTAAGGAGCCTGCTATGAACCTCGACAGTGTATCGAAAGATCGCCTCTTGAAAACTTTGTTGCCCCGGCCTCGGCGAGTAACATCCGTTTCCGGTGACCTGGCGATCATAGATAGGGCCAAAATCATAGTCAGCGGCGAGGATTCCGCCCAGGCCCTGTTTGCGGCACAACGCCTGGCCGAACTGCTGCGGGAGGGATTTGGCCTGCTTCTGCCCGTAGTCTCCAGCAACCGGGGCGAGGCATTCCAAATCTACATTACGAGCTACGGCACGACAAGTGACGTTCCATTGGATGCTGACATGAAAGGGTTAAATGAAGAGGGGTATCGCCTGGAGGTCAATGGCCGTGCAGCGAGAATCCAATCACCCACGGGGAAGGGCCTCCTCTGGGGAGCCATGACCTTCCATCAACTCGTGACCAGGCAACAAGAAAACATGCTGGCCGCTGGCGTCAAGATAACGGACTGGCCGCGTTATCCCTGGCGTGGATTCATGATAGACTCCGGGCGCGCTCCTAACTCACTGCCGAAAATGAAAAGGGTCATTCGCATTTGTTCGGCGTTCAAGCTCAATTCCGTCATCTTTCGGGAGGGGGACGACGAACTCGCCGCGGTAAGGTATCGAACCAACAAGTTGGGTTCGACCAATCCTTACGCGCTCAGCATGGATGAGGTGAAAGATCTCGTCGAGTACGCCTACCAGTATGGCGTTGTCGTCGTCCCAGAGATCGAATCGCTCGGCCATTCCACGGCCAAAGGTTTCTATTATCCCGATCTAGTGAATGGAGGCTTTGAGCAGAAATATGAAGGCATAGGGACACATATTCGAAAATCTCATCTGCACGTGGGCGACCCTCGCTCTTATGAACTGCTGGCGTCTATCTATGACGAGTGGTTTGGCGTGATCAAGAGCCAGCTTGTGCACCTGGGACTGGATGAGGTGCGGCTCAGCGTGGAAGAACAGGCCAAGCATTTGAGGCTCTTGTTGCCAGTCGTGGATAAAGTCGGGGCGAAACATGGCCTTTGCATCACCCCAATCATCTGGGCAGATGCCCCGGCCACACCGCCGGAATACCGTGATCGCGTCATCCGCTGCTTGTGGAGCTATGCTGAGGATCACGTCGGGCTGGATAATGAATGGCTGGTCAAACAAGGCATGGACGAGCTTTCCGCGGAAGGTTGTCAGGAAAAGGTGTTTATGGCGGGAGGTTCCGGCTCGCTCCATACGCCCTACACCAAATCCGACTATCCAGATGCTTTTCGTAATCTGGCAGACTGGGCCAGGTGGGGAAAAGATCGCCAGAATTTCATCGGGCTGTGCGCTGTGCAATGGTCTGGAAACATGCTCGATGATTGGCTGCCCGATTTCCTCGCTGCGGCGGATTATAGCTGGAATCCGCTCGACGAGCCCCCGCCTTTCGAGGAGGAGATAGCACGGATCAGAGCGCACCTGGCGAGATTGGCCGATTCTGCCAAACCGAAACTGGATGAAGTGGATCGCCCGGCGTGGGATGCCATCTGGCTGGATGGCAAAGAGTGGGGCGAAGATATCATGACAGGGAAGAAACGAAAAACATAAAAGACTAACCCATAGTAGCCATACATTGCACTTATTCGGAGGGGTGCATTTCACTTTTGGGGCAACAGCGGCCTAGAAACCCGTTTTCTGCCGGAAAACGGGTTTCTGTGGGCGCATTTCTCGCTTCGCCCCAGGACTGAAATGCACCTTATTCGGAGTAGGCGTTTGCAATTTCGCATGAAACATAGTAGAATGAATGAAAGAAAAGCACAATACGCCGGGTTTTGATGGATGAGAACGACTCGCTACTTTGAAGAGCAGGTCCTGCGTAAACGCTCTTATATCAAACGCAAATGGTGCGAGTTTGCTTTGCTTTACCCTGTGCGCCGGGAAGTACAGCCCGATGGGCGCATCCGTTACTGGGCTTTCATCCCAGAACTGGGAAAGTATCTGCGTGTGGTGACGTTGGAAGATGGAGAGACTGTACATAACGCCTTTCCTGATCGGGATTTCAAGGAGATAGAGCTGTGAAGTTTCATTACTATCCTGAGACTGATTCGCTATACATTGACTTTTCAGAGAAGGCCAGTGTAGACTCACGAGAGGTTGCTCCCGGCGTGGTATTGGACTTTGATGCTGAGGGACACATAGTCGGCATTGATATTGACCATGCCAGTCGCATCATGAACCTGTCGCGCCTAGAGGCTGAGGCGCTGCCTATCACTCACTTCTCACTCACAAGACCATAAGGCCATCCTCTTTCCCTGTACATAGTTCAGGAAAGGTCCAAAAACCCGTTCAATCAGGAGTTGCCTCCAGCAACACATGGCTCGTAAACTCGGCTTGGAGCTTTGCCGCCGGGCCGCGCACCGTGCCATACTCTCGTCCACTCTCATAGTTGCGCAGCCGATAGTGGTGGCCCGCATCCAGGCCGAGGAGGACGATAGGCCCCTCGTATCGCTGGCCCACCCGGTCGGTGTAAAAGGCATAATAGAGCCGCCCATTCTTGGCGATGACGTGTCCCTCCGGCTCGTTGTAGATCGCGTCGTAGAGATTCAAGTATTCCCCTTGGAGAAGCATTAGCTCACGATAAAGACCGAGCCACTGTTTCCACTGGGCCTGCTTTTCCTCTGTCAGCAGATAGTAATCCTCCGTCACTCTCGCCCACACCTGGAGATCATCGGGCCAGACGAACTTGGTGCCCGGCACGCCGCCAGGGCCGATGAGGGAGGCAAAATCAGCCTCCTCGTCGGTCAATTCTACATGATCGGCGAAAATCGCTGCCCCTGGCCCTAGTAGAGCCTGCAGAATCTTGATGCGCTGCCGCGCCTGCCAGGAACCGAGAGGATCGGACATCATGGGCTGGTCGGCGTAGGGGATTAAATAGACGTTCGGATTCGAGCCGCAGGGGGAGATCATGGTCACGCCCTCCGGCTTGAGCCTGCGGGTCGTCTCGAAGATGAGGCAGTAAACCTCTGACAGGGCTTCCACGGACTCTTCAGGGCGTGCGTGGTGATGGGCCAGGTTATAACAAGGGGGCACAGTATAAACATTGTCCAGCTTGTGGCCGTCAAAGCCCCACTCGGCGATGAATCGCTTCGTCAGATCTATCATGTACGCCTGCACCTCCGGCACGGCTGGACAGAGAATTGCGAGGTGTCGGTTGTTGCGAACCTGCCTCCCCTGTTCATCCAGGATCGCCCAGTCGGGGTGTTCGGCCATGACCTGGGAGAGGGCATAGGCGTGCGAAGCCCATCAGCCCTCGCTGTCCTCCACGGCCAAGGGAGTATCCTCCAATCCGCATCTGGTGAGTGCGATAAGCTGTTGCTTACACATCCTTGCAGCGTTATAATGTGGTCATCTGAAAAAGGAGGGGAACTAAAGTAGAGCTTTGAAAACCTCACAGGGCCGTGTAATCGTCATCGGCGCAGACGGGGTGGATGCCGCCCTGACAGAGCGCTGGCTGCGCGCTGGCGAATTGCCACACCTGGCGCAACTCAGCGCGCTGGGGGGCTGGAGCCCGCTGCGCACTACCAACCCTGCGGAGTCGCCGGTAGCCTGGGCTTCCTTTGCCACAGGCTGCAACCCAGGCAAGCATGGCCTTTTCGATTTCCTGCACCGTGACCCGCAAACCTATCTCCCGCGCGTCGCCCCTTTAACCATTCGTCGGCGAGCGGATGGAAAAGGTTGGGAGGCGATCAACCACCGCACCGGGGAAACGATCTGGAGCCTGGCCAGCGCGGCAGGGAAACGTTGCACCTTGCTGCGCGTGCCCGGCACCTGCCCGCCGGAGCCAGTAGCGGGGCGAATGCTCTCCGGCCTCGGCGTGCCCGATCTCCTGGGCACGTGGGGAACCTCGCACCTGTTCACCTCAGCAAAAGAGACAAGGGGCCATCTACAGCTCATCCACCTGACAAGTGAGGGAAGCATCATAGAAACAGCCATCCCCGGCCCGCAAGACATGCGTATCCCCCTTCTGTTGAAGATTGAAGGTTGCACGTTGCATCTACAATGTCAGGGCCAGGAGTTCACCTTGCGCGTGGGCGAATGGAGCCCCTGGATCTCGCTCCGGTTTCAGCCAGAGACCTTCGAGGTCTCTGAAGACCTCGGAGGTCTTGCGCCGGCCATCGCCTGTTTCTACCTGCGCAGCCTTCGCCCCGACCTGGCTCTCTATCTCTCCCCTCTGAATATAGATCCCCGCGCACCCTGTCTCCCACTCACCTACCCTGAGACATATACGCAAGAACTTGTAGCGCAGCATGGGCTTTTCAGCACCCTCGGCTGGCCCGAAGATGCCACTGGACTAAACGAAGGACGCCTGGATGAGGAGGGCTTTCTCCATCAGGTAGACGAGGCCTTCACCCAGCAGGAAGCGATGACCCTGGCGGCGTTGTCAAGGGGAGATGACGACTTGCTCATCTCGGTTTTCGAGGCTGCGGATCGCGTCCAGCACCTCTTTTGGCGTTATCAAGACTCCGCGCACCCCTTGTACGCGCCAGAAGGGGAGGCCCGCTACGACGACGAAATACTCCGCTGGTATCGTCGTTTCGATAGCTCGGTCGGGCGAATCCTGGCCCAACTCGGGCCGCAGGACACGCTGTTCGTTCTATCCGACCACGGCTTCAAGCCGGTGCGCAAATGGGTACACCTCAACGCCTGGCTGCGGGAGCGCGGCTATCTCGCTGCTCGTGCGCCAGAGGCCAGGGGGCGGGCGACTGGCCTCTCAGAGGTGGAATGGAGGCGGGCGAAAGCGTATGCCATCGGCCTGAGCAAGATTTACATCAACCTGCGTGGGCGGGAAAGACAAGGAATTGTAGAGCCGGGGCACGAGTACGACGCATTATGTCAACAGATCGCCTGTGAATTGTTGGAACTGCGCGATGCGGAGACGGGTGGTCCTGTCGTGCGCCATGTATACTCCAGCCAGCAGGTTTACC
>CAYPON010000187.1:1734-7046 GCA_964412315.1 uncultured Anaerolineae bacterium | reverse complement strand
TGGGCCGATCCATGGCCAGCCATGTCCAGGTGAGCTGGGAACTGCTCCGGCGTCTCCCTGCCACGATTGAAATGGTAGTCTTTGCCATGCTCATCGGCGTCACGATAGGGGTCTCCATCGGCATCATCTCCGCTGTGCGTCGCAACTCCATCTTCGATGTCCTGGGCATGATCGGCGCCCTCCTGGGCGTCTCCATGCCGATCTATTGGCTCGCTCTTATGCTTATTTATGCCCTGGCCGTTAATCGCCACATCCTCCCTCCCAGCGCCCGCCTGGATGTGGAACTGGAAGTCAACCGGCGCACAGGCTTTATGTTGATTGATACTTTTCTGATGGGAGATAGCCGGCTCTTTTTGAATGCTGTCTGGCATCTCATCCTGCCCAGCTTCGTCCTCAGCACGACGATCATGCCCATTCTGGCGCGTATGACCCGCTCTTCCATGCTGGAGGTGCTGCGCCAGGACTACGTGCGCACTGCCTGGGCCAAGGGGCTGCGCGAGCGGGTGGTGATCATTCGCCATGCCCTCAAGAACGCGCTATTGCCGGTGGTCACCATTGTAGGTCTGCAATTGGGTGGTCTGCTGGGGGGAGCCATTTTGACCGAGACGGTCTTCTCCTGGCCGGGGATGGGCACCTGGACGTATCGCGCTATCCTATGGCGGGATTATCCGATTGTGCAGGGGAGTGTGCTCCTCAGCGCGAGCATATACGTCTTTATGAACTTGTTTGTAGATATTTCCTATGCTTTCCTAGATCCACGCATTCGTTACAGATAGGCAACAGGTGTCAGGCGTTAGACATCAGGGGAAAAGAAGCTGTCAGCTTTTGATTGTGCTGAAGGTGCTTCGCCAACGAACATCGGTCAACGAATGGCGAACGAATAAACGAATGGAAAGAGCACTATATTAACGCGGCGCGTTGTGCGAACGCGATTCGTTTATTCGTTTCCTATTCGTTGACAAGCTGCTGCGCCGAAAAGCATGAGCATCTCATCTAAGGAGAGTTGATGGCTGCTACTGTAGATTCCGCCCTCCCAAGACTGGAAGTAGGCGTGCCAGCGCGCAAGAGCCGGGGCTTGTTCAAGGATGCCTGGCGCCGCCTGATCAGCGGCAGGACGGGCCGCATCGGCCTGGTCATCGTGACGGTGATCGTCCTGATCGCCGTCCTGGCGCCGATCCTGGTTCCTTATGATCCCTATACCGACTCGAACCTGGTGGACTCACTCAAGCCTCCCTCGCGCCAATATCCTTTTGGCGCGGATCGTCTGGGGCGAAGCGTGTTACGTCGCATCATCTATGGGGCGAATGTGTCCTTGCGGGTAGGTATCCTGGCGGTGCTGCTTTCTACGAGCGTAGGCACTATCTTGGGTCTGCTATCGGGGTACTTTGGCAAGTGGGCGGATACGATCATCATGCGCGTGATGGACATTTTGCTCGCTTTCCCCGGCATGTTGTTGGCTATCGCCATCGTCGCTGTGCGCGGCATCGGCTTGACCAACACCCTGCTGGCCATTAGCATCGTCGGCATTCCCGGCCCAGCGCGCGTCGTGCGTTCCATGGTGCTCTCCATCCGCGAGCGGGACTATGTGGAGGCGGCGCGCATGATCGGCGCGCGCGACGCCCGCATTATTTTCCGTCATGTCTTTCCCAATACGATCTCGCCGATCATCGTGCAAATGACGATGGGCATCGGCGGCTCGATTCTGATGGCGGCTGCCCTCGGCTTCCTGGGGCTGGGATCGGTGCCGCCGATGCCGGAATGGGGGGCGATGATCAGCGACGGGCTTCCCTTCCTGGTGCAGGCTCCCTGGATAGTGTTCTTCCCGGGCATGGCCATCATGCTCAGCGTGCTGGGTTTCAATCTGCTGGGCGATGGCTTGCGGGATGCACTGGATCCCCAACTGACTATTTAGCCTCTGACCAGCGCAAGGATGTACGGCGGGCCACTGCCCGCTTTTTCTTTGCCTCTACACCTTCCATGGGTCCGCTTCCAGGAAGGCGTCGAGCATGATCTGCTTCTTTTCCGGCGGGACGCCAATGGCCTCCCCGTCGCCATAGTCGGCGAGGATGAAGCCCCCTTCGGGCGTGGCCCATTCGCGGAGCAACAAGCGAGCTTCCTCTCGAATCTCCGCCGCGCCCTTGAAGGGGAGAGTATGTTGGATGTCGCACAGCGACTCGAAGCAGATGCGGCCCCTGAACTGACGCCCGATCTCCTCGATGCCCAGGGCGCGAGGCTGCTGCAAGTTGATCGTGTCCAGGCCGACCTCAATGAGGCCCTCGATGATGGCGTTCACCTTGCCGCAGGTATGCATCCGCACATGCCACCCCACGGCGTGCGCCGCGTCGAATATACGCTTGTAGCGGGGCTTGAAGAACTCGTGCCACAACTGCGGGCTGATGAAGGTAGCCCGCTCCGTGCCCCAGTCGTCGGTGAAGCTAAAGCCGTGGATTTGGCCGGGAAAGCGGCGAGAGATGTTCTCGATGATGCCCAGGTCGAACTCGACGATGCGCTCGGCGAGCATCTCGATCCGTTCCCGTTCGAGGTAGAGGTCGGCCAGGGTGTTCGGGAAGCCATGCAAAGTGTGCATGCGCTCGAAGAGCAGCATAAAAATGCTGGTGGACACATATTTGCCTTCGCAGCCTTCAAAGCGTTTTTCCATGCCCTCGTAAAAGGCCGCATCGTCAGCGTCGGGCCAACGATAATGGGCGAGCGCGCTCCACTCTTCGAGGGGGTGGCCTTTCACCTGGCCCATGTTGGCCATTTCGGAACGTACCCAGGTGCAGCCCCATTCGTCGAGCGTGGCGCGAAACTGACGGTCGCCAGTGCCGATCTGGTTCCAGCCGACGCCGTGAAAATCATTCAGCCCGAGGGCGGCAAAGCTGAGAGGGAGACGATCAGGGTTCCCAAACTCAATAGCGCGCTTCACGACCTCGCAAGATGACATGGGCATACTCTGGATCCTCCTCCGCGTTCAGCCACGCAACTTTTCCTGCAATTTCGATGGATAGCGGCCTTTTATTGTTGCAACAGCGTCGGCCTCGTGTCGAAATTCGGCCTCGATTTCCTCTCGATGGTCGAAATAATAGGCCAGAGCAGCATAAATGTCGGCCAACGTAATCGTTGGGTAAAGCGACATAATCTCGTCCGGCGAAAGGCCTCGCTTCTCGTGCCAAGCGACAATGTCCATCACCCGGATTCGGTGCCCGGCGATACGCGGTTTTCCGCCTAATACACCAGGGGTGATCTCGATATGCTGAGTTAATATGTTTTCCATTCAGCCTCCGTTAATAAACACGGGACAGCCCTGTGATGTGATAACCTTTATAAGAAAAGATCTGGCTAATATTGTACATGTCTCTGCTGACTTTGGCAAGTGGATGTCAGTGCATCCAGGGCCGCTGCAAAGTCCAACGTTTTGTCATGCTGAGCGAAGCGAAGCATTCCTTTGCTCGCCTCTGAGACCCTTCGAGGCCGAAAAGACGGCCTCTCAGGGTGACATACGAAGGTCTGACGATGACTTTGCAACAGACCTGCAGCGCCTCTGCGATACTGGCTGTCCGTCTGGTGATCTGCCATCAGGGAATATCTGCGCGCAGCACTCCGGCGCATAGGTTTCCACCATCTGCCGAGTGATGGCGTTTTCGCGGGCAATGGCGGCATACAGTTCACCGCTACGACGCACGCGCCGCTCCTGCGTCACAGGATCGAAGGAAACCAGGCCGAAGCGGAGTGCCCATCCCTCAGCCCATTCAAAGTTGTCCAGCAGCGACCAATAGTAGACGCCCTTCACCGGCAGCCCTTCGGCGATAGCGCGATGCACCTGGGCCAGGTGAGTGAGGAGAAAACGAGGCCGCTGGTCGTCATCGGCGTCCGGCAGGCCGACTTCGGTGACATAGATCGGTTTGCCCAACGAAGCGACGCGCTGCAGGGCACGATAAAGCCCCTCCGGGTAGATTTCGCCGTAGGTTCCGAAGCGGCCCGAATCGCCGATTTCTGCCCCTGGCGTGGGAAAACGCTGCATAACCGCCGCCGCAGGCCGCCAGCCGAAAGCGACGCGGTCGCGCGTGTAGTAATTCAGGCCGAAAAAATCCAGGCTTTCGGCCAGGCCCGGAACGGATTTGAGGCCCAGACTCAAGGGGAAGGCGAGTCGCCCACTAGCCAGGGGACGGAGAACAAGCCTGTTAAAGGAATAGTCTATCAAGGCAGCGATGAAGCGATCAGCAGGAGAACGCGGGTTGGCCGCATCGAAGAGGCGGACATCCTTGACCAGGCCAACTTGAGCATTTGGCTGCACCGCATGGATGGCCTGATAAGCGGCGGCATGGGCCAGCAGCATGTTCCTCAATACGGCGAGCGCCTGGAGAGGCGCCTTGCGTCCAGGGGCATGTACGCCCTCCCAATATCCTTCAGCAGCATAGATCTCGGGTTCATTGATCGTGCACCAGAGCCGCACCAGGTCACTTAGCGAAGCAACGGTGTGCTGGACGAAACGCCGGAAATGCTCAATCGCTATCGCCTTGGCCCATCCTCCCTGACGAGCCAGCCAAAGAGGGGTGGTGAAGTGATGCAGCGTGACCATCGGCTCGATCCCTCTTTGCCGCAGGCCGGCCAGCATCTCCCGATAGCGGGCAAGCGCGGCGGGATCGAAGAGCCCTTCCCGCGGCTCGATGCGGCTCCACTCAACGGACAGGCGGTGCGTGTTCTGGCCCAATGCCGCCATGAGGTCGAAGTCGGCCTCGGCATCTTGCCACCAGCCGCAAGCCTGGCCGCTGCGGTCACCATGCCAGATGGCGCCGGGCTGCTGTTCAAAGGCCCACCAATCGTTGTTGCTATTGCCTCCTTCCACTTGGTGCGCGGATGTTGCCGTGCCCCATAGAAAACCGGGCGGAAAGTCGAGCCTGTCCCTTATCAAAAGGTTCTCCTCAATGTATGCGCTGTATCATGTGGCTTTTGTCGCCGAGATGAAAGCCACGCGCGTCTGCCAGGTCGCAGTCTGATTGAGCAGTTGCTGTTCGAAGGACTGGCGAACGGCGGCCAGTTCCTCCAGGGAAAGCGTTTCCAACAGATGCTGGGCATAGGTAGGCCGCTTCCCCTCCTGATCCAGGGCGAACCAGCGAGCCAGCAACGCTGATGTGACGCGCATCTGGCTGGTTTCCGTTTCCAGAGCAAGGGAAACCTCAAGGCCAGCGGCGGCGAATGCCCCTTGGAGGTCTTCCACGTCCCAGTTGACCATCGGGTCATCGGCGGCGGCGTAGATCGCTTCCTCGGCAACGATGAGCCGTTCTCGCAAATCCCCGGCCATAGTGCGCAGA
>CAYPON010000187.1:0-1724 GCA_964412315.1 uncultured Anaerolineae bacterium | reverse complement strand
CGCGCCCTTGTCGGATAGGCGGGTCAGGGCGCTGCGCCCGACAATGGCGTCGAAGCGCACATCCCCCTCGCCGCGCCCGGCGAGGATCGCCGGCAGATCCTCCAGCGAGCCGATGAGTATCGCCGGCCGCTCCAGTTCGGGAAGACGCTCCGCTTGCTGGCGAAGAGCTTCCGCCGCCCCTTCATCTGCGGCGAGCGCCCAGACGCCTCCTTCCGGCACACGCCTCAACGCCTCCCAGGTGAGCAGGCCGCTGCCAGCGTTGAGGTCCAGCACCAGGTGATGCCGTTGCAGCGCCGCAACGTCGAGGACACGATCCCGCATCTGAGCCAGTTGTTCGCCTACGCCGCTGATGACGCGCTGCAACCAGCGATCTCGCGCTCGATCCTGGAAAAAGGTGAGCACCTCCGGCGGCGTCAATGTCTCCCCCTCGACCATCGCCGCCAGTTGCGCCTCGCGGCGGCGCTCCACCTGCTCCTTGATCGCCTTTTCGTATCCCTGCTCGGTGGGCTGATAGAACATCTTCCCCTGCAGGCTGTCGGGCAGGTATTGCTGGGCCACCCAGTGATCGCGGTAGGCGTGCGGATAGAGATAGCCCTCGCCATGCCCGAATCCGTCGTGATCGCGGCTGGAATCCTTCAAGTGCGTGGGAATCTCGCCTTCGCGCTCCTGCTCCACCGTAGACAGGGCATCGAAGAAGGCGAAAGCGGAATTGGACTTGGGCGCTGTCGCCAGATAGAGCGCCGCCTCAGCCAGGTGGAAGCGACCTTCCGGCAACCCCACGCGGTCGAAAGCTTCGGCGCAGGCGTTGACAATCCGTATGGCATTTGGATCGGCCAGGCCCACATCTTCACCGGCAAAGATCAACATGCGGCGAAAGATGAAACGGGGATCCTCCCCTGCGTAGACCATCTTGGCCAGCCAGTACATGGCGGCATCGGGGTCAGAACCGCGCAGGCTCTTGATAAAGGCGGAAATCGTGTCGTAGTGGACATCCCCTTCCTTGTCGTAAAGCACGGCCCGTCGCTGGATAGACTCTTCGGCCACAGCCATGTCCACGACGATGACGCCATGCTCATTCGGCGGGGTCGTCTCCACCGCCAGTTCCAGCGCATTGAGTACCCCTCTGGCATCGCCGTTGGCCACGTTGACCAGGTGATCCAAAGCGTCGGGATGCAAATCCACTTGGAGGTTGCCGTAGCCGCGCTCCTTGTCTTGCAGGGCGTAGAGGGCGATGCGGCGCAAGTCGTCTTCGTTGAGCGGCTTGAGTTGAAAGATGCGGCTGCGGCTGACCAGGGGGGGATTCACGGAGAAGTAGGGATTCTCGGTGGTGGCGCCGATCAGGATGACCGTGCCATTTTCCACCCAGGGGAGGAGCGCGTCCTGCTGAGCTTTGTTCCAGCGGTGCACCTCGTCCACAAAAAGCGTTGTGCGCTGGCCGTACATGCCTCGCCGCTCCTTGGCCTCCTCGATGGCCTTGCGGATGTCCTGCACGCCAGCTAAAACAGCGTTGATGGTGATGAAGTGGCTTTTCGTCGTGTTGGCGATGATCGCCGCCAGCGTCGTCTTGCCGGAGCCGGGCGGGCCGTAAAAGATGATGGAGGAAAGCTGGTCGGCCTGGATGGCGCGGCGCAGCAGCCGCCCAGGGCCGACGATATGCTCCTGGCCGACGAACTCATCCAGCGTGCGCGAGCGCATCCGCGCGGCAAGGGGCGCTTCCTTCTTCA
>CAYPON010000186.1:0-7091 GCA_964412315.1 uncultured Anaerolineae bacterium | reverse complement strand
CGCCTGTCGGATTTCGTCGGGCTGCGGCTGGCGCTTCCGGGAGAAGTCAAAGGTATACCAGGTGTGCTGGGGCGGGAAGGGCTTGAACTTGGAGCCACGCGCCCTTGCCAGATCGGCCAGCGACACGGGATGCAACTCCCCGTCGCGGTCGGCGATGAGCACCTGGCGAGTCGCGGCGTCATATCCGGCCACGACGACGGCGTGCCCCCCAAAGTGGTACTCCTTGGGGAAGTGAAAGTAGGGGAGATAGCCCATGTCCACCTGGATCATCACGGGCTGGCCCGCGCCGAGCATGTCGAGCAAAGCTTGCTCCGCCTTTTTCGCGTTGCCGGTTTGAAATCGCTCAACGCGCACGCCGGTGCGCCTTCCTGCTGTCCTTTCCAACCCTTCTTCGCCGGGCCGTCCCACATTGGCCCGTCCGCCGAGGAAGGGGGGCTGCCCCTTCATGTGCCAGTAGATAAACCCCACGCCGGCGCCCAGGCCTAGCAACATCTCTTCGCTGGTCGGGTGGTTGTTGTAGACATAAATATGGCGCATCGAGCCGGTGACGCAGTGATGGGTGGTCAAGGCACGGAATCCAGGCAATGCTTCCAGGGCCATTCGCTTCTCCTCCTCTACTGGTAGCCGCACCCTTTACGATACTGTTGGCAATTCATTCGGTGTCGGTCTCAACGACCATCAGATGGTCGTTCTACAAGCTGAAGCCCGGTAGAACCGGGCTAAAAACCACCCGTTTTCCAGCCGGCCTCGGCCGGCTTGAGCTTTCAGCCCGATGGTTTACCGTCGGGTCTCGCTGAGGCTACAACGAGCTATCCAGCCGCGCGACGGCATAGGGGAGCAAGTTTAATGTCAGCGCACTGCCATCGGTTGACATAAACTCGCCGGGTTCGGCACGGAAAGCCTCCGGCGTGCACATCGCTTCCTCGGCGTTTCGCTCGTCCAGGAAACGGGCCTGCACCCGTTGGCCCACGTTACATAATGTAACCAGCTTTGGCTCGGCAGTCAGGTTGGCAACGATGATGCGCGTGCAACCCTCCCGCCGCAGCGCCAATCCCTCCACGCACAGACTGTCGCTGGAGCCAGTCGGCAGGACTTCGCTGCCCGCAAATTCCGCCGCATCGGCCAGAACGTGATAGAGAGGAAAGACCGCGCCAGGGAGGGAGCGAAAGACCTCCGGCAACGGCGAGCCGCTCTCGCACTCCATCACCCCTCGCCAGCCAGTCGTCTCGTAATAAGTTACGCTATACAGGCCGCTTTCGGCGATGTACTTCAGGCTGCCCGCCGTCCAGGCCGCACCGAAAAGAGACATCTGCCGCGCATCTACCTGGGAGGGGAGTTCGTCGGGGCGAGGCGCGGGGATCGGGCCGGTGGCCGCGGGGTTGAAGCGTGGCTTGAGCGTGATCGGGCTGATAGCCAGGGGCAGCCCGCCGCAGAACTGTCGCGCGCTCTGCACGGTAGCCGCCTGTGTGGGCAGCGTCTCCATCAGCGAGGCGTTGTCAAAGGCGTGCACTTGGGGATTGATGGAGTAGCTCACCAAGTCGAGCGCAGCCACAGGGGGGCGGCCCCGGTTCAGTTGCGTGAAGTAGGCGTCATTGCCGCCGCCGATTTTGGCCCTCGCATCATACGAGGCGAGGTATCCTCGCGCCAACCTGGCGTATCTCTCGCTGGTGGATTGCCCAGCAGTTGGGAAGACTAGCCAGGTACAGACAGGAGGCCGGATTTGGCCCAGGAGGGTGACAAGGCCCTGCAATTCGCGAGCCGCATCTTCTCCCAAGTGCAGAGCGATCTCCAGCGGCAGGCCCAGGGCACGCGCCTCCACAGTTGCTTGGCGCAGCGTTGCCGGATAATCAGGCTGCGACAGCCACAAATCCAGGCGCAAGTGCGCCAGATGCAGCGCACGCAATCGGGACAGTTCCCGTTCCGTCAGGGGTCGGCCATGGCTGGCGGTGCCCAGGCCGAGGTGCGGCAACCTACCGACGGGCCTTTCCCCGACGGTGAAGGTGAGCAGGGGAGGTGGCCCTGGCTGCAACGCGGGCGGCTTTCCCTGTAGGGTCAACGTGACCGACTGAGAAGCCCGCGTTCCTGATTTAAGCTCCACGGGAAAGGGGAGGCTGAGCGGCGTGCAGTAGGTCTTGAAGGAGGCGTCGGTCCAATTCCGCTGGTCTTCCATCTCGAACACATCGCCCGTGAAACGCACCTCAGCCCAGAGGCCAGGGATGACCTGGTGCGAGATGGCGCGCATGTCCATAAATGGTTGGTGAGGCGAGATGTAGCGAGGGAAAGCGGCCTGCTCGATGCTGCCATTCACATGTTCCACGCGGCAGGGCTGGCCGGCACACTCCATCGGGTGCAGCACACAAAAGCCGATGCGGTTGCGGAGAAAGGTTGAGCGCGCAACACCATCCATAGTAAAAGTGATCGTCCCATCGGCTTCGCCGCTGATCGCTCCGTGCCAGGCGAAATGAATCTCGCCTAGCTTGTTCTCCACGTCGTAGCCGATACGGAATGAGTCGGGGCCGATCTGCATTTGGACATTGGAGAAGGTGGGCAGGATGGTGCGCCAGTTCCGGTCGCGGATGGCGACATAGACGCCGCGCAGGAGCTCCCGGTCGCCAAATTTGACATAACGGAGTTCGCCCGCCTCATAGATAAGCGTCAATGGCCCAGCGCGCAGCTCTTTGCGCTCCGGCAAGGGATCTTCTCGACCGTAGTAGAGCACGTTTTTCGGTAGCATATTCATGGCCTCCCCTTTAATCCGGTATCAACGAGCGCAGGTAGGCAATGCTGGCAGTCGCCCCGGCGTCCTCTTTGGCAATCGTGGCCGCGAGCGTAGCTTCGGGCGTTGTCCAAAGCTCAAGGATAGCATTCGGGTCGCGGCCCGCCGCACGCAACGTCTCTAGCAGCCAGGGGATATTCAGTCGCCCCTGTCCCGCTGGCCGACCCTCGATAGTAAAACCCATCATGCTGGGCACTCTCTGGATGGAGAAATCCTTGACATGCAAGTTGACCGTCCAGGGCGCAAGCGTTTCCACGACCACCTCCGGCCCCTCCAGCGCGCCGAAAGAGTTGGCAGTATCCAGGCAAATGCCGACATATTCACTGCTGACTTCCTGGATGATGCTTGCCAGCGTCCTGGCCGTGAAGCGGTCGTGGTTCTCGATGGCCAGACATATTCGGGCACGCTCCAGTTCCGGCAGGATCGCTCGCACTGTGCCGATCACCTCTGCCTCGCTGGGATAGTGGGTGGCGGTATCCACGACAACGCGCAGGATCGGCGATCCCAGACGCTCTGCCAGTTGCAGATAACGACGGAGGTGATCATCGGCGATGCCGCGCGTGCCAACTTCGATGCCGATGCCAAGTTCGCGGGCGCGCCTTGCAAAGGCATCCAGTTCCGCTGGGGCGAGCCGATCAAGAGGGAGGTTGTCGCAAACCTGCACGAGATGCACGCCGAGCCTGACCGCTTTGTCCAACAAGCCTAGCGCGGTCAGCGGATGCTCCGGCGGATGTCCCGCCACGCCTACAGCCCAGCCGTAAGTGTAGGAACTGATACCCAGTCGCATCTATTTCTGCCTCCAATCCATTTTGCGCCCCACCACCCAGAGGCTGATCGCGGCGAATCCGGCCAGGACGAGCAGGTCGAGCACGATACGTTCGCTCACCGGGCCGAGCAGTGCCTGGCGGAAGGCCGAGGCGGCATAGGTAGCCGGGCTGAGTTGCCCCAGCGTTAGCATGATGGCGGGCAGCCGCTGCGGCGGGATGATGACCGGCCCCAACGCCGTCAGCACCATCGTCACCACCAGGCTGAACGAGCCTCCCTCCTCTGGTCGCCGCACGCTGACCCCGATCAGCGCGCCGATCCCTGCCAGCGAGATCGCCGCGAGCGGCACGACGACCAGGATGGCCGGATGCGGCGCGATGGGTATACGAAGCAAGAGCGAGCCGGTGAGGATCGTCACCAGGAGCGACGGCAACGAGAGCAGAAGAAAGGAGAGCACCGTCGCCAGGATCAGATTATACTTTTGGATGGGCAGCGTGGCAAAATAGTCCAGCGTGCCCACCGCGCGCATGAAAGAGAAGCGGCTCTGCACCCGGTCGAGGTTGCCGAACATGAGCGAGAGCACGACATTACCGGTCAGGACATAGGTTAATGTCCCGCGGCCCGAGTCGCGGGCGAAAACGCCCAGGGCGAGCAGGCTGAGCATCGGGGCGATGGTGCCGGTGATCACCGTACCCCGCCAGGCCCAGCGCCAGTTGGTCAGTTCCATCAAGAAGAGGTCCACCAGTTGAACCAGGGTGGAAGCTTGTCTACGCGGTGTTGACATAATGCAGATATAAGTCCTCCAGGGTTGCGGAATAGAGGCGGAAATCATCCAGTTGCTCTAGCTTCAGCCCATTGAGGGTGCTCGCCATCTGCGACCATTCCAAAAGCACCACCCAGCGCCCTGCGTCAAGCTGGCGACAAGGGAGATCGGGGGGCAGGGCTGGGGGCATCTCCGGCGGGAAGAAAAGCTCCAGGCGGAGCTTGCGATCCACGAGCCGTTTCAAGTCGCTGGGCTGGCCCACAGCCACCAACTCGCCGGCGCGCATGATCCCCACGCGCTGGATGATCTTTTCCGCCTCGATGGCATCGTGGGTGATGAAAATGACTGTCGTGCCGCGCTCTGCATTGAGACGGCGGAGCACGTCCCAGACGAGCTTGCGCCGCTGGGGATCGAGGCCGCTCGTCGGTTCATCCAGGATGAGCACGGGCGGGGAGCCGGACATGGCCACGGCCAGTTGCACTAGCCGCTTCTGGCCGCCGGAGAGGCGCATGATCGGTTTGGGGGCCAGCTCGCCAAGCTGCCAGGTGTCGAGGAGGGCATCGCGCTCGCGCCGGGCCTCGCTCCGGCTCAGGCCGCGCAGATGGGCGGTGAAGTAGAGCGCCTCGCTCACGGTAACGCTATTCAGGGTGGAGCCTTCCTGGGGCATGTAGCCGACGTGCAGCGGCACATGGAGGGGGTTTTCGCCGAGCGGCTGGCCGAAGAGGGTGATGCTGCCTGCGCTGCCGCGCACGAGGTTGGCCATCTGGCGAACGAGCGTGGTCTTCCCTGCCCCATTCTCCCCCAGGAGGCCGAAAATCTCCCCCTGGTGGATTTGCAGGGTGATGTCCTTATTAGCGGGCTGGGCCTGCCCTGGGTAGAATTTGACCAGATTTTGGATGTCGTAGACGATCACAAAATCACCTCTGGCGAACACCTGACGGGTTTTCAAAACCCGTCAAGTCTATTTCTTTGCCAGTTCCCCGCGCGGGACGCGGAAGTAAGCCCAGAAGAGCAAGGTGCCTGTAGCCATGAAGCCCGCGCTGGCTAGAAAGACGGTACGGTAACCCAGGCTGGCGATGGCGTAGCCGCCACCCAGGGCCATCGCTGCTGTGCCCAGCCCCACCGACATGTTCATCACACCGGACATGGCAGGCCGCCAGCCTGGCGTCACCATCTCTTGACTGAGGACGGTAATAGTAGGGCTGGTGATGCCGAACAAGGCCAGGGTGCCGATGAAGCCAAACCCCGCCGCCGCCCAGTGGGGGACGAGCGCCAACGGCAGCAGGCAGACCACCATCCCCGCTGACCCACAGACCAGGGTGCGAAAGAGTCCCCAACGCGCCACCACCAGGGGCATGACCAGCGCGCTCGGCACGGCCACAAGATTGCCAATGGCGGTCAACATGCCGATCATGGCAGTAGAGGTTTTGAGTTCGGCATCCAGATAGACGTTGAAGAAAGTGACGGTCGGGCCCCGCCCCGCCCAGCGGAGGATCATCACCAGCGTCAGCAAGGACATCAGCACAAAGGGGGCAGGCCCCCTCTCCGTTGCTCGGCCTTCCTCTCGCCGGCCTTCGGCCTGGCGGGTGGCCAATAGCATGGGCACGGTGGGGATCAGAAGCAGGGCGGCGAGCAGCAAAGCGTAGCGGTAAGGGGCGGGATCCTGTAGCGAAAGGCCTGCCGCCCCAGCGAAAATCCCCGGCAACAGGCCACCAACCAGGCTGCCGGCGAATCCAGTGAGGGGCATCACCGCCGACTGGATGGAAAAGACATAAGTGCGCTCTGCCGGGCCGGTAGCA
The DNA here is from genome assembly GCA_964412315.1 of uncultured Anaerolineae bacterium. GTDB lineage: Bacteria > Chloroflexota > Anaerolineae > JAAYEA01 > JAAYEA01 > CAYPON01. The sequence continues at coordinate 988 of CAYPON010000186.1, read as the reverse complement.
GCCGTCAGGAACGGTGTGGAGTTGACCATGCTCAGGGCATAGCCCAGCCGGCTAAACATCATGGCGACCAGCACCCAGGCTGGCTCCCAGGCGACCGGCACGAAATCAGCCAGGGGGATCAGGATGGAGCCCATAGCGCCCAGGCTCATCCCCGCGAGCATGAGGCGGCGGCTGCCCCACCGCACGCCGAGTGCGCCCGCCACCGGGCAACAGAGCGCGTGCGCGACCGACCCCACCGCACTGATCAGGCCGATGAATTCCGGGCCGTGCCCCAGGCGCAACAGATACAGGTTGAACAGCACAGCAAAGACGCCGCTGCCAGCGAGGCCCGTCAGTGCCCAGACACCCAAAACCAGGCGCACGTCGCGGCTGAACAGGCGCAGCTTGCGCAGGTATGCGGTAGCTATCGAGTGACCTCCCTGGGCGAGATGCAGGGAGCAGGATGCAAGTTCCCCTTTCTCATGCTTCCCGCCTCTTGCTACCTGCTGCCTGTTGCCTGCCCTGTGTGATCGCTTTGACCTCTCTGATGACGTTCTCGATCTGGAAGACCTTTCGCCAATCAGGTTGGAAAATCTGCTGGCGGCCCCGTTCGACAGCCATCTTGGCTCCATCGGAGACCTGGGCCTCGAGGAAGCCGAAGAGGATGCCGACGTTGACGTTCATGTGCCCCAGGATGAAATCGCACGCCGCCTCGGCGGGCACACCGGCGCGAATCGCCTCATCCAGCGCCTCGCGGATGATGACCATGCAGGTCAAGACCACGCTTTCTGCCATCGCCGGCTCCAAGATCGCCATCTGCTCCACGGTGACGCGATGTGCTCTCATCACCGGCGCGAACATCTTGCGGGCGATCTCGAGGCCCTTCTCATAATCGCTCTCCGGCCCCTGCATCAGGGCGCAGACGATGTTCTGCTTGGCGATCCCGCCGAAAAAGTCGCGCCGCGCTGCCGGGTCGGTTTCGTCGTTGACGATAGGCGGGTGACAGGGG
>CAYPON010000185.1:0-7133 GCA_964412315.1 uncultured Anaerolineae bacterium | reverse complement strand
GACGCTCCTCGCAATGACAGGCCACCGGAGAGGGCTCACGACTTTGGGAAAGCCCTGCGCACGCGCATCCCTTCGAGCGTGTTGACGTGTTTCCCTAACTACTGTACAATAGAAGCCAAGCACCACATTGCGATGCCCAACAGGGGTTTGCAAGCGAAGATCAAATGGCGACAGGAGGCTGCCCATGAAGCACATGCGCTGGTATGACTATATAACGATCAATCTTTATTGGTTCGGCCTGAATATGTCTACTGGCAGCATGACCCCTATCATCTTGCCTATTCTCGTGCAGAGGTTTGTGCCAGAGAATGTCAAGAACACTTTTTATGGGGACCTGCGCTTTTACGGGCTGATGGTTGCACTCCTGGTTCAGCCGATGATGGGTATACTCTCGGACCGCTGTGCATCGCCTTGGGGAAAGCGCCGTCCCTTCATTCTGGTTGGCACGCTGCTCGATCTGGTCTTCATTGCCGCTATTGGCCTGGCGACTGGCTACTGGATGCTGTTTGCGGCAACGCTTTGCTTGCAGGTGGCTTCCAACATCGCGCACGGCGCTCTACAAGGGTTGATTCCTGATTTGGTGCCAGAGGATCAGCGAGGGCGGATGTCGGGCGCAAAAGCCCTTATGGAATTGTTGCCGGTCGTGATTGTGGCCTTTACCGTCGCCAAGCTCGTCGGCGCGGGGAACATGTGGGCCGCCCTCATAGTGGTCATGGGATCGCTGCTGGTCACCATGCTCACCACCCTGATCACAGTTCATGAGGAGCCTTTGCGAGAACGAGCCACAGCCCCGTTATGGGGGCCTTTGGTTCGTATCGCCTTGCTTACATTGGCATTCCTGGTGATCGTTCAGGGCTTTCGCGCACTAACGGTAGGGCTGAGCAAACTGATAAGCGGCAGTGTGGTAACGCTCTTGCTGACGGTAGGTACAATGGGCCTTATAGCTGTCGTGGTTTCGATTGTCGCCGGTGTATGGGTCAGCATCTGGCTCGGCGTCGGGTCGGAGATCCGCCTCTACCCTTCCTTCGCCTGGTGGGTGGTCAGTAGACTGTTCTTTCTCACCGCCGTTGGCTCTCTCCAGGGCTTTTTTCTCTACTTCCTACAGGACGTCTTGCACATCAGCAATGCGGCCAGTGCTACAGGCAATCTGATGATGGTAGTCGGCCTGTTTATATTGGCTTCCGCTCTTCCCAGCGGCTTTCTAGCGGATAGGTTCGGCCGCAAGCTGCTGTTGATCATCGTTGGCGTTGGAGCGAGCCTGGGAACGCTGCTCCTTATTCTGTCATCCAACTTGACTATGGTCTATGTGAGCGGATGCATTATCGGCCTTTCCGCAGGCAGCTTCATGACTACGAGCTGGGCGATGGGCACCGATCTTGCACCGCGCAAGGAATCAGGGCGTTTCCTCGGCATCTCCAACCTGGCTGGTGCGGGCGCCGGTGCAGTAGGTGCTGGGATCGGTGGTCCGCTGGCCGACTATTTCAATGCGCAGCAACCTGGTTTGGGTTATCTGGTCATTTTTGGAATATATGGTGCTTGTTGCCTCCTATCGGCCATTGTCCTGGCCTGGGTGCGCGAGAGCTATAAAGGGCGGGCTGCGGTTAATTGAAGTTGCAGGCGATAGCAATAAAGGAGGTTCTATCATGGATTTAGGCCGAATTCTTCAACGGGCTTGGAATATCACCTGGCACTACAAGATCCTCTGGCTTTTCGGATTCCTGGTTATGCTCGCCAGTGGCGCAGGGGGAGGTGGACGGGGCGGAACAGGCATGCAATACACCTGGCGCGGCCCGATCAGGGAGCCGCTCAGTTGGGGGTGGATCACCGCGCTCGCCTTGTTCGTTCTACTGGCGATTCTCATCGGTTTGGCTTTGCTTGTTCTGTCTATCATCGCGAGAGGGGCCTTGATTGACGGCGTGCGCCAGGCGGAGGAGCAGGGTTCAGTCAGCGGGAGAGCGGCCTGGCAAACTGGCCTGGCACATTTCTGGTCACTATTGGGCATCACCGTCTTGCTGTTCTTAGCTATCCTGGCGCTCGTTGTTGTGTTGGCTCTGCCGGTTGTTTTCCTGCTAGGACTTGGGGCTTTCGCCTCAGGCGCCAAGGAGATCTCACTGCTGGCGCTGATACCGGCGTTCTGTGGCATCGCAATATGTATCATACCCCTCGTTCTTGTGGGCCTGGCATTGAACCTGATCAGGCTATACGCCGAGCGCGTCTGCGTGCTGGAGGGCCTCGGCACCGTCGAATCCATCAAACGGGGCTGGGAGACGCTGAAGAACAACGTCGGCATCACTTTGGTCGCCGGAGCCATCCTGCTCGCGATCAGCGCGGTCATCGCCGCCATCTTTTTCGGCGGTGTCGTCTCCATCGCCCTGCCGGGATTGGCCATCTGGCGTTCTACCAGAAATCTCTGGGCGACGGCTGTTCCGATGTGTGGCCTTGGCGCTTTGATGCTGCTGGCCTCGCTGCTGGTTGGCGCGATTCTCCAGACTTTCAACTCGGCAGTTTGGACGTTGATCTACAGAGAGATACCCAAGAGAGATGCCGCAGCCCCCACTTCGGGATAAGCAATAATCTCGATTCCCGACCTCGACACGAGGCCCGGAGCGATCCCCGGGCCTCGTTGCGTGAATTACTTGACCCTAGTCCAGCCTTTGCCGTATAATACCCACCGCGATGTTCGGTTGAGCTGATTGCCTTTGGGAAAGGAGCAGACAGACGGTGTGGCAAGAGTATCTCTTTCCTGGATCTGCTGAGGAAGCGCTGCAAATGCTGGCCGAACGGCGAGGCCGGGCGCGGATTATCGCCGGCGGAACCGATCTGGTGCTGCAAAGCCAACAGGGCAAAATCCAGGCCACGACGCTGGTGGACATCACGCGCATCCCAGGATTGGATTTCATCGAGGAGCGGGAGGGTTACATTTACCTGGGCGCGCAGGTGACCCACGCTCAGATCGCTGCCTCCCCTCTGATCCGAGCCAAAGGGGACGTGCTGGCAATGGCCTGCGGCAGCGTGGGCGGGCCGCAGATACGCAACATGGGCACCCTGGTTGGCAATGTCGTCAATGCCCTGCCCGCTGCCGATGGTGCCGTGGCCTTGTTCGCTCTGGACGCGGAGACGGAGGTGGCAAGCCTCTCTGCCCGTCGCTGGTTGCCTATCGCTGAGGTTTACCAGAACGTCGGCGTTTGCGTCGTGGATCCAAGCGCGGAGATGATCACAGCCCTCCGCTTTCCCGCTTTACAACCCCGTCATAAAGGAGCTTTCCAGCGATTAGCTCCGCGCCGGTCGTTGGCATTGCCTATCCTGAACACTGCTGTGGTAGTGGGCGTCCAGGAAGGCCGTTTTACCGAAGCGCGCATTGCTATCGGGCCTGTCGCGCCGACCCCATTCCGGGCTAAAGAGGCCGAAGACGTGCTCATCGGCCAATGTGTGGGAGGTGCGGTTATCAAACGAGCCGCCGAGTTGGCTGCTGCTGCTGCCCAGCCGCGCGACAGCGTGCTGCGAGGATCGAAAGAGTATAGAAAAGCTCTCGTAGAGGTCTTGGTGCGGCGCGCCCTGGCGGAAGCAGCCGGCCTGTGGCCACGGACATCGGGAGGAAAGTGATATGCCGGAACTCAGGATGCGCGTCAACGGCAAGGAAGTCACGGTTGAGGTGGAGCCGGACGATCTGCTTGCCTACGTCTTACGGGATAAGCTCGAACTCATCGGCACCAAGATCGGCTGCGGCGAGGGGGAATGTGGAGCCTGCACGGTACTTGTGGATGGCCAGTCGGTGACTTCTTGCATCTATCCCGCGTTGAAAGCGCAGGGGCGGGATGTCACGACGATTGAAGGTCTGCGCCGGAATGAGGAGCTGCATGTGATCCAGCAAGCCTTTATTGATTGCGCAGCCTCGCAATGCGGCTATTGCACCCCTGGCATGATTATGTCAGCCAAGGCTTTGTTGGACGCTAACCCCAATCCAAACCGCGAGGAGATCGAGGCCGGCATTTCCGGCAACTTGTGTCGCTGCACAGGCTATTACCAGATCGTTGAGGCGATACATCTGGCGGCCCAACGCCTGGCAGAGCGCGGAGAGGAGGGCAGCCATGGAAGCTAAGTTCATCGGCCAGAGCCTTCCCCGTTATGACATCGCCAGCAAAGTGCAAGGGCAGCGGAAATATCCACAGGACTTTAACATGGAGGGGCAACTCCATGCCCAAGTAGTATGGAGCGCTTATCCCCACGCGCGCGTGCTGAAGATTGATGCTCGCCAGGCGGAAGCTTTGCCCGGCGTAGTCAAGGTCATCACCTGGCGGGATGTGCCGGTGAACGAATATGGCATCAACATCATGGATCAGCCGGTCCTAGTGGGAGAAGGAGCCAAAGTGCGCTGGGTGGGCGACCGCATCGCCATCATCGTCGCGGAAAGCGAAAAGATTGCCAGGCAAGCGCGAGACCTGGTCAGGGTGGAGTATGAGCCGCTGTCGGTGGTGATGGATCCCCGACAGGCGATGAAGCCAGGTGCTCCGTTGGTGCATGAGGAGCGCGATAGCAATATCCTGAAGCATATCCCGATTCGCCGGGGGGATATAGAGGAAGGGTTTGCGCAAGCAGATGTTATCGTGGAAGGGTACTATGTCACCGACGCGGTGGAACACGCCTACATGCAGCCGGAAGCAGCCCTCGGCTACATTGATGAGCAGGGACGAGTGACGGTTATTGCCGCAGCCCAGTGGCCGCACGATGACTTGCATCAGATCGCGCACATGCTCAGTTTGCCGGAAGATCAGGTGCGCGAGATCGTGCCGGCCATCGGCGGGGCTTTTGGTGGCCGCGAGGACATGTACATCCAGCACCTGGCAGCTTTGGCGGCTTTCTGCACCCGTCGCCCGGTCAAGATGGTCTGGAGCCGGACGGAATCTGTGCAGAGAAGTGGAAAACGCCATCCTTTCTATATGAGACACAAGACCGGCGCCACCAGAGAGGGCAAACTAACTGCGGTGGAAATAGAGATCATTAGCGACGCCGGGGCCTATGCCTCCACCAGCATTCCCATCCTTTCCAACGCGGCCTCCTTCTCTGCTGGCCCTTATGTCGTGCCTAATGCCAGGGTGGATGCCTATACAGTGTACACGAACAATGCTGTAACCATGGCCATGCGCGGCTTCGGGGCGACGCAGCCCCCCATAGCCTATGAGTTACAGATGGACAAGCTGGCCGGGAAGCTAGGCATGGATCCAGTCGAAATCCGAATGAAGAACCTTTTCGAGGAGGGGAGCATCGCCATCACCGGCAATCGCATGAGCCACGGCGTCGGGATCAAAGAAACGCTCCGCCAGGCAGCTCTGGCAGCGGAATGGCGAGAAGAGAATGGGCACTGGCGCAAACCCGCACTGCCACCAGCCGAAGCACCTCACCTGCGACGAGGCATTGGCGTGGCCTGCGCCTACAAGAATGTGTGTTATAGCATGGGTTTCGATGATACGTCCACTGCCGAAGTGACGCTCAACCTGGATAGATCGGGGGAGATCGTTCGTGCCCTGGTCAAGATCGGCGCTTCGGAAGTCGGCCAGGGGGTCTGGACAGCCCTGGCGCAGATCGCCGCTGAAGCTTTGCGAGTGGATATCCGCAAGGTCAACCTGGCGTTGGTGGATACAGCCCAGGTGCCCAGCGCCGGTTCCAGTTCCGCCTCCCGCCATGTCTATATGTCGGGCAACGCGGTGCTCCGTGCCTGTCAAAGGGCGCTAGCAAAGAGGGAGCGGGTGCTCCATGAAGAAACAGGTGAATCCAAAGTGACAGTGACGTATACCTACCACGGTCGGGAGGCAAGGGCGACGACTCCTTTGGACCCGGAGACAGGGCAATGCGAACCGCACATCAGCTATTCTTATGGCACGCAGATCGCGCTGGTAGAGGTGGATACGGAAACAGGGGAAGTGCAAGTCCTCAAACTCTGGGCAGCGAACGACATGGGACGGGCCATCAACCCGCAGATGATCTATGGCCAGGTCGCGGGCGGGGTGCACATGGGCGTCGGCTATGCCCTCACCGAACACTTTATCCAGAAGGAAGGGCGCGCCCTCACGAAGAGCTTTAGCGAGTACTATATCCCGACAGTGCGCGATATGCCGCGCGAATTCGTCAACATCCTGGTCGAGGTTCCTGACCCCAGCGGGCCTTTTGGCGCCAAAGGTTTGGGCGAGACGCCGACGTTGTCCACCGCGCCAGCGATCCTCAACGCTATTCACGATGCCACAGGCGTATGGCTGGATGGTGTGCCCGCCACGCCGGAGCGCGTATTTATGGCCTGCAGAAAGAGCTTGTAGAGATGGGAAAGCCCTACTTCAACGGTCGCTTGCTGGGGATGCCTGGCCGGCGCGGATAGGAGGCCGGCGTGGGGGAAACCTTGTCAATGATAACGAGGGAACGTCGCCCCGGCGTTTCGGGGAGGACGATCTCCTTTACCTCCCGCATCTCCCCGCCGAGGATGGTCAGCGCCCGCTGCGCCTGTTTGAGTTCGGCCTCGATCCTTGCACCCTTTTGCGCGATGAAACGGCCACCCACGCGGCAGAAAGGCAGGCAATATTCAGCCAGCACCGGCAATTCGGCAACCGCTCGCGCCAGGACAGCATCATAACGCTCGCGGTAGTAAACGACTTGCCCCAATTCCTCCGCCCGCGCGGCAATGATCTCAACCCCTTCCAGGCCAAGCCGCTCCACGACATGCCGCAAGAAGGTCGTTTTCTTCTCTGTAGCTTCCAGAAGCGTTAGGCGCAGCTCGGGGCGAATGATTTTCAGGGGGAGGCCGGGGAAGCCTGCCCCCGTGCCCACATCCAGACATAAGAGCGGCTGCCAGGCAGTGCGAATGGGCAATGTGTCGGGCAGGCGACCTTCGGTTTCGCTCTCCGCGCTATCGAAGGGCAAGGCCAGCAAGCAAGTCAATGAGTCCAGAAAGTGTTTGATCTGCACGTCCTGGAAGCCGGTGATCGTGGTCAGATTCAAACGGCGATTCCAGGCGGTCAGCTCCTCGTAATAGGCTTCAAAGGCAGCTACGTGCTTTGCGGTCAGGCAAAGCCCGAGCAAGGAGCGCGCTCCGTTTTGCAGTAAATCCAAGCTCCCCTCCATCCGGACCACTTTGACCCCTACAAGAC
>CAYPON010000184.1:3750-7245 GCA_964412315.1 uncultured Anaerolineae bacterium | reverse complement strand
AAACATAAGCCTTTGGGGTGTCGCCAAGTGGTAAGGCACGGGAATTTGGATCCCGCATTCGGAGGTTCGAATCCTCCCGCCCCAGTTTTCCCTTTCGACTGAGATGCGCCTCGGCAGGCGAGGCTATCTTGGTCTTTTTTTATCAGGAGGGCCTATGGAGAACCTCGCCGTCGTCATCCTCGCCGCCGGGCAGGGCACCCGCATGAAATCCAGGCACGCCAAGGTCCTGCATCCGCTCGCTGGCCTGCCGATGATCCGCCATGTGCTCAATAGTGCGCGCGCCGTGGCCGAGACCAAACCGCTCTTGGTCGTCGGACACGCTGCGGATGAGTTGCGCCAAGCTCTCGGCGAGGAGGTGCAGTACGTCTACCAGGCACAGCAATTGGGCACGGGACATGCCCTGCTGCAGGCGCGGGGACTCCTCGAAGGCCAGGCGGAAACGATCCTCTCCCTTTATGGCGACATGCCCCTTCTAACTCCGGAGACGTTGCAGAGACTCGTCGCCACCCACCGCGGCAGCGCATCCACCATCACTATGTTGACTATCATTTCCGACGATTCCATGGGCTTCGGGCGGGTCATCCGCGATGAGGCGGGGCATGTGCAGCGTATCGTGGAGGAGGTTGACTGTACCCCGGAGCAGAAATGCATCAAGGAGCTGAACTGCGGCATTTACTGTTTTCGCGCTTCCTGGCTTTGGCCACGCTTGCCGGAAATCCCCCTTAGCTGCAAGGGGGAATACTATCTGACGGATGTGGTCGAAATCGCCGTGCGGGATGGGCAACAGGTGGAGGCATTGGTGCTGGAGGATGTGCGCGAAGTTATTGGCATTAACGACCGCACGCAATTGGCCTGGGCGGAGAATGTCTTGCGGGAACGGATCCGCGTGGCTCTGATGCGCTCCGGCGTGACCCTCGTTGATCCGGCGACGATCTATATTGACGCGATGGTGCAGATCGGGCAGGATACAGTGATCCAACCGAACTCGCATTTGCAGGGAGACACCATCATCGGCGAGGATTGTATGATTGGCCCCAACACGTTGCTCAGAAATGCGCAGGTGGGGCGGAATTGCTGCATCCTCTTTTCTGTTGTCGAGGATGCTGTCCTGGAGGAAGATGTCCAGGTAGGGCCATTCTCTCACATCCGGCGGGAAGCCCATTTAGGCCGCGGCGTGTATGTGGGCAATTTCAGCGAGGTGAAGAACTCTCGCATCGGTCCAGGGACTACGATCGGCCATTTCAGCTACCTGGGGGATGCTACGGTCGGGGGAAAAGTGAATATCGGCGCTGGGGCCGTCACTTGTAACTATGATGGGCGGCGCAAGCATCCCACTGTCATCGAGGACGGAGCTTTTATCGGCAGCGGCGCGATGCTCGTTGCGCCGCTGCGCATCGGGGCCAGGGCGAAAGTGGGCGCTGGCTCGGTGGTGACGCATGATGTGCCGCCCGACACCCTGGTCTATGGCGTGCCCGCACGCCCGAAAAACAAAGCCGCTCCGGGGTAGAAGAATGGCGCGGTTCGTAGTAGCGACTTGAGTCGCTTCCGATGCCAAAGAGCGACTAAAGTCGCCACTACGAACCCGTCAGAGGAATCTTGATGGGGTAGTAGTAGAGATTCAGTATGACGATAGATGACCAGGTTCTAATCAAACTCGCGACAGCAGCGAGGGAAAAAGCTTATGCACCTTATTCCCGTTTCCGCGTGGGAGCGGCGTTACTGGCCAAGTCGGGGAAGGTTTACACCGGCTGTAACGTGGAAAATGCCTCTTACGGCTTGACGGTCTGCGCTGAGCGCGTAGCCCTGTTCCGGGCGGTGGCCGAAGGGGAACGGGAGTTCGAGGCCATTGCTATCGTCACGGAGAAGGGTGTCTCTCCCTGTGGGGCTTGCCGCCAGGTTCTGCGGGAGTTTGGCCGCGGTTTGCGGGTGATCGTGGCCGATACCAGGGGAAATCGGCGGGAATATACTTTGGCGGAATTGTTGCCGGACGATTTCAAGCCGGAGGATCTGCAGAGTTGATCTCCTCCCACTTGCCGCGCCACGGGCGCGGCTTTTTTATTTGTCTCACAGGAGGGGAGATGATATAATCCCTGCGATGGCGCAAACTGCGTGCTTCGATTGATCTTGACGCTGCGAGGACGAAATGCCTGAGCCGATGGGATTAAACGAGAAAATGCTTGAGGTTCGCGCTTTGGCCGACGCCAAAGGCTTCTCGTCGAACATGGAGCGTGTATGGGAGATGCTGGCCCTCGTTCACAGCGAGGTGTCCGAGGCGACAGATGCTTATAAGAAGGGCGAATCCCTTGACAAAGTGGGAGAGGAATTGATTGACGCGATCATCCGCATCTTGCACTTGTTATCAGCTTTGGGCCTGGACGCCGAAAAGCTCTACCAGGACAAGATGGCGGCCAACTGGGGGCGCCCAGTCAAATATGGCACGGTCAGAGGTGGGTGATCTCCCTAAGCCAGCCGGATCGGCGCGCTCAGCAGGCCCACCAGCAGTTTGACGCTGTTCAGCACGTCGTCGTAGTCCACCATCTCCGACGGCGTGTGGACATAGCGCGTGGCGATGGAGACCGTCCCTACCGGGATGCCGGATTGCGAAACCTGCATGGCCATGGCATCGGTAGTGCCCAGCAAGAGTACCTCCAACTGATAGGGCAAGCCCAATCGCTCCGCCGTCTCCACCAGCAGGTTCTTGACGCCGGGATGGGCTAACATACCTCTATCCTTAACCTTGATGCAGGGCCCCTTCCCCAAAGCCATGTTCAAATGATCGGCCTCCGGCGTATCCGCCGCCAGCGTCACATCCACGGCGATGCCCAGATCAGGGGAAATGCCATAGGTGGCCGTCTCTGCGCCGCGCAGTCCTACTTCCTCTTGCACGGTAAAAACGAAATAGACATCGTGCGGCGTTTGCCCCAACTCGCGCAGCGTCTGCACCAAGACCGCGCAGGCGATGCGGTCATCGAAGGCTTTAGCCATGAGCCGTTTGCCGAGATCCACCAGCGGCCGGTAGAAACATGCCACATCGCCGACGCCCACTGTCAGTTCTTCTTTGCTCGCCGCGCCGACGTCAATGAACATTTTGTCTAAAGTTGGCTTTTCATCTGATGTCCAGGGCCCTTCCCGCCATAAGGTTCCCTGGACGCCGTTGGCAAAGAGCACGCGGCTGCCGGTCAAAGCTAGCGGATTGACGCCGCCTATCGGCCCGAAACGCAAAAAGCCCTTCTCATCCACGTGGGTCACCACGACGCCGATCTCGTCCATGTGCGCGGCCAGCATCACCTTGCGTCCACTGCCATCGCCGCGTTTGTGGGCGATCAGGTTGCCCAACGCATCCACGCGGCACTCGTCGCACAAGGGCTGGACATGGCCGCGAATCAATTCCCTGACGGGGCCCTCGCTTCCCGAAGGGCCGTAAGCTTCCACCAGTTCTGTGATGAGTGCTTTCACGAGATTTTCCTCCTTAATAATTGCCTTTCCAATATGGGT
>CAYPON010000184.1:0-3650 GCA_964412315.1 uncultured Anaerolineae bacterium | reverse complement strand
ATGGGTGCGCTCACACGCAGGCATAAAGCCTGCGGCTACAGGTTACAGACCAGCCCGCAAGTCAAGCTCCCCCAGCCTGCTGAGGGCTGCTTTCATCAGTTTGACAGCGTTTTCCAGGTCGTCCAGGCTCAATAGGGATACGGGGGCGTGAATATACCGCGCAGGCACGGAGACAGCGCCAGCAGGGACGCCCTCCTTAGCCAGATGCATCGCTCCCGCGTCGGTGCCGCCAACGAGCGGCTGTTTGAGCTGGTAGGGAATCCCCTCCGCTTCCGCGGCATCGGTCAACAGCTTGACCAGTCGCCGGTCGGCGATGAAAGAGCGATCCATGAGCGTGATCGCCGGGCCTTTGCCCAGCCGGGTCGTCGGACTGACGTCCCCCTTCTTGGGCAAGTCGTCGCACACCGTGCCCTCCAGAGCAAAGGCGACATCAGGCTCCACAGCGTAGGCCGCGACGCGCGCTCCTCGCAGCCCTACCTCCTCCTGCGCTGTGAAAACGGCGACAAGGTCGAAGGGATACGGCCCCCCTTTCACCAACTCGACCAGCACCGTGCATCCCGCGCGATCATCAAACGCTTTGCCCTTGACGATGCGGCTGCGAGTCCACTCTTCATAGGCCGTGTCAAAGACGGCGTAATCGCCTAATTTGACGAGCTTGTTCGCTGCCTCCTCGCTGGTGACGCCGATGTCTATGGTCATCTCATCGCTGGACACGACCTGCTCCCGTTCCTTCGGCTTGAGCAAGTGAATCGGCTTGAAGCCTATGACGCCGGGGACGCGCTTTTCCCCGATCAGCACCCGCTTGGAGAGGAGCACGCGGTCGTCAATGCCGCCGATCTTGCGAAAGTGAAGGAGGCCATCCTTGCCGACGTGCATGATCATCAGGGCCACCTCGTCCATATGCGCGGCGATCATCACCTTGCGAGGTCGGCCTTCAGTGACGGGGCCCTTGCCTTTCTTGATAGCGATCAGGTTGCCCAGTGCATCCACCTGGTGCGAGTCTATGTGCTCCTTGATGGCGTCCAGGATGATCTGCCGCACTGCATCCTCGCGGCCAGAAGGGCCGGGGGCCTCAGAAAGCTGCTTCAGAATCAAGGTCTCCTCCTTATTTCTTCAAGCCTAGCTGCTTGGCGAATTCAGCGTCCAACGAGGCGATGAAATGGGCCAGCAAGCGCCCTGTGCGAGCCATGTCTTTCAGGACAAGGGTTTCCACCGAAGTGTGCATATAGCGCAGCGGGATGGAAAGCAGGCCACTCGGTATCCCCTCTCGTGCTACCTGGATGGCCCAGGCATCGGTGCCGGTGGGGCCTGGCGCTGGGTCAAGTTGATAGGGTATCTCCTGGCGAGTGGCGATATCCACCAACCGTGAGTGAATCAGGGGATGGATATTGGGGCCGTAGGCGATGGCAGGCCCGCCCCCCATGTCCAGGGCATCCATCTCCGACACGCCGGGCATCTCGCCAAAGCCGACATCAACCGCTACAGCGATATCGGGAGCCACGCCGTAGGCGCTGGTCATGGCCCCCTTCAGCCCTGTCTCCTCCTGCACCGTCGCCACACCGTAAACATCCCACTTATGCTCTAATCCGGATAGCACCTCCAGGCAGTGAGCGATAGCCACTACTGCTGCCCGGTCATCAAAGGCTTTGCCAGCGACCCAGCCATTCTGCAACTCGCACAAGTCGCGCCGAATAGTGATGAGATCGCCGACCCGCACGAGTTCACCCAGCTTTTTCTCATCAAGCCCCACGTCTATGAAAAGCTCCTCCCACGGAACGGGCTTTTCGCGGGCTTCTTCAGGCAGGACGTGGGGGGGTCTGCTGGCGATGATGCCGGGCAACTCTTCGCGCCCGTGGACGACCACTTCCTGCCCCACAAGGGTGCGTCGGTCGAACCCACCCACCTGGGTGAAGCGGATAAAACCCCCTTCCAACTGGGTCACCATCAGGCCGATCTCGTCCATGTGCCCGGCCAGCATGATCTTATAGTGCCGTCCGTCGGCCTCTCCCTTGCCTCGCTTGAAGGCGATCACGTTGCCGAGGGTGTCTTCCTTGACCTCGTCCGCCCAAGTCGCGAAGGTGCGGCGCACGATCTGGCGCAGTTGCAGTTCGTAGCCGGAAACGCCACTGGCCTCCGAAATCTCTTTCAAGAACGTCTTGATTTCCACGAAGCTGACCTCCTTAGGCCGAGTCTGTCACTTTTGTCCTATCCTGGCACGGGGCGATATTATAAACACCAAGTGAAGTTTTGTCAAAGCGATAACATGCCGCTCCCTGTTTTATCCCACTCGAAACGGCACAGGGCTGAAGATGAGAACAAAGAGGACCAGCATGAGAACAGCAAGAATCTGAACCACTTTGCTCAGTCCCGTGATGTCGTCAAGAGGCTCGGCATAAAAGCGGCCCAGAAAGTAGATCAAGGCGGCCCATATATACCAGGGCCACCACTTGCTGCCCAGGATGATGAGCGTAATGAGGATCGGCCAGAGGAGCCAGCGGCTGCGCCTGCCCCATAAGGCATAGATGATATGCCCGCCATCCAGTTGGCCAGCGGGGATCAGATTGAGCGCGGTCACCAAAAGGCCACCCCACCCGGCGAAGGCAATGGGATGGATGAAAACGTCGTAGCCGCCGCTGGGCAGGATGCGGCCAAAGACCAGGTATTTGAGGGCCAGGTAGAGCAGCGAGTTCCCCTCGACAAAGTAGGACCCCGCAGCAGGTATTGGCTTCACCTCAGAGAGCAGGAGGCCGAGAAGGAGGATCGGCACAGCCAATAGGAAGCCCGCCAGTGGCCCGGCCATGCCCACAGCTAGAAGAGCGTGCCGATTTTTCGGACGGCCTTGCATGATTTCAGCAGCGCCCATTGTGCCGAAGAGCGTTAAAGGGAAAGGGATGAAATAGGGCAAGCTGATGGGTACGCCGAAATGGCGCGCAACGAAATAGTGAGCCATTTCGTGGGCCAGAAGGATGGCCAGCAGGCTGCCAGCGAAGCCAAGTGCCGGCAGAAGCGCTGGTAGAGACCATTCCTTCGCCGGCGCAATATAAGTAGTCCCTGTTAGCAGTACGGAGAGTGTGGTGACGATAAACAGCAAAACGTTGACCCAGACATTGTATCGCCTTCGTCGAAGCACGCCCGGCTCGGCCAGGATCACATGGCAATCCCGCTCTCGCCGGAAGAGAGCGGTGTATCCAAGGCTCTCGAAGCGGGGGGCTAGGATCTCGTAAGCCTCCTGAGCGGGAAGACGTAACCTGCCGCGCATGCGGGCCCCTCGCCCGCGAAAGTAGCCCGCCGTGATGTCCTGAACTTCAAAAACATCGGCGACAAGCTCAAGTAAACGTTGGTTTATATCACCGGCAACCTGGAACTCGTTCATAATCTCAGAGGGTCCTTTTTCAAGCGATAGAGTGATAACAGATGGAAGCCATCCGTGTTGTTTCGTCCGCTGTATTCGGTCGGTTTCGGCAAATTATAGCACGCCTGTCACAAATCCACAATTTGCCTTTCCCTACTTCAGGGCTTTCCCAAAGTAGCCGTATATGTCATTGCGAGCCGTCGGAGACGGCGAAGCAATCTCCTTTTCCGCTCTATGGGAGATTGCTTCGTCGCAAAGGACGCTCCTCGCAATGACAGGTTGGAGTTTGGGAAAGCCC
>CAYPON010000183.1:2114-7267 GCA_964412315.1 uncultured Anaerolineae bacterium | reverse complement strand
ACCGGCATCTGCAAACGAGTCGCTGCAAGCTCCGTCACACCTCCTAACTCTGCTGTGCCGCCCGTCAAGACAAGGCCGGCCGGCAATAGGCCATCGTATCCAGAGCGTTTGATCTCCCGCAAGATGAACTCAAACATCTCCTCCGTGCGAGCGGTGATGATCGTGGCCAGGTCCCGCCTGGATGCCGACTGGCGCGGGTTATCTCCGAAAGTGTTGATATCCACATACTCCTGCGAATCAATATCCTCCACTACGGCATGGCCGTAGTGGGTTTTGAGTTCCTCCGCTGTGCCAAAGGGGGTGCGCAGCCCCACGGCGATGTCGTTGGTCAGGTGATCTCCGCCGACTCCCCAAACCAGTGTGTGCCAGACGCTGCCCTCGATAAAGATAGCAATGTCCGTGGTGCCGCCGCCGATGTCTGCCAGCACCACGCCCATCTTTTTCTCGTCGGGCCGCAGAACCGCCTCCGCAGAGGCCAAAGATTGCAGAACCAATTCATTGATGGCAATGCCGGCCGCCTGGACGCAACTGACCAGGTTGCGAATCGCCGTCGCTGTGGCCGTCACGATGTGCGCCTCTACTTCTAATCTCACCCCAAACATGCCGGCTGGATCAGGAATGCCGTCCTGGCCATCCACCGTGAACTGCCTGGGGATGGCGTGCATTATCTGCCGGTTATGCGGTATAGCGATAGCTTGGGCCGCGTCCATGGCCCGGTTCACATCCTCCTGGGTGATCGGGCGATCCGCACGCCCGATGACGACTGCTCCCCGGCTGTTCAGCGATGAAATATGGCTGCCTCCTACGCCAACGTAGGCGGATTGGATGGTATGCCCAGAGACGCGCTCCGCCTCCTCCACGGAGCGGGCAATGGCTTGCGTGGCCTCATCAATGTTGGTGATCACACCTCTGCGCATCCCTTGCGAGGGCACGACCCCCACGCCGACGATGCGCAGTTTTTCGCGCTCATCCACCTCAGCGACCAACGTGCAGACTTTGGTTGTGCCAACGTCAATGCCTACGATTGTCTCTTCCAACTTGGCACTCCCGGCCGATTACACAGGCCTCAGATAAAGCGGCGGCGAATAATGGCCAGATTATTGAACAGCCGCACCCCGAAGGCTACGATAGCTGCGTAGTATAGCTCCACACCCAAACGGTCCCCCAGAAAGGTCAAACCGGCGGCCAGAAAGGCGTTGGTGATCAGGCCGGACAAGAATACCTTGTTGTCGTATTCTCCTTGCAACTCGGCGCGCACCGCACCTAGAACAGAGTCCAGGGCTGCCAGGATGGCCATCGCCGTATAGCGAGAATAGGCGGCTGGTATGGACAAAGAGAACACAAAGCCGATGGCGATGCCCAACAACAAACCGATAATCGGTAGCCACATATCTCACACCTCCCAATAGACTTCTTACGGCTACGGGCGGCGGGCCTCGCGGTAAAGCGGCGCCTGTTCAAAGCGCAAGTCCACGTATTCCACCTTCACGCCGAGACGTTGGATCTCTCGCCTGAGAGCTTCCAGGTTCGCCACTTTGACGCTCATGTCCCCCTCTGTGCCGAAGTATATCGGCCAGCCATTTGGATCGGTCAGGGCGATTCCTTTGTCAGGGATATAGTCAAAGACCCGTGCCTCGCTGATAAGCTCGTAGAGGTGTCGGGCGGCCTGCACCGCCAGTTTGTTCACCTTGTCTTTATCGCCTGGCTTGAGCATCTGATCGCCCTGATCTCTGATCAGCGGCATATCTTGGCCGGCCTGGGCAGCTTTCAGGACAAATCCTTCCTTGTCCACCAGATAGCGGCCATTCTTCGCTTCCCAGACAGCCTGCGCTTCCCGTTCTTGCATCTCTACGATGACGCGAGCCGGCAGTCGGCAGCGCACATTGACGGCGCGAACGCAAGGGAAGCTCTTCCGAACAGCCTCGGCCACCTGCTGTGTATTAACATAAAATATGCTCCAGGATCGCAGATGGGCGGCTTGGCGAATCTCCTCCGCGGAGACGAGCTTGTTGCCGGATAATGCCACACTCGCAACATAGAAACGACCATCCAGAAAGAAGAAGAGCAGGATGGCGCCAAAAATGGACAGCAACATCAGATCAGGGACTTTGCTCCAATGAATAGTGCGGGATGGTGTCCAGCTCGCCACTCGCATGTTTGGCGCTGACATAGAGCTGTCATAGATATATCCGCGAGGATACGTGGCCCTCCTCCTGACGCTTCTCTTTCTTGGTCGTTGGCTAAATTGTGGCATCTTGCTACACCTTTGCCTGCAGACCTGACGGGTTTTGGAAACCCGTCAGGTTTCATCCGTATACGACGTCCGGTTGCGCTGTTTATCGGTAAAGCGTTCCAGGGCTAACTCGATCAACTTGTCAATAAGCTCAGAGTAAGAGATACCGCTGGCTGCCCAGAGCTTGGGATACATGCTGATGGAAGTGAAGCCCGGTATGGTGTTAAGCTCGTTGACGTATACGCGACCGGTGTGCCTGCATAGGAAAAAGTCCACCCGCGCCAGGCCTGCGCAGTCCAGGGCTAGGAAAGCGCGAATAGCCATCTCCTGGATTTCCCGCGTCTTTTCTGCGGGCAAATCGGCGGGAATGATCAGTTCGGTGTTTTCATCGGCGTATTTGGCGATATAGTCATAGAACTCGCGTCTGGGCACGATCTCGCCCAAAATCGAGGCGATTGGCTCATCGTTGCCCAATACGCTGCACTCGATTTCGCGGGCCTCAATCGCCTCCTCGATCAAGAGCTTGCGATCGTATTGCGCCGCCATTTCCATCGCAGCGGGCAACTCATCAGGCCCGTGGACTTTGGAGACCCCCACACTGGAACCCAAGTTGGCTGGCTTGACGAAGCAAGGGTAGCCCAGTTCCCGAGAGATACGTCGCGTGACTCGCTCCGGGTTCGCCTCCCAGGATTTGCGCAATATCGTCAGAGCTTTCACCGTAGGCAACCCCGCATCTCGAAACATGGCTTTCATGGCCGCTTTGTCCATGCCCAGGGCCGATCCCAGGACGCCGGAGCCAACGTAAGGGAGATTTGCTAGCTCCAAAAGCCCTTGTATCGTCCCATCTTCACCATAAGGCCCGTGCAAGACGGGAAAGATGACGTCTATGGCGGGAATTCCTGACTCGCGTGTGCCCGGTATCAGATCGCGAGTTTCCGCTTTCGTCTCCGCGTTCGGCGATTCGTAAGACGCAGCAAGGGCAGGCGGACGCGAGGAGCCGGCTAGCCCGGCAGTCAGCATTTTCATCGGGTCGCCGGAGGTCAGCCAGCGCCCCTCTTTGGTAATGCCGATCGGGATGACCTGGTATTTTTCCTTGTCTATGGCGGACATCACGGATTGCGCCGAAATCAGAGAGACCTCGTGCTCGCCGGAGCGACCACCAAAGATAACGCCCACCCTGATTTTGCGCCTCGGCTTTTTATCCATCTTTCACGCGCTTCCCTTCGGCTTACATCCAATCACCCACCAATTGGATCTCCAAATCCAGGGAGACGTTCGCCTGGCGGTACACCCTCTCCCTGACCATCTCGATCAAGGTATACACCTCGCTGGCCTTGGCCTGGCCGAGGTTGACGATGAAATTCGCATGTTGCGGAGAAACCTGAGCATCGCCCACCTGCAGCCCCTTCAGCCCTGCCTGCTCGATCAGACGCCCCGCATGGTCCCCCGGCGGATTCATGAACACGGACCCTGCGCTCGCTTCTTTCGGCTGCTTCTCGCGGCGTTTCGTCGCATATTCGGCCAGCCGCGCCTGGAGCGTGGCCATGGCCTCTCTTCTCAAGAGCAACTTGGCGCTCAAGAGGATATGGCCCCTGTTCGGCTCCCTCTTGAGGCAACTCGTGCGATAGCCAAAGGCCAGCCTCGCTGCATCCCAGATGGAGATGCGCCCATCAGGATCAAGCACGGACACCCCTTGCACGATGTCGCTCATCGCGCTACCAAACGCCCCCGCGTTGTTGACGATAGCGCCACCAAGGGTGCCAGGAATGCCCGCCGCCCATTCCAGTCCCGCCAGGCCGAGGCGTGTAGTATAGTTCACCAGATGCGACAACAAGACGCCCGACTCGGCCTCCAGGACGCACTGCACGCTGCTGTTGGCATTGCCCTCTGGCAAAGAGGGCGAGGCCATGAACTGGGTTTTCACGTCGCGGCTTTGGTTATGTATCACCAGCCCGCGAACGCCTCTGTCGGAGACCAGGATATTCGTGCCTCCGCCCAAGACAAAGTAGGGCACATCATGTTCGCGCGCCAGCCTGGCCAGCTCCACAAGCTCCGCCGCCGACCTGGCTGTGGCGAACAGATCAGCAGGCCCGCCGACGCGAAAAGAGGTATGGGCGGCCAGAGGCTCCATGCTCGATACCCGCTTGCCCAAAGCGGCTCGCAGTTTTTCGATGCCGCTGCTATGTAGCTGCAAGGTTTTGCAGGACTCGCTCGCCGACTGTAAAGCCATCTCCTGCCCCCAGTGTGATCAGCACATCGCCAGCGCGGATGTGCTGCAATAGATACTCAACAGCCTCGTCCAGGGTCGCGCAATATCGCACATGGCCCCTTTTGATCTGCGCCGCCAGGTCGCTGGCGCGCACCCCCAGGTCATTATGCTCTCGCGCGGCATAGATATCCGTCACCAAGACGCGATCCGCATCGCCAAAGGCAGCGGTGAATCCCTCAAAAAGAGCCTTGGTGCGGCTAAAAGTATGTGGCTGAAACAGCGCCCAAATCCGTCGCGCTGGATACCGCTGTCGCGCGGCAGCCAAAGTAGCCCGGATTTGGCTAGGATGATGCGCATAATCGTCTATGACCGTGATCCCCTCCTTTTCCCCCTTTACCTCGAACCGCCGCCGCACCCCTTGAAAGGTCGTCAGCGCCTCCGATGCCTTATCCAGGTCAAGCCCCACAAGATCGGCCACCGCCAATGCCGCCAGTGCGTTTTTCACATTATGCCGGCCCGGGAGGAGCAGGTGCGCCCTCCCTTTCGTCTGGCTTCCACGATATATGGTGAAATCGGAGCCGCCTTCGTCATTGGCCTGCACATCCAGAGCACGCCAGAGGGCACCCTCGGACAGGCCATAGGGAACGATCCTCGGCGCAGGACGGCCAAGGAACTCGGCTACCAGATGCCGGATATTCGGCTCATCCACGC
>CAYPON010000183.1:0-2104 GCA_964412315.1 uncultured Anaerolineae bacterium | reverse complement strand
GTGGCAGGCGGCGCAGGCCACGATCTGCCCCTCCGCCGGAACCAGCGCCAGGAAGCGACGAAACTCGGCCATCATGTCGGCCATCGTCGGGAAGCAATCGGGATGATCCAGTTCCAGATGCGTGACCACGGCGATACGCGGCCCAAGCCCCAGAAACATGTGGTCGTATTCGTCCGCTTCGATCACGAAATGCTCCCCGCTTCCTGAACGGGCGTTGCTGCCCCAGTTGCCCACGATGCCACCGACGATAACGGTCGGATCCCAGCCTGCTTCCACCAGCAGATGCGCGATCATCGCCGTGGTGGTCGTCTTGCCATGCGTGCCCGCTACGGCGATGCCGAATTTGCCGGCCATCATCTGCCCCAAAATGTCCGCCCTCTTGAGCACAGGGATACCCTGCGCCCTCGCGGCCATGACTTCAACATTGTCCTCCGGCACCGCCGAGGACATGACCAGCAAAGTAGCTCCGGCGATGTTTTCTGCGCGGTGTCCCTCGAACACTTGCATCCCTAAAGCGGCTAGGTCATCGGTCACAGGCGAGAGATGCAAATCCGACCCCGAGACCTTCGCTCCCCAGGCCAGCAGGATGCGGGCGATGGCGCTGAGGCCGATCCCTCCAATCCCTACAAAGTGCACATGCCCTCGCGACATATCTGTTGGCAATGGCTCGCGGGCGAGCCTTTCCGTTCCGCCGATGGACATCTCACTCTTCCTTTTCCTTTTTCTCCTTTTTCTGCCTCTGACGTGCTCTGCGCGCGCCTATTTCCCGCAAGAAAAACACAAATACCACGAATCCGAAGATAAGCAAGGCGTAGGGTATAAGCCCCGACGTCAGGCTCCACTCCTGTAGGTTTTGGATGCCGACACTGATCGGCTTCGCGGCCTGTGCTGCTTTCACGGCTTCGGCGGCAGCGAGGAGTCTCCCCGGCACCGATAGTCCCAAACGGGTGAGCAAGTACTCCCGTATCAACGAGACGGCAATGAACCCGTTCACGGCGCCGAGCGTTCCTCCCAGCAGTCGGCTGAGCGGGGAGAGCTTCCCTTCGTCCAGTCCCTTCCGCCCGAAGGTATATGAGACAAAGATCAGGAAAATAGTAGCCATGATCATTAAACCATAGGGGTTCTCAACGTTGAAAAGGCTGCCGATAGTGCGGTTGACGCCGCTCACCTGGGCAGGGCTTGCCCTCCGCAAAAAGGCGGCCAGAAACGCTTTGATAATTTGGCTCACTATTTTGATAATGCGCTGGGCCAAGGCGGGTTGAGTCAACATCACCACGAGGGCCATCAGGAGGCTCGTGGTGAATGCCTCCCGAAGCCAGCCGCGCATGAAGCCGACCAAGGCGAAAAGGCCGAGCACGATATAGGTCAACACGCGAAAGTCAATTTCAATCACGGCATCTAACCTCCAATGGGAGCTGGGATGCTTTTTCCTGTTGCCAATTGCTGTATCAGAGCGGCGATATTCCGGGCGGCGTCGGGGCGTGCCAGCCGCCGGGCATTTGCACTCATCTCGTGCAACATCGCCGCACTGCCCAACATTTCCTTGACCAAAGGCAGCAACTGATCTCCTAAATGACTATCCTCGAGCTTGTGGGCTGCACCGTTTCGCACCATATAGTCAGCATTGGCCTCCTGATGCTGCCCGGAATAGGGATAGGGCACCAGTATGGCCGGCAGCCCGACAGCAGGGAACTCGGCCAACGTTGCCGCGCCCGCCCTGGCAACCACTAGGTCGGAAGCAGCCAACGCATCGGCCATCTCTTCGTGCAAATAAGCGTAGAGATGATACCGCTCCCGCAAATCGGGAGGAAGCTGCTTTTGCTTCTCCTCCAGTTCGCCGATGTCCATCGTGCCGGAGATATGAATGATCTGCGCCTCCGCAAGCAATTCAGCCAGATTCTCCGCACATGCATTGTTGATGCTGTGCGCGCCCCGGCTGCCGCCCATGATGAGAACCACGGGA
Source organism: uncultured Anaerolineae bacterium (assembly GCA_964412315.1). GTDB lineage: Bacteria > Chloroflexota > Anaerolineae > JAAYEA01 > JAAYEA01 > CAYPON01. The sequence goes on along the minus strand of CAYPON010000183.1, from coordinate 141 downwards.
ACATCCGCTAGCAATCCCAGCCGCTGTCGAGCCGCCTCCTTGTTCGCCCGATAGAGCACAGATCGCAGCGGGTAGCCGGTGACAACTGCCTTGCCAGGAGCAAAATAGCTCGTTGATTGCGGGAACGAAACGGCTACATAT
>CAYPON010000182.1:0-7275 GCA_964412315.1 uncultured Anaerolineae bacterium | reverse complement strand
CATCTAGGGCAATTAAGGGCCATTTTGACCGACCACGCTTTAATGGGGTGCTACCACTCAACTAGGACGTGGTTGACAAATTGTTCATTTTGGATACCATTTCTTGGCGGCTGGCACACAACCCATTTTAAGCGCTGCCGAGGAGAAAGCACGTGTTCAGGAAAGCGAAAGACCTGGTCATCACAAGTGGCAAGATCGAAACCCTGTTAGGGCCTAATACCAGCTTCAACGGGCACCTTAAAACCGATGGCAACCTGCGCATCGAGGGGCTTTACGAAGGGGTCATCGAAACGGTTGGCAACATTATCATCGGGCAGAACGCCAAGATCAGGGCGGATATCACTGCTCATTCGATCCAGGTTTGGGGCGTGGTTTCGGGCAGCATCGCCGCCTCCGATCGCCTGGAAATCCTGAGCACGGGGCGGGTCTTTGCCGATATTGTAGTCAACTCGCTGCTCATTGACGATGGCGGGGTCTTTCGTGGCAAATGCATCATCCGCGGCACCGAAGGCGGGCCTGCTCTCGCCTCGGAGGAATCCCTGGAAACGGCGGAGAGAGCGGAAGAGGAAGCTCAAGAGGTAGAGCCTGGCACGTAGCGCTCGTTACTCCCAAGATGTGCCGGCACTCCACCTGCACACCCTGTGCATACGGACTCGGCCAGTTGGCGAACAAAGGAAACGCAGGCCCACAGGTTTTCCCGCACCCGCCTCGGAGACCAGATGCCCACTGCCACGGGGCTTAACTCCAGAGTGAGAAGGCCCTCGTAGTCATCCTCCAGCAAAGTGCGCACCAATCGCTCCAGAGGGAGCCATCCCTGACCGGGAAGTTGATGGTGCTTGATGTAGCTGTGTAGGGCAGCCATATCCAGGAGGCGAGGAACGTGGCGGAGGTCGCTGAGATGCACGTTAACCAGCCGCTCACGCAGCGTCTCATAGGCATCCGATAGATCGTAAGGCATAGAGCCGACATGTGCTGTGTCCAGAGTCAATAGCAAGCCTTCGCGGTCAGCAAAGGCGCGCAGTGCTTTAACGTCGAATAGCGCGGACTGACGATCCTCGGCACGAAACAGGCCGGGCGTTTCCAGGGCAATCTGTACAGGCGCCTGGCAGGAACGCCAGGTGGCCAGTGCTTCCAGATAGCGAAGCCCTGCCGTTTCTTGCTGCATATTCTGTACCCTGGGCGTGTGCAGCACCACCAGCGGAGGGTGGTTCATAGCCGCGGCGTATTCCACGAGACGCCCGATGCTCGTGGCCATGTCCATCCAGCCAGGCAGCGGCATGATCGGCGCGTGAACGCTATAGATCATCAGGCCATATCGGGCAGCCAGTCGCTGGGTATTGGCCGGCCCTCGCCAGATCGCTTCAGGGCCGAGGACCAGCTCGACGCCAGAAAAGCCGGCCTCCTTCGCCAGAGCGAAAGCAGCGGATAGGGGATAAGGATAGATAGCGCCGGTGGAAAAGCTCAGTTTTGGGGTGATGGTATCCTCCCTCATTCAGTATCCAGATACAGGCGATGCTCGTAGATATAGGCCATGACCTCGTCTGGCACCTGATAGCGAATCGGCCAGCCTTCGCGCACCCTCCGCCGCAAGTCAGTGGATGAGACGGACAGTTCGGGGGTTTCCAGGAGCAACAGGGACTGGCGAAGGCCCGGCAGCGCCTTCTCCAGGCTGGGCAAATCCGCATGGTAACCCGGCCTGTTCACCACCACCAAGCGGCACAGGCGCATGATTTCCGCCGGATCACGCCAGGAGAGGATGCTGGCCAGGGCATCCTGCCCTATGATGAAACAAATCTCCCTGCCCTCACCCAACTGCTGTTTGAGCAGACGAAGGGTATCTACAGTGTAAGAGGGGCCTGGCCGTTCCAAATCCACCAGGCTCAATTCAAAAAAGGGGTTGGAAGCGATGGCCAGCCGGATCATCTGGCAGCGGTGATGAGCCGGGGCCATTTGCCGCGCCAGTTTCAAAGGCGAAATGCGCGCCGGGACAAAGAGCACACGCTCCAGCCCCAGGCGCACGCGAACCTCTTCGGCAATGACCAGATGACCATTGTGGATCGGATCGAAAGTGCCCCCCAATACCCCAACCGATCTTTTCTCCAAGGCGGACGTGGCCCCTATCGCCATTCCAGTTCCATGTCCCCGATGTATACTGTGTCCCCGTTTTGGACGCCCGCCTCCTCCAGCGCCTGGTAGATGCCCATGGTGCGGAGGGTGCGTTCAAAACGGAGCACGGCCTCGTCGCTACCCCAAAGCGTTCTCCCGGCGATGCGCTCGATCTTGGCGCCGCGCACCCGAAAGCCATCTTGCTCGCGGATGATTTCGAATTCCTTTTCATCCACAGGGCGCGGGCGGAATATCTTGACCTCCACCGGTTGAGCCGCCTTTTCCGGCACGCTATCCAAAAGCTCCAGAACGTGCCAGAGCATCTCTCGCACACCCTGCCCGGTTATCGCCGAAATGGCCCTGGCTGGCTTGCCCTGTCGCTCTAATGCTCTCTTGACCTGCGGCCAATGCTCTTGAGCCTGCGGGAGATCCATCTTGTTGAGCACCACCAACTGAGGCTTGGCCGCCAGCGAGGGGTGGAATAGCTTTAATTCCTCGTTGATGACTTGCCAATCGCGCAGCGGGTCTTTGGAGGCTCCATCCAGGAGGTGGATCAGTACTTTAGTGCGTTCAGCATGGCGCAGGAATTGGTGCCCCAGACCTGCGCCAGCGTGTGCCCCTTCGATCAGGCCGGGCAGATCAGCGAGGACAAAACTGCGCTCACCCAGATTCACGACGCCCAGGTTGGGCTCCAGAGTCGTGAAGGGATAATCGGCGATCTTGGGCCGCGCTGCCGAGACGACGGAAAGGAGGGTGGATTTGCCAGCGTTGGGAACGCCCACAATGCCCACGTCGGCAATGAGCTTTAGCTCCAATGCCAGCCATCGCTGCTCCCCTGGATCCCCTCGTGTGGCTATCCGCGGGGCCTGGTCAGTAGGCGTGGCGAAGGAGGCATTGCCTCGCCCCCCCTTCCCGCCTTTGGCCACCAGTACCCCCTGCTCCGCTTCTGTCAGATCAGCGAGCAGTTCTCCACTTTCGGCATCACGGACAACCGTCCCCGGCGGAACTTCGATGACCAAGTCCTCACCCTTTTTGCCCTGCTGATCCTTGCCACGGCCATGGCCGCCGCGCCCGGCAGCGAAATGCGAGCGCTTCTTGAAAGCTACCAGGGTGTCGAGGTGAGGACTGGCGACGAGGTATACGCTGCCACCGTTGCCGCCATTTCCGCCATCCGGCCCGCCAAAAGGCACAAACTTTTCGCGGTGAAAGCTGATGCAACCATTGCCTCCATCGCCTGCCTGTACATAGATCCTGGCCTCATCAAAAAACAAGGCTGCGGCCCTCCCGGCAACTGTTTCAACGCCTCACCCTGCCTCTCCCTCAAGGGAGAGGGGGTCAAATCCCCAATTCGCCCCGCAGACGGATAAAGGCGAGGATATTATCGTGCATCAGCATCCCCACGAGTTGACCGCTCTCCATCACGGGCAACTGATCCACATGCTGGCTTGTCATTCGCTCTAAGGCAACCCAAAGGCGGTCGTCGGGGCTTAGACCCTTTGCCTCCTCCACCGGGATCATGACGGTCTTGACCGCCACCTGGGGCCAATGGAGACGCGGGATCCCCCTAACTAAAGACAGGTTGACCACCCCCAAGACTCGGCCCTCCGACACCACGGGAAAGCAACGATGACCGGAGGCCAGGATGTAATCATGCACCAGGGTCTCCAACGTTACCTCAGGAGCCAAAGGATAACATGCCTGTGTCATCGCTTCTCTCACCTTGTGGCTGGCAAGGAACTGCTTGACGGCCACCTGGCGATAGGCGGTCTGCGCGGCGTTATCCAGGAACCAGCCGATGAAAGCGATCCACAGCCCGTCCGCCCAGCGCCCTCGCAGGATTTCCAAGGCCCCTGCCAGGATAAATAGGTAAGCGACAAGCTGTCCAGCAACGGAGGCCCAGCGCGTGGCGCGCTCCAAGTTTTTGCTGGCTGCCCACAAAATGGAGCGAAGCACCCTCCCTCCATCCAGGGGGAAGCCGGGGATGAGATTGAAGGCTGCCAACGACAGGTTGATGTACGCCAGATACCTGCTCAGAGCAGCCAGAGGCTCTTTCGTGGTCCTCGTCAGCAGCCCGATGAGCGCGAATAAAGCAGCCAGGGCGAAACTGGTCAAAGGGCCAACCAAAGCCATGGTGAATTCCGTCCTCGGCGCCCGCGGCTCCTCCGTCAGCTCCGAGACTCCACCAAAGATGAACAGGACGATGTCGCGGATCGGCAGCCCCCTGGCCCGCGCGACCAGAGAGTGGGCCAACTCATGCAACAATACGGACACGAAAAAAAGCAGGCTGGTCGCCAACCCGACAGTCCAATATAGCGTCCCGCTCCAATAAGGATAACGAGGCGGGAAATAACCGCTCGCCAGGCTCCAGGTCACCAGCGCAAAAACCAGGAACCAACTGGTATGAATCTTGATCGGGATGCCCAAAAGACGGCCAATGGTGATTGAGTTTCTAAGCATAGGTTTTACCCTCAAGCCGGCCAAGAAATGAGGTCTCCCGTTGCAGCGACGGCCTGGAAGAGCCGTCGCTAGGAACTGCACCCGGCGCCAACTCTTCAGGTTGACGCTCATCCAGCCGTGGCGGTATCATTTGCCAGAATCTGGTTTGAGATGCAATTCCCTCCATTGTTTCTCCGAGATCTCCGATGGAGCCTGGGTCATGATGTCCACTGCGCTCTGCGACTTGGGGAAGGCCATGACCTCGCGGATATTTGGCTCTTTTGCCAGGAGCATCACCAGGCGGTCAATGCCTGGAGCGATGCCCCCATGGGGCGGTGCGCCGAAGTCCAGGGCTTCCAGGAGATGGCCGAACTGCTCTTGTGCCGCCTCCGGCGATATACCTAACACGCGGAACATTCGTTCCTGATCTTCCCGCCGATGGTTACGGATGCTCCCCCCGCCGATTTCGTAACCGTTCGCCACTACATCGTAGGCGTTGGCGCGAACTTTCCCCGGATCCGTCTCCAAAAGGGGCAAGTCCTCCTCTCGCACAGAGGTAAAAGGGTGATGCTTGGCCACCCAGCGGCCTTCCTCCTGGCTCCATTCGAGCAGCGGAAAGTCCAATATCCAGGCAAAGGCCAAGACGTTGTTATCGAGGAGACCCAACCGCCCGGCCATTTCCACGCGCAGGCGGCCCAGCGTTTCCGCCACAACCTGCGGTGTATCGGCCACAATCAGGATGAGGTCCCCATTTCCGGCGCCCACACGTTGCACGATGCTCTGCATCTCCTGGGGGGAGAGAAACTTGGTCAGAGGGGAGCGGATCTCCCCGCGCACGGCGACGGAGAGCAGCCCTTTCGCGCCACACTTGGTCGCCAGGGCGGTCAGTTCATCCAACTCGCGGCGGGTGTATCCTGCGCAGCCGGGAACATATATCGCCTTGACCTGCCCCCCCTGGGCGACGGCATTGCAGAACACCTGAAAGTTGCTTTGCGCCACTAAATCCGAGAGATTCACGAGGGGCATCTCGAAGCGCAGGTCCGGCTTATCGGAGCCGTATCTATCCATCGCTTCCTGCCAGGTCAGCCGGCGGAAGGGCTTGTAGAGGATCTTTTGCCCGCTGATCTGCTCGACCAGTTGGGTGAACAAAGCCTCAATGAGTTGCAGGATATCCTCTTGCTCCACAAAGGACATCTCCAGGTCCAGTTGCGTGAACTCTGTCTGGCGGTCGGCCCGCTGATCCTCATCGCGGAAGCAACGCGCGATCTGGAAATACCGCTCAAAGCCGGAAATCATGAGCAGTTGCTTCAGTTGCTGCGGCGATTGGGGCAAGGCGTAGAACCTGCCGGGATAGAGGCGGCTGGGAACTACATAGTCGCGTGCCCCTTCTGGTGTACTCTTGATCAGGATCGGCGTCTCGATCTCGACAAAGCCGTGCCGATCCAAATAATCGCGGATGAACTTGACCACGCGATGCCGCAGGATGATGTTGCGCTGCATTCGTTGCCGCCGCAAATCCAGGTAACGGTACTTGAGCCGCAGGCTTTCCTCTATTTCGCTTTCTTCATTGATATAGAAAGGAGGGGTCTTTGCCTCGTTCAGAATCCACGCCTCTTGGGCGATGACCTCTATCTCGCCCGTTGGCAAGTCCGGGTTCAGCAATCCCTGCGGCCTCGCCGCCACTTGCCCGCGCACCTGAAAGACATATTCGACGCGCACTTTTCCCGCGACCGCGTGAGCTTCTGGCGAGATGGCTGGGTTAAGGACGACCTGGGTGATACCATCCCGGTCTCGCAGGTCAACGAAAATCAGGCCGCCATGGTCGCGGCGCCGGTGTACCCAACCAGCCAGCGTGACGAGGCTGCCGACATCCTGGGCACGTAGCTCCCCGCAAGTACGTGTCTTTAGCATATACCTTCCTCCGTTGATCGCCCCACCTTCAGAGCGTGAATGTCTGCACCGTCGTTTCCGCTAATTATACTATGCCGTTTCCGATTTGGCAAAATTGCATTGCGTGGGCAGCCGGATCACACTTGCACAATTCCAGGTATATGGTAAACTTACGAACCATGCTTGTCCGTTCAAGCAGGTAACACAATACAAAGGAGAGAGCCTGTGCGAATACTTATTGGACCTAACAGTTCTGGCCTGGAGCAGGTCAGCACCGATCTGGCTGATGTGCATCCCCAGGTGCAATTTGCCTTTTGCTCGGATCGGAAGGACCTGAGGCGAGAGATTGCCGATGCAGAGGTCTATTTCGGCTGGTTGAGCCGAGACGAGTTCCTTGCTGCGCGGAAGTTGAAGTGGATCCAGTCACCAAGCAGCGGCGTAGATCATTTCCTGGCCATCCCGGAATTGCGCGAGGGGGAGGTCATCCTGACCAGCGCGGTGGGCAGCCACAGCGTCTGTCTGGCCGAACATGCCCTGGCCATGATCCTGGCCTTCACGCGAGGGATCAGAGCTTGTGTTGTGCATCAGCAACGCCGGCATTGGGCCGCTGGCGAACTCCGCCCCACGATAGTGGAACTGAGCGGGAGCACTCTGGGCATCATCGGCTTCGGGAGCGTGGGCCGGGCGCTGGCCAAGCGTGCTCAGGCCTTCGACATGCGCATCATCGCGGTGGACATGTTCCCGGAGGGAAAGCCGGATTATGTAGAGCGCGTGGACGGGCGGGAGGGCTTGGAGGCCCTGTTGCGAGAGTCGGATTACATAGTGGTGACCGTACCTTACACC
>CAYPON010000181.1:5131-7361 GCA_964412315.1 uncultured Anaerolineae bacterium | reverse complement strand
CTTTCCGGCGGCGGCGGTCTGCAGCCCGGCCATCAACACCGCCAAGTGGACGGTGCAATTCGCCGACGGCATCACGATGACCAAATCCGCCAGGGATTACGTCTACATCCTGGACAGGCCGGAGGGAGACGGCCTGCGCATCCATAAGGAACGGATCCTCCCGACCCATGGTGTCGTCATCAGCGACACGGTGGTCTTTCGCATCACTGTGGTCAATGTGCTGGGCGCACCGCTGCAGGTCGTGCCGCTGCATGACGAGTTCGAGATCGCCTGTCTGAGCTTCCAGGGGGCTGTGCCTCCTCCCGATCACATCATCCCTGCCGGCCCGAAGACCATCTTGGAATGGAATAACATCGGGCCGCTCGGCCCGGGCCAGAGCCGCACCGTCGAGGTCGCTTTCCACGCCCGCGCAGCCTGCCTGGATACGCTGAACTGCGCCCGCGTCCACGATGAGCGCACGCAAGGGGTCAGCGCCGACTGTGTCCCGGTCACCATAGAGGGGCGGCGGCCAGAGCTGCTCCTGAGCAAGCGGCTGGTGACGGTCAACCCTGTGCCGCTGGGCAGCATCGCCGAGTATCTGATCACCGTGCGTAACATTGGCAACGCGCCCGCGCCTCTCGTGCCGTTGCACGATACCTTCAACCCCCTGTACTGGGAATTCGTCGGGGCCAGCCTGCCGCCCACGCATGTGGACAATGCCAGCGGTGACATCATCTGGGATAATGTTGGGCCGCTGGCGCCGCAGGCGGGCGTACAGATCCTGATCCGCCTGCTGGCGGAAAAGCCAGGGGCCATGCTCCGCAACTGCGCCGTGGCTCGCTACGAGGTGGGCAGTGCCGTGCTCACGGCGGAGGATTGCGCCTTTGCCGACATCATCGCGCGCGGGGCGGCCATCGGCATTGAGAAACGGCGCATCGCGCCGCCGCCGCACCTCCCGGCAGTGGCAGGGGATGTGGTGGCCTTTGAGATCATCGTGCGCAACGTGGGGGATGTGCCGCTCTTCAACCTGCTCATCCGCGACTCTTTCGACCCTGGTTGCCTAGGGATCGTGCCGGGCCAGCCGGGCCTCATCCTGCCGCCCGTCCCGGGCCAGGCGATCTGGGAGTTCCTGGAGCTGCCCGTCGGCGGCGTGCTGCGCTGGGAGGTGCTGTTCCTCGCCATTGCCCCCTGCGGGGAGACAATCAACTGCATCGAGGTGCACGCTGTAGGGCCGGAAGGCGGCCATGTGGAGGATCGCTTCTGCGTGCCGGTCTTTATCGCCCCGCCGGAGCCTGGAGTGCGCATCTGGAAGACGATGCGCGCGCCGCAGGCCATGCCGGTGCTGGGCGACATCTTGCGCTTCGAGATCGTGGTGCAGAACAGCGGCAATACCACCCTGGTGCATGTGCCTTTGACGGATAACTACAATCCTGGCTGCCTGGAGTTTGTCTCCGCGCAGCCTGCGCCGGATAGCGTCAACGTGGCGACGGGACAACTCTCCTGGTTCAACCTGGGGCCGCTGCCGCCGGGCGATGCCAGGGTCATCACGCTGTACATGCGCGCCATCGGCGTCTGCTTCCCCGCCGCTAACTGCGTCCACGTCATGGCGCGGGATGTCAACGGGCAGGTGGTGGAAAGCCGCGATTGCGCCGAAGTGCACATCGCCGCCGGGCGGCACTATATTTACCTGCCGCTGCTGGAAAAGCAGTTCCGCCGCCAGTAATCCTTCCGGAGGAACTGCGACTGGGCGAGATGGTCTAGGGAGATAAGGCCCGAAGGGTTTCGGGAAGCTCTTCGGGCCTTGATTTGTGAGCGCGATGCACCTCATACCACCGTATAATCTGCCTGTAAGGGAGAAGACCTCCGAGGTCTGTCCGCATGGTAAAGGGCATTTGACCTTTTGAGGCCTGGTACATACAATGGGGTCAGATCCGTTGTGACGAGAGCGGAGGAAGTAAAGATGAAGTACTCTTTCATGAGCTTTTCCTGCCCGCAATTGAGCCTAGCCGAGATGTTGGCCCTGGCCAAACGGTTGGGCTATGATGGCATCGAGCCGCGCATCAGCACCAATCACCAGCATGGCATCGAGCCGGACATAGACACGCCCAAGCGCCGCGAAATCAAGCGCAAGGTGGCGGATAGCGGCATCCCCTTGGCCTGCATCGCCACCTCCTGCCGCTATGCCGACCCTGCCGACGTGGAAAAGCAGATCGAGGACACGCGCCGTTGCATTGATCTGGCGGGCGATCTC
>CAYPON010000181.1:0-5121 GCA_964412315.1 uncultured Anaerolineae bacterium | reverse complement strand
TTGAGCCGTGAGGATGCTATCGCCCTCCTGACCGACTCGCTCCGTGCCCTGGCCGACCAGGCCAGAGAGCGGGGCGTCATCGTCTGCATGGAGACCCACGACGACTGGTGTCATCCCGACCATGTGGCCCAAGTGATGAGGCGCGTCAACCATTCCTACATCGCCGTAAACTGGGACATCATGCATCCCATCCTGACCGGCAAGGTGACCATGGATTACGCCTTTCAGACGCTCAAGCCCTGGATCAGGCATGTCCATTTCCACGACGGCAAGCAGCTCGAAAACAAGCTGCAATTGACGCCGATCGGCACGGGCGATATTGACCATCGCCGCGCGCTCGAACTCCTGATAGCCGCCGGGTACAAGGATTATCTGAGCGGCGAGTGGATTGACTGGGAACCCTACGAAACCCACCTGCCGCGCGAGCTAGCGACGATGAAGCGGTACGAAGAGGAGATAAAGGCGAGAACGTAGGGGTAGACCCACGTGTTTACCCACCTTATCCAGGAGGACCAGATTCATGCCTATCACCCCCAAAGAAAGAGCCTTGCTGCGTGATCTGGCGAAGCAGGTGGCTGAGATCGCCGGCCTGCCGATTATGGCCGAGCGAAAAGAGCTATGGAAGCGCCACAACCGCCTCCAGCCTGTGCACCCCCTGATTCTCGTCTTTCCGGAGGGAGCCTGGCGCGAACTCCTGCCGGAGGACATGCTCTCCTGCCAGGATGAGAGGACGCGCAAGATGGAGTGGACGCTACGCAGCCGGATCTATTACCACGAGCACATCCACGACGACACCGTCATCGAGAAGGAATGGATCGTGCCCAAGGTGGTCACGAACAGTGGCTGGGGGCTGGAGCCGAAACATATCCCTAGCCCCGCCGCCACGGGTGCCTGGGCCTTCGACCCGGTGATCCACACGCCGGAAGACCTGAAAAAGCTCCGCTTCCCCGAGGTGCATTACGACGCCCCCTCCACGCAGCGAGATTTGGCCGAGGCGCAAGACCTCTTCGGGGACATCTTGGATGTCAAACTGAAGGGCATCAGCCATGTCTCCTTCCACCTGATGCGCATCTACATTGACCTGCGCGGCCTCGACCAGATGATGTGGGACATGTACGATCATCCCGCCATGCTTCACGAAGCGATGTCTTTCTTGGAGGAGGGCTACCGGAGGCTCATCCAGCAGTACGAGGCGCTCAATCTCCTGAGCCTGAACAACGATGGAACCTATCATTCCTCCGGCGGCGTCGGCTACACGGACGAACTGCCACGGGCGGATTACGATCCCAGCCACATCCACCCCGGCGATATGTGGGCTTCCGCCGAGTCGCAGGAACTGGCACAGGTCTCCCCCGCCATGCACGCCGAGTTCGCTCTGCAATACGAGAAGCGGCTGCTCGAACCCTTTGGCCTGGCCGGCTACGGCTGTTGCGAGAACCTGACGCACAAGTTGGACTACGTTCTGACCATCCCGCATATCCGGCGCATCTCCATCTCCCCCTTCGCCAATGTGGACGCCTGCGCAGAGGAGTTGCAGGATAGGTACATCTTTTCCTGGAAGCCGCACCCCGCCCATCTGGTGGGCAGTTGGGATGCTGGCCGGGTGCGCGCCTACATCAAGCACACACTGGACGTGACCAAGGGGTGCGTGCTAGAGATGATCTTGAAGGATACGCACACCTGCGACAACCATCCCGAACGCTTCACCTGGTGGACGGACATCGCGCGAGAACTGATTGCAGATTTATGAAAGGAGAGAGATGAAGAAAATACCGATCGGCCTACAACTCTATTCGATCCGCGAGGACTGCGCCAAGGATTTGCCGGGGACGCTCGCGGCAGTGGCCAAGATGGGCTACGTGGGCGTCGAGTTCGCCGGCTATCATGGTCGCAGCGCGAAGGAACTGCGCAAGATGCTGGACGGTCTGGGCCTGAAATGCTGCGGCACCCATATCAGCCTGGATACCTTGCTGGGCGATGCCCTCCCCGCCACCATCGAATTCAACCTGGCGTTGGGGAACAAATACCTCATCGTCCCCAGCCTGAAGGAGGAGCGCCGCAGTTCCCGCAAGGCCTGGCTGGAGACAGCGCGCATCTTCAATGAGATCGCGCAAAAGGCCAAGCCGCATGGGCTAGTTACCGGCTACCACAACCACGACATCGAGTTCCAGCCGATGGAGGGAGAACTGCCCTGGGACACCTTTTTCGGCAACACCACCCCGGATGTGGTGATGCAGTTGGACACCGGCAACGCCCGGCACGGTGGCGCCGATCCGCTCCCCTTCCTCAAGCGTTATCCAGGCCGCGCCCTCACGGTGCATTTGAAAGCCTACTCCAAGGGCGATCCTAAGGCGATCATCGGCAAAGACGACGAGAACTGGCCCGCGATCTTTGCCGCTTGCGAAAGCGTGGGCGGCACCGAGTGGTACATCGTGGAGCAGGAGAGCTATGCTTATGCGCCGCTGGAATGTGTGGGGCGGTGTCTAGAGAACCTGCGCAAGATGGGGAAATAGCTAATAGATGTTTACGCGCTTCCGGCTAGATAACGGGCTGCAAGTCGTGATCAAAGAGATGCACCACGCGCCCGTGGCCAGCTTTTGGATCTGGTACCGCGTGGGCAGCCGCAACGAGCGCCCCGGCATCACCGGCATCTCGCATTGGGTCGAGCACATGTTTTTCAAAGGCACGACCGCTTTCCCCAAGGGGGAGCTGGATCGCCAGATTTCCCGCAACGGCGGCTTCCTGAACGGGTTCACCGGCTTGGATTTCACCACCTTCCTGGAAACCTTGCCCGCCGAACAGATAGACCTGGCGTTGCGCATCGAAGCGGACCGCATGATCAATGCGCTCTTTGACCCGCAGGAGGTGGCAGCGGAGCGGACGGTCATTATCTCCGAGCGACAGGGGGAGGAGAACAATCCTACCTTTCTCCTCCAAGAGGAGGTGCGCGCCGCTGCCTTCCGCGTGCACCCCTATCACCATGAAACGGTTGGCGATATGTGCGACCTGGAGGTCATCACGCGGGATCAGCTTTGGGACTATTATCGGATGTATTATGGCCCCCACAACGCCATCGCCGTCCTGGTTGGGGACATCGAGACGGAGCACGCCAGAGCGCGCACGGAAGAGCTTTTCGGCGTTCTACCGCGCGGCCCTGAGCCGCCGCCCGTGACGCAGCGAGAGCCGGAACAAAAGGGAGAGCGCCGCACTCTCGTGGAGGGGGAGGATACGACAGCGTATCTCGAAGTGGCCTATCATGCTCCAGCGGCCAAAGATGCCGACCTGATCAAGTTGCGCGTCCTGAATGCCGTCCTTTCGGGGGCGAACAGTATGTCGCTCTTGAGCGCGGAAGGATCCGATAACCGAAGCTCGCGCCTCTACAAAGCCCTCGTGGAGACAGAGCTGGCTACGTCCGTGGCCGGGATCGTCGTTCCGACTATTGATCCATTCCTATATCGCCTCGTGGCTACGGTGCGGGCCGGGCGCACGCCGGAAGAGGTCGAGGTCGCACTGGATGTCCAGTTGCAGTGCATGATCGCAGAGCCGCCTTCGCAGGAGGAGCTGAACAAGGCGGTCAAACAAGTCCGCGCCCAATTCGCCTATTCTTCGGAGAGCGTCACCAGCCAGGCCTATTGGTTGGGCTTTGCCGAAACGGTAGCGGACTATGAGTGGTTCGCCACATTCCTGGACAGGCTGGCCGCGGTGACTCCGCAGGATGTGCAGGAGTTGGCTGGACGGGTGCTGCGACGGAGCAATCGCATCACCGGCTGGTACGTTCCACGCGACGGCAACTACAGGAACAGGAGGGGCGAGCAATGAGACTGGCATCGGAGGGAAGCGGACGTATGTCCATCCCCGGCCCTGACACGATCTTCCGATGTCAGCTTGATAACGGCATTATCGGGCTGGCGCGGGAGAACTTCAGCAGCCCCTCGGTGGTCATTCTGGGCCGCTTGCAGGTCGGTAGTCTCGCCGTTCCCCGCCATCAGGCGGGCCTGGCCGGCTTTGTCAAGGAGATGTTGATGCGGGGCACCGCCCGCCGGGATTTCGCCACGATCCACGAGACTATCGAGTCCGTCGGCGCCTCGTTGCATTTTGATAGCGATTGGCACTCCACCTCATTTTCTGGCCGCTGTCTGGCCGAGGATTTGCCTCTGCTGCTGGATGTCTTGGCCGATTGCCTCCGCCATCCCACCTTCCTGCCGCAGCAGGTGGAAAAGGTGCGCGGGGAGATCATGACCGCGCTGGAGCAGCGCGACTATGACACCCGCCGCATGGCGGTGCTCACCTTCTACGAGACACTTTATGAGGGGCATCCTCTGGGGATCAGCGGCCTGGGCTATCGCGATACGATTTCCGCCCTGGCGCACGAGGATTTGCGGGCCTTTTACGAGCGATACTACCGGCCGCAAGGGATGATCGTGACCCTCGTGGGGGCTGTGCGGGCGGGAGAGGCCATCGCGGCACTGGAAGGCGTCCTGGGGGATTGGCAAGCGGAGAGACAGGCCCCACAGGTCGTTGTCGCGCCCGTCGTCCGTCCGACTACCATCCGCCGACGCGAGGTGACCATCCCTGGCAAATCCCAGGCCGATTTCGTGCTCGGTTATGTGGGCCTGCCCCGCACCCATCCCGATCATCTCAGGGCGCGGCTGGCAGACACGATCCTGGGAGTTTTTGGCATCATGGGCCGCATCGGCGAAAATGTCCGCAATCAGCAGGGCCTGGCCTATTATGCCTATTCGCATCTCACAGCCACTTTCAGCCCAGGCCCCTGGATGGCCATCGCGGGCGTTCATCCTAAGAACGTGGAGCGCGCCGTGGAAAGCATCCTCGCTGAGATGAGACGCCTGCGCGATGAGTTGGTTCCTGCCGAAGAAATGGCGGATAACAAAGCCTTCCTGACCGGCTTTGTGCCGCTTTCCCTGGAAACAAATGGTGGGGTAGCGGGGAACCTGGAGGCTATGGAGGCTTACGACCTGGGGCTAGATTACCTGCAACGATACCCGTCGCTGATCGAGAGCATCACAGAACAGGATGTACAAAGGGTTGCGCAAACCTACCTCGATCCCAATGCTTACACCCTGGCCGTAGCCCGCCCGGAGATTGATTAGGTAGGGGCAA
>CAYPON010000180.1:2361-7385 GCA_964412315.1 uncultured Anaerolineae bacterium | reverse complement strand
ATGCTAACGCCATCCAGCCTAAGCTCGTCGAACCTCACCGGCAGCGTACCTACGTTGGCAAAATAGAGGCACGCCAGGCCGCCTGCGTCCAGATCGGGCCATTCCACGATGGCCGGATTGAGCAGGGCAGGCGTCCACTGAAACCCCTCCGGGCTGAGCACTGCCTCCGTTGGAGGAGCCAGGCCGATGTCGGCAGACGCGCCAGCCAGGAGTTTCTCCTCCGTCAGATACAACTCAGCGGGCAGAAAGCCGGGGGCGGTTGTCTGTAGATACAGGACATCCTCCTTCTGGACAGCCAGGCTGAGGGCGAACTTACCCTGCTGATCGGAAGCCGTCTCGCCAGTTGTGAGCACAGCGCCGCCGCGCCTGAGTTGGAACTCAACGCGGCTCTCGGCGATGGGAGCAGAAAGCCCCTGGCTCACATCGTAGACCAGGCCTGTCACGGCGAAAGTCGCCGGTGCGAGAGGGGAGGGAGTGGGTATCCATGTCGGGCTTGGTATGAGAGGGGGCTTAGCCGGCCCGCAGGCGACGACAACAACCATAAGAATCAAGAGCGCCAGTGTTCTGCTATGGGTTTGTAGTGACGACTTCAGTCGTCTCTGTCGCAGGGAAGCGACTGAAGTCGCTACTACGAACCCCTCAAGTACATCTTGAGGCAGTCCCAGCCTGTTCCGCCACATAGAGCCACGTCCCCTTCAAACCATACTGGGATATTATAGCGCAAAGCGGGCAGACGAGCGAAACCGGTCAAGGAGCGAATCAGGAACGGTTCAAGGGTCTCTCCGCGGATATCGTATCCTGCTGACATGAATCACGTCTTCAAATTACAGATATGGCAAAATGATGCGGAGAATGGCCAGGGTCCTCCATGGCCCATTTTGTGTTTTCACAACTTGGACTACAATTAGTGCCATGACCACCAACTCCACGCTAATCCTCCCGGAGAGCCTTGAACATGGCGGAAGTGGTTCCATTAGGTAAGCTCGTCAACAAAGAGGATCTCCAGGCCCTTTTGGGAAATCTCGCCAGCCTTATGGGAAGCCACCTTCGCCTCTGGATCGTTGACGCCAGGGGCGAAACCATCCTGACTTATCCCGAAGGACTGGAGTCCCAGAGCTTCGGGCAGGCATTGAGACTCCTGCAATCACAGGCCCCCCTGGTTGTTACGGCTGCCCAGGTCGCGGCGCCCATTCTGGCTGACCAAATGCTCGTCGGGGCTTTGATCGGAGCCTCGGCGCAGCCTGACAAACCCCTTTTGCCCGGCGCGGTGGAGACTCTATCCAAGGCGCTGAGCATCGTCATCGGCAACGAGCTGGAGAAACGCGCCCTGGCCCAGGAACTCGTCCAACGGTATGCGGAGATCAACTGGCTCTATAGCATCGGCGAAACCATAGGTGGCTGTCTCGACCTGGAAGAGGTGGTCAGGTTGGTCCTCCAGGAAAGCGATCGCATCATCGGAGCCGACAAGAGGGCGGTTGTTCTCTGGGATGAGAGCGGAAAACGACCAGTAGTGAAATCCAGCTATGGCTTCGAGAAGGGGGAGGAAGCTCTTGTTCTCAGGGCTACGGAGAGGGTACTCTATTCCGGCGAACCGGAGATCGCTGAAGATCGGCCCCTGGATGCCGAAAGCCGCATCACCTGTCTGATCTGTGTCCCCCTCAAAGCTAAAAGCAGCATCCTGGGGTCCATCGCTCTCGCCAATAAAAAGTCGGGGAAGGCTTTCACGGCGAGCGATGCCAAGCTGCTCACGGCGGTAGCGAGACAGGCGGCGACGGCCATAGAGAATGCGCGCTTGTACAGCGTGGCCGACCAGGAGTTGACGAGCCGCCTGGGCGAGCTTTACATCATGCAAGAGATAGACCGCCAGTTAAATGCTACGCTCGATTCTCGGCAAGTCCTGGGTTTGTCCCTGGAGTGGGCACTGCGCTCCACTGAGGCAGCAGCGGGCCTCATCGCCATCATAGATGAGGAGCAAGGCAGCAGGGTTCTCAGTTATCGCGGTTATCCCATTGATCTGGGGAAACATACACTACAATCAGAATGGTTTGAGAGCGGCATCGTGAGCCGCGTCCTACGCACGGGGGAGCCTGCCCTTGTGCCCGATGTGGCTGGGAATGCGGATTATGTAGTGATCGCGCCAGGCATGCGCTCCCAGCTTGTTGTCCCTCTCTGCCGACAGCGCAAACCGGTCGGCGTCATGTGCCTAGAAAGCCCCCTACCTAATGCCTTCAACGAAAGGGATCTCGAGTTCATCGTGCGCGTGGCCGACCATGCCACAGTCGCCCTGGAGAACGCCAGGCTTTACGAAAACGTCAGACAAGCCAACGACGCCAAAAGCGAGTTCGTTTCCACTGTGGCCCATGAGCTAAAGGTGCCCATGACAGGCATCAAAGGCTTCATCAATCTCATGCGCCGGGGAACGGCAGGGCCGATCGGCGAAAAACAGCTCCAATACCTGGAGATCATCGAAGCAAACGTCAACCACATGGACACCTTGATCGGCGATCTCCTGGATATCTCACACCTGGAAGCAGGGGTCATGCAAATGACCATGCAGCCCGTGGCCATTTCCAAGATCGCTGCCGGGGTGTTACAATCGTTGGAGGACCAGATCAAGGCCAGACACCAGCGGCTCACCTGCCGCATACCAGATACCCTTCCCCTGGCCTTCGGAGATGCCGACCGCATCAGCCAGGTCCTCACCAATCTGGTCAGCAACGCCTGCAAGTATACACCGGAAGGTGGTGAGATTGAGATTACTGTCCAGGAGGCCAAGGTGCCGGAGATGCCCGATAAGCCAGGATGCTTGATCGTCAGCGTCCGAGACACGGGGATCGGCATCTCGGAGAGCGATCAGAAGAGACTCTTTGCCAAGTTTTTCCGCGCTGATCATCCCCTGGTGCGCGAGACAGATGGGACTGGCCTGGGATTATCTATCGTCAAGCGCATCGTCGAGCTGCACGGCGGCAACATCTGGGTGAGGAGCGCGCCCGACCAAGGTAGTATCTTCAGCTTCAGCATCCCCATAGCAGGCTCGGAGGAAGCAAAAGATGGCCTAACGAGCAACTAAAGTGCTCTGGCTTTCCGGCTGATGGTGATCGCTGAATGCTAATAGCTCAAAATGGTCAAGGAAAAGGAGGATGGAAAATGGTGCTCTCTCACGTTCGCTGGCTTGCGACCGCTGATCCAGCGATGGACGGCACGCTCGATTTCGCCGCACGCGAGTTGGCCCGCTACATCAGAAGGCTTAGCGGAAGCGATTGCGGTGTGCAGCGGGCCAGAAGCTTTGGCCAGGTGGCGGATACGGCCTGGCTAGGTCTGTGTGGCCGTCTGCCCCAACCTCGTGATGCCGCGTTGACTCCTGCGCTCTGGGACGATGGCTATGCGGTCTGGAAGGCGGATGGGGGGCTGTTCATCGCCGGGCGGAACGCACGCAGCGTCCTTTTCGGCGTCTACGACCTTCTGGAACGCCAGGGAGTGCGCTTCATCCGCCCAGGGCCTGACGGGGAAATCATCCCCCGTCTCTCCTCGATCTTACTGCCGGAAAAGCCAATTGTGGAGCAAGCCTATTACCGGCACCGGGGGGTCTGCATCGAAGGCGCGCCCTCCCTGGATCATGCTCTAGGCATGGTGGATTGGTGCGCCAAGAAACGAATGAACACGCTCTTTCTCCAGTTCTTCTCCAGCCGCTACTTTTACAACAACTGGTACGCACGCCCCTACAATCCCCCCTTCGCGGATCATGAGGTCTCGGATGCGGAAGCTATAGCAATGGACAACGAGGTGATCGCCGCGCTGAAAACCAGAGGAATGGTGTTCCACCATGTAGGGCATGGCTGGACGGCAACGGCGATAGGTATGCCCCGCTCCGGCTGGGTCAAGGCTGGTGAAGCGGTGGCGGCGGATCGCGTGCGCTGGCTGGCCGAAATCAAAGGCGAGCGCAAGCTATTCCACGATATCCCGATCAATACCGAGCTTTGCTACAGCTTCCGCCCCGCCTTCGATGCTTTGGTTGAAGCCGTGGTTCGTTATGTCGAGGCCCATCCAGAAACGGACGTAGTGCACGTCTGGTTGTCAGACGCGACTAACAACAAGTGTGAGTGTCCTGAATGCCGAAAGCTCACCATTTCCGACTGGTATGCCAAGATTATCAATGCGCTCTCCGAAGCGCTTCACCGGCGCGCTCCGGGCAAGAGGTTCGTCTTCCTCTGCTACAAGGAGCTTCTCTGGCCGCCGGAGCAAGTGGCGATTGACGAGCGATACGGAAACGCGATCATGATGTTCGCACCGATCACCCGCAGCTATGGCCGTTCACTGGCAGATCCCACCACTGATGACGGCAAGGCATATCCTCGTCCGCCGCTCAATGAGTGTGTTGATCCGCGAACGAACGCCTTCTTTGCGAAAACCCTGGCCGACTGGCGGCGCGCTTTCCACGGCGATAGCTTTGACTTTGATTATCACCTGATGTGGGCGGTATGGTCGCACCTGACAGATACGGTCGTGGCGCGGATTTATCATGAGGATTTGCAGCATCTCAAACGCATTGGGTTGGATGGGATCATCAGTTGCCAGTCCTTCCGCGCCTTTTACCCCAGCGGGCTGGCGATGACGGTGCTGGCTGAGGCGCTGTGGAACCCCAGGGTGGCCTGGCCGGAGATGCGCAGGGGCTATCTGGAGGCAGCTTTCGGAGAGAGCGCCGGATTCGTGGACGGTTACCTGGCACAACTGGAAAGCCTGCTCGATACCGGCGACGCGGACTGGCGCGTTCCACCTCTTTCCAATGCCGATGCTGCCAAGCTGGCCAGGGTGTATGATCTGCTCAAGGCCGCCTTGGAGGAATTGAGGTCGCGGCGTGCTTCTGCCTCTAATCCGACCCATCGCCGTTCGCTGGACATCCTGGCACACCATGCTCGTTTCCTGCAAATTATCGTCAAGGCATATCAAGCGAACCTGGCAAGGAAGCCGGATGAAGCGAGGGCGGCTCTCGATCGCGCTGCTGATTATCTGCGGCGCACCGAGCC
>CAYPON010000180.1:0-2261 GCA_964412315.1 uncultured Anaerolineae bacterium | reverse complement strand
TTCTTGCATCGAGGGAGAAAGAGAATGCAAGCAGAAAAAGGAATGGGGATGTCCACCCTGGATAAAGCCAGAAGGCAACTGGATGCCATGATCGAACAACTCAAAGAGGCTTCTTATCTTCGCCGCTGGCATGTCTGGCATGGGCCAGCGGGCGGCCTGAGCGAAGCCAACGCGCTGAAGGGTGCAGGCAGTGGCTGGACAGAGGTCAATATGCCGCATGGCTGGTCAACAGCCTCCGTGGATACCTGGCTACGCTGCAAAGTCACCTACCCTGAGAGCATAGGGGATATCCCCACCGAGGGTGCGCTCGCCGAGTTAGCCATCGCCATGCCGGTCAAGTCTCGCGTCTACATTGATAGCCGGGTGGCGGCTGGTGCCGACTGGTGGCTTGACGCGCGGGTGGCTCCCATACCGTTGGCCGAAGCCTTGGAGCCGGGGCGCTCCATCGAGATCGCCTGCCACATTCCGCAGGGGGATGGCCTGGGCGGGTTTGGCGGCGCGGAGATACGCTACCAGCAGGTGGAAAAAGCCATCTTTGACCTGGAACTGCTGCGGGCGCAGTTGACCTTTTCTCGCCTGTTAGTAACGAAAAGCAGGGAGCCGGCCCGATTAAGAGAATGGCGCCAAGCGGTGGAAGCGTTGCCCTGGGATGATCTGGAGGCGCGTCGCTGGGAGGCATGGAGAAGCAAGGCGGCGGCAGTCGTCGAGAAACTGGCCAAACTCACCCCAGAGGCGAAAGAGTACCGCGTGTACGCTGCGGCCCATGCGCACATTGACATGAACTGGCTCTGGCCGTGGGAAGATACCGTCAACGTCATCCGCCGCGACTTCCAGGCGATGGATCACTTGATGGAGCGTTTCCCCCAATTCCATTTCTCGCAAAGCCAGGCTTCCACCTATTGGGCCATGGAAAAGCACAATCCCGAAATCCTGGCCAGGGTCGCCGAGCGCGTGCGCGAAGGCCGCTGGGAAGTGACGGCCAACACCTGGGTGGAAAATGACCTCAACATGTCAGCGGGCGAGGCGACAGCGCATCATTTCCTGCACACGCGCCGCTACATGCGCAGGCTGTTCGGCCTGGCTCCTCGCCTCGTTTGGGAGCCGGACACCTTCGGCCACCCAGCGACGATGCCCCAAATCGCGCACAAAGGAGGAGCCGAGTATTACTATTTCTGCCGCGGCGGCAGAGGGTATCCGCTCTTCTGGTGGGAATCGCCCGATGGCTCACGCATCCTTGGCTTCCAGGACCTGCATTGGTACCTGGGCGATCTGATGCCCCGTGTGGTGGCCGACTCAGCGGTAGAGCTGGCAGAGCTATACGGCCTGAAGTCCAGCCTCGTCGTCTATGGCGCTGGCGATCACGGCGGCGGGGCCACGGCCCGCGACCTAGAGGCGGCACTGGCGATCAACGCCGCCCCCTGTCTGCCCACGGTTCAGCCTAGCTCGGTCAGCGAATTCTTCGACGCCGTGAAAAAAGCAGCGCCAGAGCTTCCCGTCGTGCGCGGCGAGCTGAATCCTGTGTTTGCCGGTTGCTACACCAGCCACGCCGATGTCAAACGTCTCAATCGCAGCGGCGAGGCCGCGCTGCTGGACGCGGAGAGCCTGGCGACGGTAGCGGCGTTGAACGCCGGGTTCAAGTATCCCCAGGCAGAATTGGAGCAAAACTGGCGCGATATCCTGTTCCAGCAGTTCCATGACATCCTTTGCGGCTGCGGCATCGGCCTGACCTCCAAGACCGCACACGAGTGGGCGGGGCCAGCCATCGCCCGCACACGCCAGATCACGCGCAACGCTCTGGAAACACTCTGCGCGCAACTCCGTCTAGGTAGGGATAAGCGGCCTGCCCTGGTCGTCTACAACACCCTCCCCTGGAGGCGCGACGATGTGGTCAAAGCTCCCCCGGATTGGGCGTGCGCCTGGGTAGAGGACAATAGTGGCTATATCTTGCCAACTCAACGTTCTGGTAGCGAACTGATTTTTGTCGCACAGGACATCCCTGCCCTGGGTTGCCGGGTTTACCGGCCCGGAGATGCCACCTCTGTGCTGAGTGAGTGGGATTATGCTATCGTTCGCTCCCCCGCCGATCTGACCCTGGAGAACGAGTATTTCTGCTTCACGGTGGATGCCCATTCTGGCGCGATCAGTTATTTCTACGACAAAGAAGCCGAGCGGGATTTGACCTTCCACGCGCGCGGGGACAAGAACGCCGAGTTGGACACGCGCGGCGCACTGAATCGCATGCAAATCTGGTGGGAGCAGCC
>CAYPON010000179.1:0-7460 GCA_964412315.1 uncultured Anaerolineae bacterium | reverse complement strand
AACTGGCCGCTATTTTGACAAAGGAGCAAAATGGCGTATAATGTGGCTGTCCTGGAAGGGCCGCTAGCTCAATTGGCAGAGCAGGTGACTCTTAATCACCCGGCTACAGGTTCGATTCCTGTGCGGCTCATGGAAGCTGAATGCGCGGTAGCCAAACCTCAACCGGGACAGTAGGGGCAATTCATGAAAGGCCCGCAGGGGAATTCATGAATTGCCCCTGCTATTTAGAGAAAATGGAGCGCGTATATGTTTGCTAACAGGCGAGTCCAGACAGAACCCACGCTGTGCCGCGACTGTCAGGCTTGCACACTGGCCTGTTCGCTCTACCACGAGGGCCAGTGCAACCTGGGCCTGGCGCGGCTGGCCGTCCTCAAGGACATGGAGAGGTACGAGTTCAACATCCTGATCTGCCAGCAGTGCGCTTCTCCAGAGTGCATGGCGGCCTGTCCTGCCGAGGCGATGCATCTTGACGAGTGGGGAGTGGTGATTATAGATGATGAGGCATGTACGCGCTGCGCCAACTGCGCGTCGGCCTGTCCCTATGGCGCGATCTTTTACCATGAGGCCGAGGAACGATACCTCAAGTGTGACCTGTGCGCCCGCCGCACAGAAGGGCCTTTATGCGTTGCGCTCTGCCCGGTGGGGGCATTGAAACTCGCAGAAGGGGGGCGATAACATGCCGTTCGGTTGGGTGGGCAAAATCCTGGATGTTGATCTGAGCCGGGGCAAAGTCAGCGTCCGCGACATGATGACCTACGCGCGCGATTACATCGGCGGGCGAGCCATGGTCGCGCGCATCGCCTGGGATGAAATCCCAGCAGGGATTGACCCCTACGATGCGGAGAACCGCATTATCATCGCCACCGGCCCGCTCACGGGGACGCTCGCGCCCGCCACCGGCCGCACGATTATGACCGGCATCTCTCCTCGTCCCTACCCCAGGCCGTGGTACACGCACTCCACCCTGGGCGGCTGGTTCGGCCCGGAGCTAAAGTACGCTGGCTTCGACGCCATCATCGTCTACGGCAAGGCCGCTTCGCCTGTTTACCTGGAAATCCGAGATGGCACCGCCCGGCTGGTTGATGCCAAAGACCTGTGGGGCCTAGGGGCCAGGCAGACACAACTCGCGCTCAGGAGGAGATTCGACCCGCAGGCGCAGATACTGGCCATCGGCCCGGCGGGAGAGAAGCTGGTGCGCTTTGCCACTGTGCAACATGCAGAGGAAAACGCAGCCGGCCACAGCGGCTTTGGAGCGGTCTGGGGCAGCAAGAAGCTGAAAGCGATGGCCGTTCGCGGCACAGGAGGTGTGTCCGTAGCCCACCCGGATGATTTGTTGCGGGAGGTACTTCAGGCGGGCAAGTTCAAGATCACACCCGCCCCGGCTGTCTTGCGCCAGGTCGGCACGGCGCGAAGCGATGCTCCGCCCAAGCCGATCTGCAGCCAGGCCTGTACCTTCGATTGCCACGTCGTCAACACCTATGGCCGTGCTGCCGATGGGCGGCGCACACCGGGCCTCTGTATCGGTGGCGTGTACTTGCGCAATAGAGGCATGGAGGGCACGCAGTATAGTGGCGGTGGAGTGGAGATACCTCCGAGCACTCATTTCGGGCCTCGTCAGGAGCAAGTGCTTCACGAAGCGTGCAACGAACTGGGCCTCGACCTCTGGTTCCGCCTGGTGATGCAGCCCTGGCTGATCCGTTGCCAGCAATTGGGCATCAATCAGATCAGAGGCTATCCCATTGAGCCGCAGGATGGCACATGGTTTGAGTGTTTCACCCACCAGTTGGCTAGGCGGGAGGGCTTGGGCGAGTTGTTTGCCGAGGACTTGAGGCGGGCCATGGATGAGTTAGAGGGGGAACTACCGCAGGAACTGATCCGCCTGGGGCGGGAACTGGAATTCGACTTTGGCTTTCCCGCGCACCGCGAGGGACGCTTCTGGGACGAGGAGCCACTGCCCTTCTGGGTGATCTCGGCCATGATGCACATCAGTACCAGCCGCGATCCAACCATCGGCACCCATCAAAGCTCGCTCATACAGGCGGATTTCCTGCTGGCCGACCCCCAGTTAGCGCGCCGCCAATTCCGCATCCTGTCGGAGAAGGTCTGGGGCTATGCGGGCGCGCTTGAGCCGACCTTTGACAACAAAGCTCCCGTAGCGATATGGAGCCAGGATCAGCACATGCTTATTGACTCGCTGCCCATCTGCGACTTTGCTTTCCCGCAGTTGGTGCGACCGATGAAGGATCGGCAAACTTGGGAAAGAAGCGAGGACATCGTCGGCGATGTGTACCTTCATTATCGCTTGTTCTCCGCGGTCACCGGCCTGGAGCTGACTCACGAGGAGATGACCAGGATTGCTGAGCGCGGCTTTAACCTGGAACGGGCGATGTTGGCACGAGCCGGACGCGGGCGACCGATGGAAGAGGCGCTCGTGTCCCATTTCAAGCTGCCGTGCCGGGCCGATGGAACCTCCATAGACGAAGCAGGCTTTTCTCAGTTGCTGGACGAGTATTATGCCGCGCGTGGCTGGGATTTGGAACTCGGCTGGCCGCAGGCGGACAAGCTGAGGGGACTCGGCCTGGAGGAAGCCATCCCTGAACTAGAGGAACGTCGCTCTTCGCTGCGTAGGGCCCCTCGCCTTCTATGAAGCGCACCGGCTGGAGATCGAAGCCCATATTGCCACCGAACAGGCCCTGGAAAAGGCTCATGCCCAGGCCTAAACTACACCTGGACCAGGTTGCTGATCCGCTCCAGCAGATCGCCGTTAGCGGAGCGGAGTTCCACTACCAGGGGTGTCTGGCCCAGGGCGTGCGTGGCGCAGGCATGGCAGGGGTCGTAGGCGCGGAAGGCCATCTCGATCATATTCAGAAGCCCATCTGACACCTTTCCCCCTTTGATCAGCCCCCTGGCGGATTTCTCCACGCTCATAGCGATGGGAGCGGCGTTGTGGTTTGTGGCCACGATGAGGTTCACCTTCGTGAGAATCCCCTTTCCGTCGGTCTGGTAATGATGAATGAGCGTTCCACGCGGCGCCTCGACGATGCCCACCCCCTCTTGCGGGGTCGCCGTGGGGAGATTCCGAATGTGCTCACTGGTGATTTCTGGGTCCTGCAATAGCCCCCCCATACGCTCCGCCGCATAGAGGGCCTCGATGAGCCGTGCCCAGTGGAAGGCCAGCGTCGCGTGCGCCGGCTTCCCGCCCAAGACCTGGTACATTCGCTCGTATGCCTGCTGCGCCAGCGGCGTGGCCATGCCGTCTGCCACGTTGAGCCTGGCCAGTGGCGCTACCCTGTAAATCCCGCTGTTAGCCCCGTCCACAAAGCCCTTCCAGCCGACGCTCCGCAGGTAGGGGAAAGAGATATATGACCACGGCTCCACGTGCTCCCGGATATGGTTGACATAATCTCTCGGAGCGAACTCTGCTACCTTCTTGCCAGCCGGGTCTACGGCCCGTACCTTCCCATCGTAAAAGTTGACCTTGCCGTTATCATCTACCAGGCCCATGTAATGCGTGCGGTGGCTGTATGTATCAGAAAGGACGAGATCAACATATTCCTTGTTTTTCAAAACCACGTCGTCAAAGATTTGCAGAGCAAACTGGGCGAACTCCACGGCGAACCTGGCAGTCGCCATGAACTTTTCGCGCTCTTCCTCAGTCATCCCTCGGGAGACACCCCCTGGCAGGCCGAAGACGGGATGGATCACCTTCCCGCCGAGGGCCTTGATGATCTCGCGGCACTCCTTGCGAACGCGGATAACCTGGCCCGCGATCTCTAGCCCTACCTTGGCGATCACGCCCAGGATGTTCCGCTCGGCTGCTGGGGCCTGGGGCCCGACGACGAAATCCGGGCCACCCAGGAAGAAGAAATGGATGTAATGATCCTCAACCATGAAGGTGTTATAGATGAACTCGCGCAGCAGTTTCGCTGTCCTGGGAGGCTCGACTTTCCACAGGTCATCCAGCGCCTTGGTCGAGGCCATATGATGCGCCGTGGGGCAGACGCCGCATATCCGTGGGGTGATCCTGGGCATCTCCTCCGCTGGCCGGCCTTCGCAGAACTTTTCAAAGCCGCGCAGTTCGGGAACCTGGAAGAAGGCCCGCTCCACATCCCCAGCCTCATTGAGGAATATCTCGATCTTGCCGTGGCCTTCCAGCCTGGTGATGGGATCAATCGTTATCCTCTGGGCCATGGATCAACCTCCTATTCTTGTGCGCCCCAAAAGGGAGCTAGGCAGAGCGAATCTGTAGAAGGTTCCAAGCGGATCAGCGATGGTGTTGACGATACCCTCGATCTCTTGCGCATCGGAGGAATCAATAATGGAGGCGATAGCGGAGAGCATTTTCGCCCCCTGGTCAACCACCCCATCGGGAGGGCCGAAGCAACCCCGGCATGGCATGTTCGCACTGATGCAGCGCTCGCCGCAACCCGACCGCGTCGCGGGTCCCAGGCAGATATAGCCCCGAGCAAGGAAGCACTCCTCCGGGTCAGGTGTGCCGGTGGCCACTCGCTGGAACTCTTTGATGGCAAGCTTCTCCGGCTTGGTCTGATTCCGTGAGCAGGTGTCGCATAATGCCTTGTTCGGGGCCAGCACAGAACCCTTCTCCGGGAGCTTCCCCTCCAGGATGGCTGCGACCGCATTCCAGACCAAATCCGAGGGAGGTGGGCAGCCTGGCAGGTAGTAGTCCACGGGGATGGTCTGATCCAGAGTCTTGACCGTGTCGTAGAAGCTCGGTAGTTCGAGTTCATGGCCGTCGGCGGTGACCGCCACAGTGGGGAAGACCTGGGCCGGGTTATCCACAGTAGGCACGGCGATGTACTTCCGCTGAAAGATCAGCTCCCTGGTGGTCACATTGCCCAGGCCGGGGATGCCCCCCAGATGGGCGCAGGAGCCAAAGGCAACGACGAGTCCCGATTTTTGCCGCAAGAGCTTCACCCAGTCCTCCTGCTCGGAAAGCCTCACCGCGCCGTTAATGAAACTCACTGCAATCTCGCCGTCCGCCATGGCCTCTATATCCTTGCGCTTAAAGTCCAGAGCGACAGGCCAGAGCACGATATCCACCGCGCCAACGACCTTGAGCACATCCTCGTTCAGGTCAACGACAGTCTCCTCACACCCGCCGCAACTGGCGCACCAATAGAAGGCTACTTTCGGTTTATCGCTCATTCGCCCGCACCCTTTCCCCACTTCAACGGCCCCAGTTGCTTGATCGTCTCCCTCATCTCTTTGACCACTTGAGCGAATTTCCCGCTCTCTGAGGCCGAGATCCATTCTAGCCGTACCCGCTCCTTCTCGACGCCAAATTGCTCTAGTGTCTTTAGCAACAAGGGATAGCGTCGCATGGCTTTGATATTCCCGCTCTGGTAATGGCAGTCGCTAGGCGGGTGACAGCCGGCGATGAGCACTCCGTCCGCCCCATCAGCTAGGGCCTTGATGACAAAGGCCGGATCCACCCGCCCTGAGCACATCACACGGATGGGTATCATGTTGGGCGGGTACTTTATACGGCTGGTGCCAGCCAAATCCGCTCCTGGATAAGAGCACCAGCGGCACAAAAACCCGATGATCCGTGGTTCAAAGCTCCCTTCGCTCATAGCGACTCCTTTGGTCAAATCAGAAGCTCTCCAAGAACTTGGAAAGCTCAGCATAGCTAAACACAGGGCCGTCGGTGCAGACGAATTTCTCGCCCAGGTTGCAGCGGCCGCACTTCCCCACTCCACACTTCATTTTGGCCTCAAGGGTGACAATCATCTGTTCGGGGGTGAAGCCCAGTTTCGCCAGGGTGAGCAGGGTGAACTTGATCATGACGGGAGGCCCACAGGTGATGGTCATCGCGTTCTCTGGGGAGGGGGCGACCTTTTCGAGGAGCTGAGTGATAAGCCCGACATTGTTCGTCCAGGCCCCATCCCCCTGGTCAACGGTGAGGTGAAGCTCAGTGTTCAGAGCAGCCCGCCATTCGTCAAACTCTTCCGTAAAGATGAGCAGGGAAGGCAAACGGGCCGCCCATAGGATGGTCAGCTTGCCATAATCAGCGCGGTTGTCCAGGATGTTATGGATGACCGGCCGCAGAGGTGCTCCGCCGATGCCCCCGCCCAAAAGGATGACGTTCTTCCCCTTCATCTCATCCAAAGGGAACCAGTTTCCATAGGGGCCGCGCACGCCAACCATATCCCCCTCCCCCAAACGGTGCAGGGCGCTGGTGACAGTGCCCACCTTGTTCACGGCGAACTCCAGAAGCGGGCCGCGGCGCGGCGTGGAGGTCAGGCAAAAGGGAGCCTCGCCCACGCCAAAGGCGGAGACAAAAGCGAATTGGCCGGGCCGATAGGTGAAGCTTCCCACCTCTGGATCGCTAAGCTTGACTCGGAACATTTTGATGTCCGTCGCCAGATCCCTGACTCCTACCAGGCTACCGAGATATGGACGATATGGATTGCTTGCCAAGGCCATCCTCCCTCCTCTCATAACGCAGCTACGCCTTCCAACACCTCCGCGATGTCCACATTAACCGGGCATTTAGCGATGCACCGGCCACAGCCGACGCAGGCCACTGGCCCGAAATCTCGCGGGTAATAACAGAACTTGCAGTAGAATCGGTTGCGCAGGCGTTCCATCTTCGTCGGACGTGGATTGTGGCCGCCGGCAATGCGACGATAGCCTTCCGCCATGCAACTATCCCAGGCGCGGAGGCGCTCGATGTCCCCGCTCGGAATCTCATCATCGCGCACATCGAAGCAGCGGCACGTGGGACAGACATAGGTGCAAAGGCGACAGCTCAGGCAACGGTCAGCCAGCCGCGCCCAAAAGGCGTGGTTAAAGCGTTGCGGCCAGGCCTCCACCTCTGGGATCGGTGTCTTTTCGCGCACGGTTGGCTTGGTTGGGATTCCCTCCATCTCCTCCAGGGCCAGGCCCTCCAGGATCGCCCTTCCTTTCTCGGTAACGACCTGGATGGCGTACCCTTCCCCCATCTCCGTCAGCATCAGGTCAACGTCCGTCGCGTCATCGGGTGCCAGGCCCAGGCTGGTGCAGAAGCACTCTTCGCCCATTTCCTGACAGGCCAGGCCGATGAGGGTTGTCTTTTCTCGTCGCTCGGCATAGTAGGGGTCAACGGGTTCCTGTTGCAAGAAGAGCGCGTCGAGCACGCGCAGGGCTGCGGCGTCGCAAGGGCGAAGGCCAAAGATGACCCGCTCATCTTCTACGGATGGCTCGTCTATCCTGACGCCTTCCTTCTCCCTCTCGATGGAAAGGAGGGTGTGAGTGGAGGGCAGGAAATGCTCCTTGGCCGGCAGATCGGTCTTGTCAAAGTCCAGGGCGATCTCTGCGCTTCCTGCTACGGGCCGGTAGAGTATCTGTTTCTCCATAGCTTTGGGAGCGATGAGGGTAAAGCTTCTCGACAGCATATCCAGCCAGGCGGTCAAATCATCTCTGGTCGCTATTCTCATGGTCTTTCCTCTCCTCCCCTG
>CAYPON010000178.1:4249-7530 GCA_964412315.1 uncultured Anaerolineae bacterium | reverse complement strand
AATGCATTGGCGTACTACCGCAACGAGCGGGCAAGGCCAGCGCGGGCGTTTCGCGATTTTCTCGCGGCACAGTTGAAGGAGGAAAGCCAGCTCCTCTCCAAAGCGAATAGCGAACTGCTGGACTTTCGCGTTAAGAACAGCTCCCTGCGTCCAGATAACGAAGCGCTGGCCTATCAAACTCTTATTCGAGAGTTGCAGTCGGAACGCGATCATGCTGAGATCGAGGCGGTCAAATCAGAAGCGGTGGCGAAAGACTTTGTGGCAAAGGCCCAAGATGCCGCCCTCAAGGCTGATCAGGCACAGGCACGCCAGGCGACCGCCACCGCAGGATATTACACGGCGCTGGCGCAAAAGTACGCCGGCCAGGTGCTTGACCATGAGGCTGTCGCTATCGCCGCCCGCGCAGCTATGGCTAGATACGACCAACTGATCGCCCAGAAAAAAGCGGAGCTATTGGATTACATCCGCTTGGGAGACCAATACAACGCGCTGGACACCGCTGTGCGGCGGGAGGAGAGCAACTACGCTTTTCTGCTGAGCAAGGAGAACGAAGCCAGGCTCAGGGAAAGCCAGGCCAAGAGCGTGGGTTTCATTGACATCCTCGAACCTGCCCGCTATCCGGATAAACAGGCCGCATCCAAGCTACCCCGTCTCGTCCTCATCGGAGGTATTGTCAGCCTGTTGACCGGCGTGATCCTGGCCTTCCTACTCGAGTTCTTTGAATCTCTTGGGCAACCATCACCTGCTGGTGCGCGCGAGTTCTAACAGGCTCTCCGTGCTTTACCAGGAAGAGACAATGGCACGTAAACAGAAGATTCTCTACGTAGAGATGGCTCATGGTCTGGGGGGTTCCGTGGTCAGCCTTTACCAGTTAGTACGGGGGCTGGATCGGAGCCGCTACGATCCCATTGTGCTTTTCTACTGGGACAATCCCTACGTTGGCCGATTCCGTCAGTTGGGCCTAGAAACCATTGTTTGGGCTGGGCCACGGAAAAAGGGTGACGCCATGGTGCCGCTGTCGCCGCCTCTGCTTGTTTCTGGTCGCTATCGAGGTTGGCTGGAGAAGTTTCCATGGATGGAGGGATTCTATCATGGCTTGGGGCTGGTGCTGCGGACGATATTCCAGACATTGCCTTTAGCTTGGCGTGTCCGACGAATCATCCGTTCCCGGGGAGTTGACCTTGTTCACGCCAATGATCTGGTGGGCTGCAACCGCGAGGTTATCCTTGCAGCACGCCTGTCAGGGAGGCTCTGCCTCTGTCACATCAGGGCCTTTGAGAGATACACTGCGCTGGATCGTTTCCTGATCCAGTTTGTGGACAGGTTCATCTTTATTTCGCAGGCCATCGCCTCCAGTTGCATCTCTCAGGGAGTAGACCCCACGCGAGGCACAGTGGTTTACAACGCCCTCGACGCAACTGAGTTCTTCCAGGCCTTCGACGATGGCAGCGGGCGGGAACGCCTGGGATTGCGGCCGGACGACCGAGTCGTGGGCATCATAGGCCGCCTCGTCCCGTGGAAAGGACATGAAGTTTTCCTGCGCGCTATGGCGCAAGTCGCGGCCTCTATGCCCCATCTGAAATGCCTGATTATTGGGGACGCGGAAAGTGGCGATGAGGAACAGGGCTCTCGCCGCTACCGCGCCGAGTTGGAGGATCTTGTCAGAGAGTTGGGGCTGGCTGACAGGGTCAAGTTTCTTGGCTGGCGAGGCGATGTCCCACAATTGTTGTCCACCATGGATTTGCTGGTGCACTCCTCTATCGAGCCAGAGCCTTTTGGCAGAGTGATCATCGAAGGGATGGCGGCGGGAAAGCCGGTCGTCGCAGTGGCGGCAGGGGCCTGTCCGGAACTTATCGAAAATGGTGTCAGCGGCCTTCTGGTGCCTCCTGGTGATGCGGATGCTCTGGCGGAGGCTGTGAAAACCCTGTTGCAGGATCCTGATCGAATGCGAGCGATGGGCATCGTCGCCCGCCGCCAGGTCGAGAACCGTTTTTCCATCGCCGAACATGTGCGCCGGATCGAGCAGATTTATGATAGCTTTATGAATTTTAACAAATAACTCCACAACACCGGATACCTTGCAACCGACCATCTAGAAGCTAGAGCCAGGTGCACCTGGCTCAAATGGCGGTTTTTCCAGCCGGCCTTGGCCGGCTTAAGCTTTCAGCCCGATGGTTTACCGTCGGGCCTCGCCGATGACGCATGGACTGGAGCGGCAATGCTCGGCGCTAAACTGCGCAAGCGATTAAACGAAATATGGGAGTCATCCTGGCTCTTTTCGGAGCAATTGGAGAAGCAATTGATCGCCAGGTCTCTTTGGCGTGCGCGCGAGTATGTCTCAGGCGACATGCTGGATATCGGATGCGGGCATAAACCGTATGCTGCCCTGTTTACTAATCGGGTGCGGCGGCATATCGGCCTGGATTACCCGCTGACAGTAAACCGGCACATGACTTCGGGGTACAAAACCCCAGCAGTGGATATCTATGGCGACGGGGAGTCCCTACCGATCAAGTCTGACACCATAGACAGCGTGCTATGCACCCAGGTGTTGGAACATTGCCCCAATCCGGCCAGGATGATGTCCGAGATGGCGCGTGTCTTGAAGTCCGGTGGACATCTGATCCTTACGGCACCGCAAGAATGGGGGCTGCACCAAGAGCCGCACGACTATTTTCGCTTTACATATTACGGCTTACGGTATCTTGCAGAAACGCAGGGATTGCGCGTAGAATATATTGAACAGCGCGGCGGCTTTTGGGCGATGATGGGGCAGCGATGGAGTGCGTACCTATATGATACCTATTGTCGGCCCTTGCGGCGCCGGGGACAGAGGGCGGCTTTTCTCTTGCTGGCCAGCATCATCCTCCCTGCCTGCGCCGTGACGCAACTCCTCGCCCTGGGGTTGGATCGCCTCCAGCCGATCAAGCGGAATACGCTAGGCTATATTTTGGTGGCTACCAAGCCTCAAGAGGAGACCTCACAGGTCTTAGAGACCTGTGAGGTCTGCCCAAGGAAGCTTGTACATGAGCACGGCAAAGAATGAGCGAGCATGGACAAAAGGGTATGATTACGGCGCGGCGGCCCTGATCCTGGCACTGGCGGCGGTGCTCGGTTGGTTACAGGGGAAACACCAGTTTCTGACCCCTCCCTTTGAGAACGATTTCGTGGGCTTTGCAGAGCGGGCGCGAAGTCTGGCCGAGGCATGTGAGCTTAACGGTTTCTACCCACTAGGCTATCCCCTATTGCTTCTCTCCCTCACCCAACCCTCTCCCATTGGG
>CAYPON010000178.1:0-4149 GCA_964412315.1 uncultured Anaerolineae bacterium | reverse complement strand
GATGCGGCCTTTGCTGCTGCCAAGATCGCGGCTATTTGGGCCACAGTAATCCTGGCGACAGCGGCTTACCTGCTCAGCGGCGCGCTCCTGGGAAAACCTCGCTCCTTCTTGACGCTCGTCACCCTGGCCGTGAACCCCTACTTTTGGCAATCCGCCTTTTTCGTTGGCACAGACATGCCCTGGGCAGCGCTGCAATGCCTCGCTCTGCTGGGGTGTACATTGGCCATTCAACGCCAAAAGTGGCCTATCTTTGCGCTGGCGGGAATGGCCACCGGCCTGGCTTATCTGATGCGCTACACCGCCCTGCTGACGTTGCCTGTCGTTTGCGCCTATCTGATGCTCGCGCGTCCCCTGACTCGTGCTGGATCCTACGCCAACCTCAGGGGGGCGCTGGCTTTCACTGTCCTGTTCCTGCTCTTTTCGCTGCCTCAACTGTGGATAAGCTGGCAGGCCAAGGGCAATCCCTTCTTTAACTTGCAGGCCAAGAATGTCTGGTTCGGCATCTATGGGGATAGCGATTGGTGGACCCACTGGCGAGAGGTTCCCAGCGATATCAGCCTGGGGCAGGTGTTTCTCACGAGTCCGGGCCGCTTCCTGGGCCATTGGGGTCAAGAGTTCATCAAGTGGTGGGCCTACACGGGTGTGCTGGCTGTAGGGGCCAGCCTGCTTGCTTATCAGCAGGCCTCGCCGGCGATTCGCCTCGGCCTTCTGGCCATGACCGGCTTTCTCGGCGTGGGAGTGGTCTTCCTTCTGCTTCAATCCGCAGATGGCGCAGATGGCCGCAGACACCTCTCGATCTGCGTTAATCTGCGTCATCTGCGGATCCTCTGGCCAGGGGTGAAAGCGGCTTCAGGTTTGCTCGGCTTTTATTATGTCATCTATGGTCTGAGTGTCGCTCTGGTCTTTGTGCAGCCGCGTTTCTTCCTCGCCGTATTGCCATTGATCCTTGCTGCCGCGGTGACGGTTTTTCAATCCGCAGATTTCGCAGATAGCCGCAGATATTTCCCCTTCGGCGCCAATCCGCGTCATCTAAAGAGTTTCCGCCTGCTGCTCGGCCTGGCCTTTCTTATTTTCGCCGCCGGGAATGGCGTGTTGACGCTTCACCACTACCTGGACAGGCTGCAACCGCCGGTGGCCGAGGTCGTACACAGCCTCCAGGACGCAGGAGCGCATCAAGAAGATGTGATCCTGGCCAGCCTGGAGATGCCCTATAAATATCACACCCTCTACAATTTTCAGCCTTTGCCTAGAGAAGCGCGTTCGTTTGATCTACTCTATGAGAGTTTGCGGTCACATCATGCCTCCTTCCTGCTTTTCGAGGAGGCTTATGGCGCCCGATACTGGCCCGCTCTGAGCGGATTGCTCCAAGAGCCACCAGCCTATTTGAGGCTGGTGTGGCAGGGGGAGAACCAGAAAACGGCACTATATCGAGTAACCTTTGGAGACTAAGCTATGGTCACGCACGAAGCCCCTCACCCCAACCCTCTCCCAGTGGGAGAGGGCAGGGTGAGGGCGGCAACGCTTTTCAAAGCCACGCTGGTGACGGTCGTCTTTGTTGCGTTGGGAGTGGCGCTGGGGAGCGCCTTGACCTCCCCTGGCTGGGAACTGGTCATCACCTATGCGGGTATCGCCACTTACCTGACGACAGTGCTGGTAAATCCCCTGCTTGGCTTTCTGCTGTGGATAGCTACGTCGCCTTTTGGCCGTTTCATGTATCTGAACATCTCGCTTGGACGGGGAATCCCTGATCTGAGCCTGGATCGCCTTTCCGCAGCCTTTGCTTTCATATTACTCATGGCTCAACTAGCCATCCGCAAACGGAGCCTGGCGAGCTTATCCCTTGTGGATCTCTCCATGATACTGTTTTGCATCGGCACGGGGATTTCCCTTCCTCTCGCCATCGCCGCGCCGAGGGCTACCATGCAAGCCTATTTCGATACTCAGATCGTGCCTCTGGTGGTTTATTTTCTGGCTAGGAACTTGGTTTCCAACAAGAGCGCAATAAAAGCAGCCACGACGACGTTATTGTTTATCGGTGGCTACATGGCTTTCCTGGTTATTCGCGAGCAGTTGACAGGGGAAATCCTCTTCTATCCGGAGGGGCGGACGATCGTTTATACAGCTCACATCCGCCGGACGGTAGGGCTGCTGGGAAATCCCGCTTTCTTTGCCATGATCTTCGGCATGGTTCTCCCCTTCAACTTCCGCGCCTTACTCGAAGCGAAGAGAAGGCTGAGCCGCATGATATATGTTATGCTGGGGGGAGGGATGCTCTTCGCCCTCTATCTATGTTACAACCGTGCGGGCTACCTCGGCGCGTTGTTGGCACTGCTTTTTATGTCGCTGCTATACCCGCAGTTTCGCAAACGGTTCCTGCCGTTACTGTTGGTTGCCGGCATCATCATCGCCATCTTTTGGGGGCAAATTAGCGAGAGCTATGTCATTACAGAGCGGGTTGGTGCGCAAGGCCCCATCGCTTACCGCTTAAACGCGATGAAAATAGGGTGGCGCATGGCCTCGGCGAACCTTGTCTTCGGACGGGGATATGGCAACTTCGGCTACCTGTACCCGAAATACGCCTCAGATTGGACGCAATCGAACGTCCAGGCGGCTCCCCATAACACTTATATCAATATCCTGGTCTCGTCGGGCCTCGTTGGATTTCTGCCCTATGTTGCCATGTTTCTGGCTATTGTTTACCAGGGTCTGCTCCTGTGGCGGCGAGGGCGCGATAACCATTCCATTGATCGGCCATGGTTGGCCTGCATGCTCGCCGCGACTGTGGTCTACACCGCAACCATCTTTTTCTCCGACATCGTGGCCAGCCCTTATGTGAGTATGCTCTTCTTTTTCATCGTCGGCACAGTCTTAGGGTCGCAGGAGCGGGCAAGCCGTTGGGGTGATTCTCCATGAGAGTGGCCATGCTAGGCCCATATCCGCTCGCGGAGCAAAGCGTTGTCGGCGGCCCGGAGGCCGTGATTCTCTGCTTGCTCAAACACCTGGCCCGCCACGACGATCTGGAACTGCATCTGATCACCTGCCGACCTGGCATCGCAAGTAGGGGCGAGGCATTGCCAGAAAGAAGCTTGGTGGAGAGAGATGTCGCTTCTGTGGGAATGCTGCGTGCTGTGAAATGCTCGCCGAGCAATGCCTCGTTCCTACCACAGGTGGGCTGGTATGTTCATTACCTCCCCAGGCAGAAACTGGGACGCTTCACCCTTCATCTTCGCG
Source organism: uncultured Anaerolineae bacterium (assembly GCA_964412315.1). GTDB lineage: Bacteria > Chloroflexota > Anaerolineae > JAAYEA01 > JAAYEA01 > CAYPON01. The sequence goes on along the minus strand of CAYPON010000178.1, from coordinate 918 downwards.
AACGGCGGCGCATGGTGGCCTTGTTGCGGCAGTTGTGTCCCGATATTGTCCACGCCCACACCTCGGGGTTGTATGCTGCTGCCGCCCTGGATAGCGGTTATCCGGCGGTGATCACGGTGCACGGCATTAGCTTTCGCGAGGCCCAGATCGCGCCAGGGTTGGGGGAGCGCGTGCGAGGTGCGCTGGATAGCGCCTTTGAACGGCGTTGCCTCCGCCGCGCCAGGCATCTCGTCGCCATCAGCCCTTACGTAGAGAAAGAGTTCGCAGGAATCACGCGAGCGAGAACCTACACTATCGAGAATCCAGTAGAAGCCCTGTTCTTCCAGGTTGCGGAGGAGCCCCGGCCACGGATGCCGCGTGTCTTATTTGTGGGGCGGCTGATCCCCCGCAAGGGGCTGCAAAACCTGCTCCACGCTTTTCGCCTCATCGCAGCGGAGTATCCGCAATTAGAGCTGGCTCTGGCGGGCGAGGAAGAGAAAGGGAGCCTTTATGTGGCGGCTCTACACCGATACGTGCAAGAGCAGGGGCTGGAAAGGCGGGCCTATTTTCTTGGCTCCCTGAGCATAGAGCAAATGGCACAGGAATACCGGCAAAGCCTCTTCATGGTCCTGCCATCCAGACAAGAGACAGCGCCGGTGGTCATCGCCGAGGCGATGGCGGCAGGGTGCCCAGTCATCGCCACCCGCGTGGGTGGAGTGCCCTACCAGATAGAACAGGAACGCACCGGCCTGCTTGTCGAGTACGGTGATGTCGCAGGACTGGCAGCGAACATGCGCCGGATGCTTGACGACGAGGCGCTGCGAGCGTGCATAGGCCAGGCGGCCAGGGCCGAGGCTTGGCGTCGCTTCCGAGGGGATCTCATAGCGCAGCAAACATATCAGATGTACCAAGAAGTGGTAGTAGAAGGTGGAAAGGTTG
>CAYPON010000177.1:0-7536 GCA_964412315.1 uncultured Anaerolineae bacterium | reverse complement strand
ATTGAAAAGTATGGGGTCTGGAAAGGAGGCTGGCTGGCGATCAAGCGCCTCAGCCGTTGCCATCCTTTTCAGCCAGGGGGATATGATCCCGTGCCATAAAGCGGTGCGCGCCTTTTTCACATCGCTGCGAGCCAGATCGTCCTGTGTTGAAAGGAGCAGGTATTGAGGAATCTACGGTATAGAGGCGCTCTAGGGGTTTTCTTTCTGACCCTTCTCGCTACAAGCTGCTTCGGAGGCCCCACTACAAGCCCAGGGTGGGGCGGCATTCACGTAGAAGGGGACGCGGTTTATTTTGCCTCCCCCTCGGGCAAGGTCTACTCTCTGGAGGCCGCCACAGGGAAGCAATTGTGGGAATTCCCCAAGGAGAGCAAGGAGACAACTGGCTCCTATTACGCCCGACCTGTGACGGTGGGCGAAACATTGCTGGTTGGCTCTCTGAAGCGCAAGGCTGACGAACCTAACCTTTACGCCGTGGATGCGAAAAGCGGCCAATCGCTTTGGAGATTCATGGCCGGCGGTGCCATTGTTGCGGATGTGGCCGCGATGGAAGGCACAGCCTATGTGGCTGCCGCTGACCGCAAACTCTACGCCCTGGACCTCACCAACGGCGCCAAACTCTGGGAATTCGAGACCGGCAATTGGGTTTGGGCCACTCCCCTCGTCGTTGGCCCGCGTGTGTATGTGGCTTCTATGGATCACAAGGTCTATTGCCTTGATGCCCGGACAGGCCAAAAGCAATGGGAGCACAACGTAGGCGCAGCAGTCGCCGCACCCCTCAGCGCAGGCCATGATTTGGTTTATTTCGGCGCGCTGGATAGCAAGGTTCATGCTTTGGATGCCAAAACGGGGGAAGAGAAATGGGCTTTTCCCACGGGACGCTGGGTTTGGGGTCAGCCATTGCTTGTGGGGGAGACCTTGTACATAGGATCGTTGGATAGCAGGGTCTATGCTCTGGACGCTAACACAGGCCAGAAAAAGTGGGAACTGCAGGTCAGCGGCCCGGTGCGCGCCGGGCTTTGCCATACCAATGGTGTGTTGTATGTCGGCACGGATAAGGGAAATCTACATGCCATTGATGTCGAGACACGTACGGAAAGGTGGCCTCCTTTTAGCGCCAAGAACAGTGTTTTGACCGCGCCGGCGATTTCCAAAGACAGCGTGTATATTGGCACTGTCAAAGGCGAGGTCTTTGCTGTGGATAAGAGCACCGGTGCGCAAAAGTGGCGGTTTCCGTCGAAGTAATGCGACCAGGAGGTATTCACTAGGTGTCTTCTACCCAACCTAATCCCGCTGCACAATCCCTTCCGCAGATGCAACTGGGCAAGAAGTTCTGGATTTGGGCCTTTGTTATCGTCCTCGTGATTGCCCTTTTGCAAGTCAAGAGCTTGAGCGAATGGTGGAATCTGATCTTCTTTGAGCCTATGCTCAACTGTCTCCTTTTCCTCTACCAGTTTCTGGGCCGCAACTTCGCTGTCAGCATTGTCATTTTCACGGTGATCGTCAAGATCATCACCCTCCCGGTCACTCTGAAACAGATTCAGACGACCAAACTCACGCAAGAGTTGCAACCCAAAATCGAGGAGCTTAAGAAGAAATATGGAAATGACAAGGAACGTCTGAATCAGGAAACGATCAAGCTCTATCAGGGAGCAGGGATTAGCACCACAGGCTGCCTGTGGCCGATGTTGATCCAATTTCCCATCTGGATCGGCATGTATCAATCCATCATCCATATTTTGGCTAATAATCCACTGCAAATGTTCGGCCTCGGCAAGCACATCTATCCTTTCTTCCCGCAGCTTTCCCTGCTGGTTCCTTTCCAGAGTCGTTTCCTCTGGGTGGATCTAGCGACTCTCGATCCATACTACATCTTGCCGATTTTGGTTGTTGTAACCATGTGGGCGCAGCAGAAAATGACGGCGATGCCCACAACCGATGCGCAGCAGCAACAGATGAACCAGAGCATGCAGTTGATGATGCCTTTGATGTTTGGCCTCTTTCTGTATGCAGCTCCGGCGGGAGTTTCTTTGTACTTTGTCGTTTCCAACATACTCGGAATGATTCAACAGTATTTCACGACCGGTTGGGGAGACCTTTTCCCACAGAAAGCCAGGGAGCAGAAAGGCGCGATATCTCATAGAGCGCCCCAAGTCTCCGCTGCGAAAGGTAGAACCGATGGAAGCAAAAAGCGAAAGAAAAAGCGTTGAAGTCCATGCCAGAAATGTTGAGATGGCAATAGAAAAGGGTTTGGCCGAGCTTGGCCTTCGTAAGGAGGAAGCGGAGATCGTCGTCGTAAAGGAAGGAAGCAGGGGGGTTTTGGGCATTGGGGCTGAGGACGCCGTGGTGCGAATCTCGCCCCTTACTCCTCCTTCCCCTCCCGCAGCGGCAGCCGAAACCCGCCCGACGACCGAGACGGAGCCTCAAAAACCTCAGGTTGAGCGGGAGCCAGAATCGGAACTCGAACCTGAATTAGAGTATCCTCAAAAGGTAGAACCAGAGGACATAGCTAAGCTTGCCAAAATCGCCTCTAGCACGCTGGAGACCTTATTGGCGCACATGGGCATCCCGGCCCACGTGGAAGTGGTGGAAAAACCCTTGCAGGCCGCCAGAGGGGCTGAAGATACTATCACGCTCAATGTCACCGGTGATGATCTGGGCATCCTCATTGGGCGGCGTGGAGAGACACTGGATGATCTGCAATTCATCACGCGCCTCATCGTGAGCCGGCAGATTCAGCGCTGGCCCAATATCATTGTGGATGTGGAATATTACAAAGCGCGACGCGAGAAATTGCTGACGGATTTAGCACGGCGCATGGCGGAAAAAGTGCGCTTGAGTCATCAGCCCATCGCTTTGGAACCTATGTCGGCGCACGAGCGGAGGATTATCCACCTGGCGCTGCGCGATTTCCCTGGCGTCCTCACCGAAAGCAGCGGCGAGGGGCAGAAGCGCAAGGTTGTCATCCTGCCCAAACCCTAGCTATGCCTGGTCTATCCTTTGCAGCGTGTGGAATGGCAATGCATAAAAGCGAGATACCAGATTTCCTGGTTATAGGACATGTCACCAAGGATCTGCTCGCGCGAGGCGGCTTTGTCATAGGGGGCACAGCTTCCTACGCCTCCTTGACGGCGCGCAACCTGGGACGCAGGGTAGGAATCGTTACCAGCGCGGGCGCGGATCTGGATCTAAATGGTTTTTTCCAGAGCATTCAAATCATTAACCGGGCTTCCGAGTTGACGACCACTTTTCAGAACATTTACCTGGATGGATCGCGCCAGCAGTTCGTGAAAGGAGTTGCCCGGCCCATAGGGGTTAACGATGTGCCAGCGCCATGGCGAGATGCTGCCGTCGTTCTCCTGGGGCCTCTCGTGGGAGAATTGGGCGTTGATATGGCGCGCCTTTTCCCCCATTCCCTGTTGGCTGTCACTGCGCAGGGCTGGATGCGCCAATGGGATGGCGATGGGCGGGTAAGCGCCCGCCTTTGGAGAGAGGCTGAGGAAATCCTGCCGATTGTGGATGTGCTGCTCTTTAGCTACGAGGATGTGAGACACGATATCTCCCTGGTCAAAAAGTATGCCTCACTAGCCAAGATCACTGTGGTTACGCACGGGCGTTGTGGCGCGGTGGTCTTTTGCGAGGCCGGATCACGATGGCTGCCTGCTTACCAGGCGAAAGAGGTAGACCCTACTGGGGCAGGCGATGTCTTTGCCGCAGCCTATCTGGTTGCTTTGTCCGAGACCGGTGCCCCTTTTGAGGCGGCCCGTTTCGCCAATTGCACCGCCTCTTTCTCCATCCAGGGGGAGGCCACCTCCGCTATCCCGATGCGCTATCAAGTGGAAGAGCGGCTTCGTCATGGGGCCTTTATTGACATTGACTGCGATAAAGACAGCTTGATCCAGAGCGTCCTCCGTCGAACGTAGCACAATAGATCACAGATTACCCAACCTGAGCCTGGCAGTGAACGGACACCATGGTCAAAATCTACACCCTGGCCAATCAAAAGGGGGGCGTGGGCAAGACTACCACCGCTGTCAATCTAGGCGCCTATCTTGCGGCCAGTGGGCGCCGTGTGCTTCTCGTTGATGTAGATCCCCAAGCCAATGCCACGAGCAGCCTGGGTGTTGACAAAAATGCTCTGTCCAAGTCCATTTACGATGTCCTGATCCAGGGCGAGGATTTGACCTCTGTGCTAGCGCTGACTAAACGACTGGGATTAGACCTCATTCCCTCTACACCGGCCTTGGCCGGCGCAGAGGTGGAGATGGTCAGCCTGCTCTCGCGGGAAAGTCGCCTGAGAAAGGCCCTCGCACCTTTGCTCGACAAGTATGACTACATCTTGATTGATCCCCCTCCGAGCCTGGGTTTGCTGACAATCAACGCCCTTACTGCTGCACACGGCGTTATTATCCCCATTCAATGCGAGTACCTGGCACTAGAGGGGCTGACGCAGCTTTTGCAGACGATTAACCTGGTGCGCGATAACCTCAATCCCGGCCTAAGGGTGCGAGGCATCCTGCTGACCATGTACGATGGCCGCACTAACCTCGCACAACAGGTCGTAGAGCAAATACGCCAGTATTTCTCCGGCTCTGTTTTCAGAGTGATCATTCCGCGCAGTGTGCGTCTCAGCGAGGCTCCCAGTTATGGGGAACCTATTCTCAGTTACGCGCCTTCCTCAGCGGGCGCATTGGCTTATGAGGCTTTGGCTCGAGAGATCCTTGTTGGCGATCAGAGCCGGCCGTGACAGGAGGTGAGCCATGCCGGGAGATGGAGTGCAGCGCAGGGAGAAAAGGGGTCTGGGAAGGGGCTTGGAGGCATTGATCTCCGCTTCTCCCCTGCTTTCCCCGACGCCCGGCTTGGTCATGGTGCATGTGGATGATATTATCCCCAATCCCCGTCAGCCGCGCATGAGCATAGATGCCGAATCGCTGCAAGAATTGGCGGATTCCATTCGGGAACATGGGTTGATCCAGCCTTTGATCGTGACCAGGCGCGAAGAAACCTCTGTGGAAGTTGCTCCCAGGTATCAACTCATTGCCGGAGAGCGGCGCTGGCAGGCAGCGCGGCTGGCAGGCCTGCAACAAGTCCCCGCGATTGTTAAGGAGGCCACTCCACAGCAAATGCTAGAGTTAGCCTTGGTGGAGAATATCCAGCGAGCGGATCTTAACCCCCTAGAAGAGGCAGCGGCCTACCGCCACCTCATGGATGAATTCGGCTTGACCCAAGAGCAGGTAGCGGAAAAGGTGGGCCGCAACCGCGTTAGCGTGGCCAATTCCCTCCGTCTGCTGAGGCTGCCTGATGAGGTCAAGAGTTCTCTGGCCGAGGGCCGAATCACCGAAGGCCATGCCAGGGCTTTATTAGGATTAGATCGCCCTGAGGCTCAGCTCAAGCTGCTCAAGATTATTGACAAGCGGGGCCTTTCCGTGCGCCAGACGGAGGAGGCCGTGCGGCGGCTGTCCGCTCAACCGGCACCTGCGCCGGCGCGTCTCCCCATTTCCCCGCATACGGAGGCCCTGGAAAAGACTTTTCGTGATGCGCTGGGAACCAAAGTCAGCCTCACGCGCAGCCGTCGTGGCGGCAAGCTGGTCATTTATTTCTACTCCGAGGAAGAGTTGCAGTCTCTCTACGATCTCATCGTCGGCCGTGCGGCACAGGACGAGCCACGCAGGCGGGACGCAACGTGACGAACAGGGGAAAGCAAATCGCCCAGGCGGCGGGACTGGTTATGGCCGCTTATGTCGCCAGCCGGGTTTTGGGGCTGGTCAGAGAAATGGTCATTGCCAGGCAGTTTGGCACGAGCGCCGAATTGGGAGCCTACCTTGCCGCCTTCAGAATTCCCGATCTCATTTTCCAGCTTTTAGCAGGGGGGGCGCTTGGCTCTTCCTTCATCCCCGTTTTCTCCGTTTATCTCGCCACTCGGCAACGCGAAGAGGCCTGGCGACTGGCCAGTGCGGTATACAACCTGGTGGGTTTAGTCACTACGGTGGGTGCGTTAGCAGCATTCCTTTTCACCCCCCAGTTGGTGTCCCTTCTCGTCCCCGGTTTCTCTACGGAGATGCAGGACTTGACGGAGCGGCTCATGCGGATGATGTTATTGACGCCGATCATCTTCGGCCTCAGCGGCATCTCTATGGCTGTCTTGAACGCCTATCAGCACTTTCTCTTGCCCGCCCTCGCGCCGGCCGTTTACAACTTGGCGATCATTGCCGGCGCGCTTTTTCTCACGCCTCTTTTGGGTATCAGTGGCCTAGCCGTGGGGGTAGTCATCGGGGCCGCTCTGCATCTTCTGATTCAATTTCCTGGCCTGGGCCAGAAGGGTTGGAGTTATTTCCCCACCCTCGGTCTTCACCTTCCTGGCGTTCGAGAGGTCATCAGCCTGCTTTTGCCCCGTGTGTTGGGCCTCGCCGTGATGCAGGTCAATTTCCTCGTCAATGTTGTGCTGGCCTCTAACCTGGCTGAGGATAGCTTATCGGCTCTCAACTATGCTTTTCTGCTCATGATGTTGCCCCAGGGTGTTTTCGCTATGGCTATTGCCACCGCCGCCTTCCCTTCCTTTTCCGATCTTGTGGCTCGACAGCAGCTTGATGGGCTACGAGAAACGCTTTCAGCGACCTTGCGTGCGACTCTGTTCTTGACCATCCCGGCCGGCGTGGGGCTATTCATTTTGCGTTACCCCTTGATTCAGGCCTTGTTAGAACGGGGGGAGTTTACCAGTGCCTCTACCAGATCCGTAGCCTGGGCGCTGCAATTTTACTCCCTCGGCTTGCCTGCTTACGCCGTTGTGGAAATCGTCTCGCGGGCTTTCTATGCGCTGCATGATACGCGGACTCCTGTGGCAGTAGGTGCGGCGACGGTGGCCCTGAACATCGCTTTGAGCCTGGCCTTAATTCGACCTTTGCAACATGGCGGGCTGGCGCTGGCCAATGCTTTGGCGGTCAATGTCGAAATGGTAAGCCTGCTCTGGTTTCTGCGCCGTCGCTTGGGCGAGTTGGCGGAGAGACACTTCCTTGCCTCTATCTGCCAGATCCTCCTCTCTGCGCTGCTTATGGGGCTGGGGCTGGTCGTTTTGCTGCAACTGGGCCGGGAGAGAAATAGCTGGATGCTGGCCATCGGTGGCCTGATAATGGGGGGATGTATATACGCCATTGCCTCCTGGGCAGTAGGCTCGATGGAGATGCGCGCTCTTGGCGGCTCGGCCTGGCGGCGTCTTTATAGTCGCCGGAGGTAGAGGGGTATCGGGCTGATGCCCGACAAAGATAGGGGAAACAAAATAGAGCTTTGTCTGCTGTCCGTCAGACAAAGCTCTATTGCGTGGTCGTGATTTGGCTATTCATTTTGTCTCCTTATCCCAGGAGTTGACTCGGAAACGCTGAACGCTCCTCCTTCGCCAAGCCATGTTATGGCCGCGAGGGTGTTATGCCATTTCCTCAAGTTGCCCGCCCTTTCTGTAACGATAGGTGATGCGTCCGCGTGTCAAATCGTAGGGCGAAAGCTCGATTCGTACCCGGTCGCCGAGAAGCACTCGAATGTAGTTCT
>CAYPON010000176.1:0-7658 GCA_964412315.1 uncultured Anaerolineae bacterium | reverse complement strand
TGCTGGCGATCTTGTGCCTGAGCCGGGCTGTTGGATTTCTGAGGCGCGAGAGCGATTGAGGGATTCCTGCAAAGCGGGTAGAAACGACGGCCTGAGGAGCCGTCGCTGGGGATTGCGATCCAGCGTCAGCTCTTCAGGCTGACGCACGTCCTGGGCTTTGACATTTCGCACATGCCAGCGTACAATGTTATGGCGCGTGCGAAATGACCGTGGAGGTTTTCTAGCGAATGCCGCATATCGTCGTCGAGAACCTTGTCAAGACTTTCCGCGTTGCCGAGAGGCAGCCCGGGCTATGGGGCGCGTTTAGGGGTCTCATTCAGCGTCGCTATCGGACGGTGCGCGCGCTGGATGGTATCTCTTTTTCGCTGGAACCCGGCGAACTGGTAGGCTACATCGGGCCAAATGGCGCGGGCAAATCCACGACGGTCAAGATATTGGCCGGTATCCTCGTTCCCGACTCCGGACAGTGTGAAGTATTAGGGCGCGTGCCGTGGAAGGAACGCATCGCCAACGTGCGCGAGATCGGCGTCGTCTTTGGACAACGCACGCAACTCTGGTGGGATTTGCCGGTGATCGAATCCTTTGACCTGCTGCGGGATATTTACCGCATACCCCGTCCCGCGTACAGGCGAAGCAGGGATGAACTTGTGGCCTTGTTGGGCCTGGGGCCTCTTCTGGGCGTCCCTGTCCGCCAACTGAGCCTGGGGCAACGGATGCGCTGCGACCTGGCCGCCGCTTTGTTGCATTCTCCTTCCCTCCTTTATCTGGATGAGCCGACCATTGGGCTGGACGCCGTCTCCAAACTCGCCGTGCGCGATTTTGTGCGACGATTAAACCGCGAGCGAGGAGTGACCATTATCCTGGCGACCCATGACATGGATGACATCGAGGCGCTCTGCTCGCGCGTGATCGTCATAAACCAGGGACGCATTCTCTCCGATGGCACACTGCAGGAACTGCGGGCGCGTGTCACTACCGAGCGTTGGCTGATCGTTGACCTGGCCGATGGCGGGGAAGGGATCGCCGATCCCGACGCTGCTGTCATCCGACGCGAGGATCATCGCGTCTATCTCCGTTTCGATCCGGAGCGAGTTCCCGCTGCCACCCTCATCAGCCGCATCACCGCGAAACACGCCATTCGCGATCTCTATGTAGAGAATCCCCCCATCGAAGAGATCGTTGCACGCCTGTACCGCGAGGTCCAGCAGTGATGGCCTGGCGAGCCTATTGCGCTATCGTGAGCGCCCGCTTTCGGATGCTGCTGCAATATCGTGCGGCAGCCCTGGCCGGCTTTGGCACGCAGCTTTTCTGGGGACTGATTCGCGCGATGATCTTTGAGGCGTTCTATCGGTCAACTACAGCGCCCCAGCCGATGACCTATCCGGAGGTTGTGAACTATGTCTGGCTCGGCCAGGCCCTGTTGATGTTTCTTCCCTGGTCGGGGGATAGAGAGGTGCAAGCGATGATCCGCAGCGGCAATGTAGCCTATGAGCTTCTGCGCCCTCTTGACCTCTACACGCTCTGGTTCAGCCGCGCCGTGGCCAACCGTACAGCACCTGTCGTGTTACGCGCCCTCCCGCTTTTTACCATTGCCTGGCTTTTCTTCGGCCTTCAGCTTCCCCCCTCGCTCGCCTCAGCGGCAGCCTGGGCACTGGCCACCTTCGGCGCTTTGCTGCTTAGCTGTGCAGTCTCGACTCTGATAACGCTCTCCTTGTTCTGGACAATCTCCGGCGAAGGAGTCGCTGCGCTGATGAGTGTCGCGGTTATGCTCTTTTCCGGGATGACCGTTCCCTTGCCACTTTTCCCTGACCGGATGCAAGCGATCTTGAATTTCTTGCCTTTTCGCGGCCTGGTGGATGTTCCCTTCCGACTCTACATGGGACACATTCCTCCAGAGGGGGCCTTCCCGCTTTTCGCTCATCAGATTGCCTGGACGGGTGTATTGGTGGCTGTGGGACACTGGCTGGTGGCGCGAGGGGCGCGCCGCTTAGTGGTGCAGGGAGGTTAGTGCGGCTTTTGTAATGGCGGAGAGCGCAACCGTAAAGGTTGCGCTACAGTGAGGGCCGAGATGTTAGATGCGCTGCGACTCTATTTTCGATATATCGGCATATCGGTGCGGAGCCAGATGCAATATCGGGCTTCCTTTGTCATGCTCACCCTCGGACACTTTTTGATGACCGGTATCGAGTTTCTCAGTGTGTGGGCGCTGTTCGCACGCTTCGGCAGCCTGAAAGAGTGGACATTGCCGGAGGTCGCGCTTTTCTACGGCATGGTCAATATTGCCTTTGCCATCGCCGATGCCACCTCGCGCGGCTTTGATATCTTTGCGAATACGGTCAAGAGCGGCGAATTTGACCGCATACTGCTCCGGCCCCGCAGCACTGCACTGCAAGTGGCCGGACAGGAACTAACCCTGCGGCGAATCGGGCGGCTCTCACAGGGGTTACTTGTGCTCCTCTGGGGCGCAAATGCTCTCACGGTCGCCTGGTCTCTGACCACGGCAGCTCTTGTCGTTGCCGCTATCGTGGGAGGGGCGTGCCTTTTCAGCGGGCTGCTCGTGCTTCAGGCGACCATGGCCTTCTGGACGACGGAAACGTTGGAGATCGTGAACACTGTGACCTATGGCGGGGTGGAGACAGCGCAGTATCCCCTCACGATCTACCGTCCCTGGTTTCGCCGTTTCTTCACGGGGGTGATTCCGCTGGCTTGCATCAACTATTTCCCTGTGTTGGCCATCCTGGGCCGCCCAGACCCTTTGGGCACACCGCCCCTTTTCCAATGGGCCTCGCCTGGGGTAGGGATTCTGTTCCTGGTCGTGGCCCTGCAAATCTGGAAGATCGGCGTGCGACATTACCATTCGACGGGAAGCTAAAGTCAGACTGTTTGGAGGCAAACGAATGTGGAAAGAATATCCGATACTGGAGTTCGATCCTGCGCCGGAAGCGGTCCTTGAGCCTAGCCGTTTACATAAGCCCCGCGATGTCCCAGAGCATTGCGTCCTCTGTTTCTTTCAGGAGGTCATTGACAAACTGCGGGAGGAAGGCCAGCTCAAAGAGATCGCGCAGTGCAGATCAGAGATTTGCGTGCACCCTCTCTACGAACTAGAGATGGAGGGAAAACGGCTGGCTGTGTTTCATCCAGGGGTGGGCGCATCCCTGGCTGCGGGTTTGTTGGAAGAAGTGATCGCGATGGGTTGTCGCAAGTTCATCGCCTGCGGTGGTGCGGGCGTCCTGGATCGGGAGATCGCTGTGGGGCATATCATCGTGCCCTCGGCTGCCGTACGTGATGAGGGCACCTCTTATCACTACCTGCCGCCGAGCCGAGAGGTAAGCGCCAGCCCGGAAGGAGTTGCAACCATCGAAAAGGTGCTGCAGACGCATGGTTACCCCTATATAGTGGCCAAGACCTGGACGACAGATGGGCTCTATCGAGAAACATCTGCCAAGGTCAAGCTTCGCAAAGGGGAGGGTTGTCTGGCTGTAGAGATGGAAGCGGCAGCTCTTTTCGCCGTGGCGCAGTTCCGGGGTGTGACCCTGGCGCAGATGCTTTACGGTGGCGATGATGTAAGCGGCAGCGAATGGGATTCGCGCGATTGGCACAAACGAGACGTGCGAGAGCGATTGTTCTGGTTGGCGGCTGAGGCATGTCTGACATTATAAAGACTATTTTACATAACCGATTTGTAATGGAGATTTTACATAAGGGGAGATGAATCAATGGCACAAGAACGATTTATTATCCAAAATCAAGCGCTGGAATGGGCTTACTCTTCGGGGAAAGCCTACGCCGATCCGTTCAACGATATTGATCTGGATGTCGTATTTACAGGCCCGCAGGGGAAAGAGTGGCGCGTGCCCGCGTTCTGGGCTGGAGAGCAGGAGTGGCGCGTGCGCTTTGCTCCACTTTCACCCGGCCTTTACCGTTACCGGACGATCTGCTCGGACAAAAGCAATCCGGATTTGCACGGACAGGAGGGTATCTTGCGCGTCACCCCTTATGAAGGAACTAATCCGCTGTTCAAACATGGGCCTTTGCGGGTCAGTGCGGATCGCCGCCATCTGGAACACCTCGATGGCACGCCCTTCTTCTGGCTGGGGGATACCTGGTGGCTTTCGCTGTGTAAGCGGTTGAAGTGGCCGGACGAGTTCCAACTGCTGGCTGCTGATCGTAAGGCCAAGGGGTTTACCGTGATCCAGCTTGTGGCCGGGCTTTACCCTGATATGCCGGCCTTTGATCCTCGCGGGGCGAACGAGGCGGGGTTTCCCTGGGAGGAGGGGTACGCGCGGATCAATCCCGCCTACTTTGATATGGCCGATCTGCGCATCCGCTGGCTGGTCAACTCCGGCCTCGTGCCGTGCATCGTTGGCTCCTGGGGCTATCTCTTGCTCTGGACCGGCCTGGACAAGATGAAGAAGCACTGGTGTTACCTGATCGCCCGCTATGGAGCCTATCCCGTCGTGTGGTGCCTGGCGGGCGAGGGGGGGATGCCCTACTATCTTTCTACGGATAGAGAAGGGGATAAACAGGCGCAAATCGCCGGTTGGACGGAGATCGGTCGTTATGTGCGGCAGATTGACCCTTACCATCACCCCGTGACTATCCACGCCACGGCGAACAGCAGTTCGCGCGACCAACTCGAGGATCCCACGGTGGTGGATTTCGACCTGCTGCAATCGAGCCACAGCGGCTTCAGGGTGCTGCCCCAGATCGCGGAGCATGTCGTTCGCTCGTTAAGGCGTGAACCACACATGCCGGTCGTCAACGGCGAAGCGTGCTACGAGGGCATCCTGGAGGGAAGCCGGGAGGAGGTGCAACGTTTCCTCTTCTGGAGTTGCCTCCTTTCCGACGCTGCCGGGTATACTTATGGGGCCAACGGCATCTGGCAGGTCAACACGCGCGAAAAGCCTTTCGGCCCTTCGCCGCATGGAATGTCCTGGGGTGATACGCCCTGGGAGGACGCTTATCGCCTGCCCGGTTCGACGCAGCTTGGGATCGGCAAACGTTTGCTGGAGCGATACGAGTGGTGGAGATTCGAGCCGCATCAGGAATGGATCGAGCCGTGCGCGGGTGGCGAGAACTATTTCGGGAACTACGCGGCAGGCATCCCAGGCCAGGTTCGGGTGTTCTATCTGCCAGGGCCGATCACGCGCCGGGGCAGTCCGACGCGAATTAAGGGGCTAGAGCCTGGCGTTCGCTACCAGGCTTTCTTTGTGAACCCCAGCGATGGAAGCGAACGTCCGCTAGGTGAGGTCAAAGCAGAAGCAGGAGGGGAATGGCCGATGCCCCTCCCACCGGTGATGCGCGATTGGGTGCTCGTGTTGGAGCGTATGATGTGAATCGTCCTAATATCCTATACCTCCATTCCCACGATACCGGTCGCTACGTTCAGCCGTATGGTTATGCTGTGCCGACGCCGAATTTGCAGCGGTTAGCCGAGGAAGGTGTCCTCTTTCGGCAGGCGTTTTGTGCAGCTCCCACTTGCTCGCCCAGCCGTGCTGCTCTATTAACCGGCCAGGCTGCCCACAGCAGCGGCATGATCGGCCTGGCCCATCGCGGCTTTGTCTTGAAGGACTATAGCCAGCATATCGTGCACACGCTGCGCAAAGCTGGCTACCATTCCGTGCTGATCGGCGTGCAGCATGTCACGCAGGACGCCGCGCGCATCGGCTATGATTGGGTGGTCCCACTGGAAGACAGGCGTGGGGAGACCGTTGCCGCAGCCGCGGTGGATTGGCTGAAAGAGGCCCCAGGGGCACCATCCTTCCTGGATGTCGGCTTCTTCGAGACGCACCGCCAGTTTCGCGTGCCCGGCCCAGCCGAGGATGCGCGTTACTGTCTCCCGCCCGCGCCGCTGCCGGATACGCCGGAGACGCGCCAGGATATGGCCGCCTTCAAAGCGAGCGCGCGGGCACTGGACAAAGCCATGGGGAGCGTGTTCGAGGCCCTGGACGAGAGCGGCCTGGCGGAGAATACGCTGGTCGTCTGCACGACTGATCATGGCCTGGCCTTCCCCTACATGAAGTGCAACCTGACCGATCACGGCCTTGGCGTGATGCTCATCATGCGCGGGCCGACGGGATTCAGTGGCGGGCGGGTCTGCGACGCGCTGGTCTCGCAGATTGACATTTTCCCGGCGATCTGTGACCTTTTGGAGATCGAGCGCCCTGCCTGGCTACAAGGCAAATCCATCATGTCCTGGATTCGCGGCGAAGTGGAGGAAATCAACGACGAGATTTTTGCAGAGGTCACCTATCACGCCGCCTATGAGCCACAGCGTGCGGTGCGCACGCGGCGCTGGAAGTATATCCGCCGCTATGGAGACCGAACCGCGCCAGTGCTTCCGAACTGCGACGATAGCCCCGGCAAGGAGGTGTGGCTCAGGTATGGCTGGCGAGAGCGGCCTGTGGCAGCCGAGCAACTCTACGATCTGGCCTTCGATCCGAACGAGACGCACAATCTGGCTGGCGCTCCCTCTATGACGCCGGCGCTGGAAGAGATGCGCAGCCGCCTCGACCGTTGGATGCGGGAAACGGATGATCCCCTCTTGCAGGGGCCGGTTCCTGCGCCGCAGGGGGCCAAGGTGAACGATGCAAACGGTCTCTCACCGCGCGAACCAGCGCAGGTTGTGGGTTGATGCTGAGCGAAGAAAGACAGGGGAAGGAGGAAAGCCCTGGTGGGCATGACGGTCACGGCCGAGACGGCGCAGTTGGCTCTGGATACCATCCTGCAAAAGCCACGGAAGGAGGTGCCAAGCTGGCTGCTCCATGTTATGGAGCACGCCGTCATCGAGCGCTTGGCCGGCGCGCCGCCGGGCAGCTATAAAAAAGACCCGGAGGCCGTATACCTGGCGTTTCAGCGCGCCATCGGCACCTGTCTGCTCGACCAGTACATCCCCACCAACCCGCTGACGATGGGCGATACCGGTTACGAAGGGGCGGAACGCGCAGCGACGACCGGCGCAGAAGAGATCATCGTGGATGGGATGCTCATTAACTCCCCGGAGGCGGTTGTGTCCCACATGGAGCGTTTCGCCCTCCGGCGCCTACGGAAAGAAATCGCCGCCTTCGACGAGGATAGACGGGTGCAGGGAATCCTCGAAAACGAGGCCAGCATCCAGCAGAAGCTTGGCCCGGCTATACTCAAGAGCGGCTATGGCTTTGTTCATTTCCCCACCTTGGCCTATGGGACATATGGCTATGCCAATTATTTCATGGCTTACGCGCTTCACCCAGAGGTGATCGAAAAGCATTTTGCGCTGCAGGCGGATCTGGCGCTGCTCAACAATCGTGCGGCGGCGCGCGCCTATACCGAGGGCAGTCTGCCGCCGCTGTATCGGCTCGACCACGATATGGCCGATTCGCGCGGCACCCTGGTGGACGTTCGCTCATTGGACAAGATGTGGTTTCCGCACTTCGCCCGCTGTCTGGAGCCAATGCTGCGCACCAACGTGCGCATGATCTGGCACTGCGATGGGAACCTGATGCAGATGGTGCCGCGACTGCTGGAGGTGGGGATCAAGGGCTTTCAGGGATTCCAGTACGAGGATGGCATGGATTACGAGCGCATCTGCCAGATGAAGACGAGGGAGGGTGAGCCGCTGATTATCATCGCCGGCGTCTCCGTGACGCGCACATTGCCGAAGGGCACGCCAGACGATG
>CAYPON010000175.1:0-7658 GCA_964412315.1 uncultured Anaerolineae bacterium | reverse complement strand
AACGGGTTTCTGTGGACGCATTTCTCGCTTCGCCCCAGGACTGAAATGCACATCCCATTTTCCCCATTTGCATATTTTCCGATTTTGTGCTAAGATATTGACAAACCCTGCTGTGTTTGTGATGCAACAAATAGTTTTGAGCCAACACTTACCCGAAGGGGGGCCAATCTCCTCTTAAAGAGGGACTGTAGCAGCTCTATGGGGTTGCTACGACGCCTCTGGGTAGGCTCCCACCTGCGCTCGCAGGTTCAAAACTTCCTGCACACGGCACGGCGGGGCGCGAAAATAGAACCACCAGGAGCTTCTCTGGTGGTTTTTTGCTGTCGGGAAACATCATAAGGTACAAGGCCCTATGCTGTGAGGTCTTGCGTGTTCATCAGAACCTGGTGAGCCGAACGCACCCTTTCGCGGCCCTTAAGCGATCTTTCGGCGTCCTGCGTAGCGAGTAGTTGGAGGAAAGCATCTATTAAAGCCGCGAGAGCCGTGACGGAGGGGAAAGCGAAGAGGCCATCGGCTGGGCAGATGAGCGCCAGATCAGCCGCCTGCGCGACGGGCGAGACCGAAGAATGCGCGAAGGCCACCGTTCTGCTGCCATTTTGCTTGGCGAGTTTGAGCGCATTGGCTATCTCAAGGCCAGCCTCGTCAACACAAAAGCCGATCACCACTTCCTCGTCACCCAGATCGCTGAGAGCTACAGCAAGGTTAAGGGCATCTCCAGATACTAACTCCGCGACGTGGCCTTGAGCACGCAATCCCCAGGTGAAAATGCCAGCGAGGTGGGCGGCGACTCCCTGCCCTAGCAAATAGACCTTTCTCGCTTCCTGCAACGCAGTCAACACTTCGGAGGCCAAATCCAGGGCGAGGTGGCCGACGGCGCGGCGCAGGTTTTCGTCCTCGTTCGCCAGAATCCGCAGGAAAGGATCCTCCGTGCTGGCTGCCTCCAGGGGTTGGCCCCTGGCCAATAATTCCTTCTTGATGATCTCCTGGATGCTGGCGCTCAACTCGGGGTATCCGGAGTAGTCCAGACGTTGCGCGAATCGGATTACCGTGGCTTCGTTGAGGCGCAACCGATGAGCCAGTTCGGAGGCGGTCATGAAAGCTGCTTCCTGATAGTGCGTGGCGATGAAATCGGCTAGTTTCTTCTGGCTTTTGGTGAATTGCGGGTAGAGTTGGCGAATCTTCTCCAGGATCATCGGTCTATCTCCTTCCTGCGTGTCCCCCAGGCACAACAATAAGCCTTGCAGCGAGCCGATGCGGGTGCTTTTACGGCTTAAGGGCAAAGCGGCGGAACGGGTCCATCATCATGCTCCCCTATATTATACACTATAGGCGCTGAGGTCAAAAAACGAGCCTTTGCATCGGCCATGCGATTGCCCTATAATCTGATCATAAGAATCTCGGCCCGTTTTCCAGGCCTCTCTGTCAGGGAAAAGAGCGATGAACCTCATCTACCTTGCTTTCGCCTGGCTACTGGGCATCCTGCTGAGCGCGTGGACGCAGCCCTCTGTGCTCGACCTCCTCTGCCTCCTCGTCCTGCCCCCGGCCATCATCCTCCCCTGGTGGCGAGAACGCCGCATCCGCTGGTGGGGCGTCTATCTCCTTTTCGCCCTCCTGGGGGCCTGGCGCCTCACCGCTGCCCAGCCGCACATTGATGCCCGCCACATCGCTTACTACAACGACCAGGGCGTCGTGACCATACAGGGGGTCATCGTCGCCGACCCCGACCTGCGCGATACCTACGCCAACCTGCGAGTTCGCGCACAATCGCTGGCCGATGGAGAGGGGAGGCGGGAGGTGCGCGGCGATATCCTGGTGAATGCTCCCCGCTATCCCTATCGCAGCTACGGAGATGTCTTGGAAATCCGGGGCCGCCTGCAAACACCCCCTGTCCTGGCTGATTTCTCGTATAAGGAATACCTGGCGCGGCAAGGCATCTACTCCCTGATGAGCTATCCGCAAATCGCCGCCCTGTCTCGCGGCAAGGGCACCCCCCTTTACTCGCTCCTTTTCGCCTTCCGGAGACGCGCCCGCGAGACTATCGCCTCCCTCCTGCCGGAGCCGGAAGCCTCCCTGCTCACCGGCATCCTGACCGGCGTCGAATCGAGCATCCCGGAAGAGACATTGGAAGCCTTTACCCGCACGGGCACGGTGCACATCATCGTCATCTCCGGCTTTAACCTGACTCTTCTCGCCGGGCTTTTGGTACGGCTGGGCACGCGCATCATCAACAAACGCTACGCTCTCGTCCTGGCTTTCGCGGGCATCATCTGTTACACCCTCTTTGTCGGGGCGGGCGCGCCGGTCGTGCGCGCGGCGATTATGTTTTCCGTTTCGCTGCTGGCCTATTGGGTCGGCCGGCCCTATGCCGTTGACCATGCCCTGGCCGTGGCAGTGATGGCCATGACAGCGATAAACCCCAGATTGCCCTGGGATGTCAGCTTTCAACTCTCTCTGGCCGCGACCCTGGGCCTGGTCATGCTCGCACCTTTGCTGGAGAATGGGCTGCGTCAGCGACTGATGCGGCGGCTGCCGGAGGAGAAAGCAATCAAGCTCGCGGGCCTGGTCGGCGAGCTATTCATCGCCAGTTTGGCTGCTCAACTGGCGACGATGCCGGTCATCCTGTACCATTTTGGCCGCTTGTCGGTGATCTCCCTTCTCACTAACGCCTTGATCCTGCCGGTACAACCGTATGTGATGATCTTCGGCGGCCTGACGACCCTGGCTGGCCTGGTTCTCCCACCGCTGGCACGCATACTGGCCTGGACTCCCTGGCTGCTGATGACTTATACTGTGCGGGTTGTGGAATGGACGGCGCAACCGGCCTGGGCTTCCGTATCCGTACAGATGACCTCCTGGCTGGTCGCGTCCTATTATGTCATGTTGTTCGGGGGCTGCTGGCTGCTAGAGCAGGCCAAGCAGGCGAGAGCACAGCTTGTCAACATCGGCAAAAGCCTGGTTGGGCACATGCCGACGGCCCTGGCCCTGGGAGGACTGGCAGTCGCCGCCACCTTGCTCTGGATCGCCGTCTTCAGCTTGCCTGACGGCCGGTTGCACGTCCATTTCCTGGATGTCGGCCAAGGGGATGCCATCTTTATCCAACTGCCAGAAGGCCAGCAGGTGCTCATAGACGGCGGGCCGGAGCCGTCCCGACTGCTGGCAGCCCTGGGCCGCGTGATGCCCTTCTGGGATCGGCGCCTCGACTTGGTCGTTTTGACCCATCCCGACGTGGATCATCTGGGCGGCCTGATCCCCGTCCTGGAACGCTACCAGGTGGATACGATATTGGATACCGAGTTCCTGAAAGCTAACCCGCCCGGCGAGCAGTGGCGGACGCTGGCCGCTTCGCGCGGTTCGACGGTGGTCAAAGCGAAACGGGGGCTGCGCTTCGCCTGGGGAGACGGTCTCTGGATTGACGCGCTGCATCCAGGTCCTCAGCCGCTCACCAATACCCACGCTGACGACAACAATAACTCGGTCGTGCTGCGGCTGGCCTATGGACAGGTATCTTTCCTGTTCACAGGCGACATCGAAGCGGAGGCGGAGGCAGCCTTGCTCTCCTCGGGGCAACTGTTGCCGAGCCAGGTGCTGAAGGTATCTCATCACGGCGCGCAGGAGGCATCCACGGCGAGCTTTTTGCAGAAGATAAGCCCGCAACTGGCCGTGATCTCTGTGGGCAAGGAAAACCGGCACGGACACCCCGCCGGCGCAACATTGAAACGCCTGCAGGCCTGCGGAGCGCGAATCCTGCGCACAGATCAGCAGGGGAACATCGAGGTCATAACGGATGGCCAGCAACTTCAGGTCAGGACGAGCCGCTGAGGGGTTGGCTATCACGTTGGAGGGTTCGCACGCTGGCTCATTCTATTCTATGCGGGCTTCCCGGTGGCCCTTGGCTACAGGAGCAGGCCGCAAGCCTGGCTCCATGGTCTCTTTGACAGCTCGCAACAGGTCGGCTAAGGCGAAAGGTTTCTGCAGGAAGCGAAATCCTCTCTCCTGTATGACCGCCCAGTGCGATTCCCGATCCGCATGGCCACTGGTTAATAGCACTGGAAGTCCTGGGCTGCATGACAGGAGTTCATCGGTCAATTGCAGCCCACTTTTACCAGGCAGAACCACATCGCTGAAGAGCAAGTCCAATTTCTCTTTCTCTTGGTCATAAATATCTGTCGCTTCCGTCGCATCTGCTGCGGCGAAGACGATATAGCCGTTCTCCTCCAGTGCCCTTTGCACCGCGTCGCGGACGCTTTGTTCATCTTCTACCAGGAGGATCCGTTGGCCACTTCCCCGAAGCTCCTCTGGCGAAATCGCCTCGGCGGCTTCCGTTTCTTCTTCTTCCGCCGCAGAAACCGGCAGATAAACCCGGAATAGCGAGCCACGGCCTGGCTCGCTATCAACCTGGATCCACCCTCCATGTTGCGTGACAATGCCGTAGGCAACGGCGAGGCCAAGCCCCGTTCCTTTTCCAACCTCCTTGGTCGTGAAGAAAGGCTCAAAGAGATGTTGCCTGACCTCTTCATCCATGCCGATTCCTGTATCTTGAACAGATAGACAAACGAACTTGGGCAGCTCCTCGTTCAGGATCACGTTCTCCGTTCGGATGGTCAGCTTGCCACCCTCTGGCATAGCATCGTGGGCGTTGACAACCAGGTTCATGATGACTTGCTCGATCTGCCCTGGATCAGCTTTCACAGCGCAAAGCGTGGGATCGAGCATCGTGACCAATTCGATGTCCTCGCCGATCAAACGGCCTAGCATCTTTTCGATGTTCGACACGATCTCGTTGAGGCGCAACACCTGCGGCTGGAAGATCTGTCTGCGGCTGAAAGCCAAGAGTTGACGGGTGAGTGTGGCAGCCCGTTCGGCAGCTTTTCTGATTTCCTCGGCGTCCTGCCGTCGGGGGTCCTGCTGGGCGAGATTTTTCAGAAGGAAATCGCTGTAACTCGTGATCGCCGTCAGCAAGTTGTTAAAGTCATGCGCCACACCGCCGGCCAGCCTCCCGACCGCTTCCATCTTCTGCGACTGGAGAAGCTGCGCTTGTATCCTTTCCCTTTCCTCCTCCGCCCGCTTTCGCTCGGTTAGCTCCTGTTGAGCTGTACTGTACAACCGCGCATTGTCAATGGCCATTGCCACCTGGCTGGCCAACGTGGCCAGGGTGAGTTGATCATCTTGCGAATAAGGCTCCTCCGAGAGCTTGGGGCCTACGGCAAAGATCCCGACAAGTTCATCCTTCGCTTTCAGTGGGATCAAGACCTCCGCTTTGATCTTGGCCAAATCCTCTCTCTCTTGTTCCCAGAGCGCCCTGAATTGCGGTATCACGTCTATGTCATGCTTGGTTAGAACATACTCGGCGCCGGAGAACCAATGCACAACGGGATGGTCTCGGCGTATCCCGAAGTCGTCATCCAGATTCAGCCCCCTTTGCGCCACCAGCCGGAACTCCTCGCCCTTCTCCTGCTTGAGGAAGAAAGCAGCATTCCCGATATGCGCGGTCTGGGTGACCTCGTCCAAGATCATGTTGGTCAGCCTGTCGAGGTCGAGCACGGAGGCTGCGGTGCGACTGAGCCTCTGTAGCATCAGGCTGGCATCGTATTTCTCGCGGAAGAAAAGCCGATCAACCCAGAGTTGCACCCTGTTGCGCAATGGTTCAGCGAATAGGGCGGTTATGAGCGCAACGGCAAAGGAGAGGAGGAAAAGCTGGAAGCCCGTGCCGGCATGAAAAAGCCTCGTGGCGAGGAAGATAATGAGAAAGTAGCCAGCGCCGATGATGACGGTGGGCACAGAGTAGAGAAGGCCCTTGCGGACAACGATGGTGATGTCCAGGAGCTGGTGGCGAAATATGGCATAAGCGATGAGGAGGGCGCCTATAGCGTTAAAAGCGATGTCCACCGGATAGACTTGCAACGCCGTAACATTGGTCAGGCTACCAGCGAATATCACCATCACCACGATGAGCAGGTACTTGATCCTATTCCGGTAGAGAGCATCCTTTGCCCCTCTATATTCTTGTACCAGATCCAGGGTCGAATAACCTACAAAGAAGGCCCAGGAGATGCTCGTGATGGTGATGGCCGGGCCGTACTCGTTATAGAGCAGCCCCCCCGCCACATGGGCCTCTTTGATCAGATATCCCAGGATGTTGGCGATCTGAATGACGATATAGGATAGAAGCCCAACGTATGACCATATCCTCTGTTTTCTCCTCAGGAAAACCCGCACAAAGGTAAAGAAGGCCATTGGCATCCCTGTTGATCCAACGACCATGAATCGGTTCCAGAAAAGGGAATCCTTAATAGCGAATTCGGCCACGATCATAAAGGCGCCAAAGCTCCAGATGATCATGGTCAGGAGATACAAAGCAAAGAAGCGGTATACCCTGCTTCGGATATCCCGCCTGATGACGATCAACAAGAGGACATCGTAACAGATCAGTGCCACAAATGGAATCAGGCTCAGGACATGCCGCCCCATTTCCAATACCTTCCCCTCATGTAGGCCCCGCTCAATCAGCTTGCGCCAGCCGCAAAAGGAGGGCGATTTCTTCATCAGGGGCATTCATGTGTCGTGGTTTCAGATGCGCCAAATCAGCCCCCGCCGCCTGCTTCTCCAACATAAAAGCCCGGAACGTGCCGCGAGGGAGGAGAGTCACCTCGAGCGGTCGCGCCTCAATCATAGACTCATAATCGGCGTAAAAGCGGTTCGACGACTTCAGATTCTCGTGGACTCGGCCCCTGATAACCTCTTTATCAACGGTGTCTAACAACTCAATATAGAGATGGAGAATCGCCCTGCCATCAACAGATTCTTTGCGCATCACCCATTCTTCGTATGGAATCCCGGTGTTGAGAATGGCTTGCCACACCATTTTCTCGTCCATCATGCCGGTGAAGCCGGCCAGATCAATAAAATCGCCGGATCGCCCGACGAAGACCATCTGTGGTAAATTGATCCCGGTTTCCTCATCACGCAGCGATGCGAACTCGATGATGTCGTGCAGCCTATAGCGCAAGAGGGGCTTACCGTAAAAATTGGTCAGTACCACCTCATATCGCTGACGTGGTTTCACCTCGTTGATGAGCACGGTGTTGGGGATATAGAAGGGATCGCGTCGCCACTTGGCCCACTCTTGCTCGGGGATGAACTCCAAAAAGGCGCCGTCGGGGAAGAAAGTCATCCCCTTCTTATTCCAGGCCTGGGTGGCGATGGCTCCCTCTTCTGTGCTACCGTATTGCTCATACGGCGTCACGCCCCAATAGTAAGCAATCTTCTCTTTGTATATCGAGGTGTCCATTCCACCACAAGGAAGCGCCTTCACCTTCCACAAATCCTTAGGCAGCATGTTCCTGTGCTCGAGCTTGCTGCGCATCCAACCCTTCATCAACCGCGCCAGGGCTTTGGGATGCAACATGTGGGTGGAAATCTTGCTGGTTCTCGCCCCTTCCGCGAAACGCTCCCCCATCTTAACCAGCACGACCGATAACGAGCCGAGGATGTCAATTCCCGTTATCAGGGCGGTTTCAAACCCCTTCTCTATCCTCTCTTGAAAGCTCATGTCCTCCGTCACTTCCAGGGGAGGAACGAAGTGAAAGTTGAACTGCTCCGCCAGTGCGCGGAGCGCCACGCCGCTTATGTAGGGACGGGGCGGGGTATTGTAGACGAGT
>CAYPON010000174.1:0-7660 GCA_964412315.1 uncultured Anaerolineae bacterium | reverse complement strand
CTTGTCGCCCCTGCGGAGCGCACGGCAGCGACTATGTCTCTCTCGATCTTTGGGGTGACCAAAGCGATTATGTTCCCGCCGCGACCTGCGCCGCATAGTTTGGCGCCCGGTGCGCCAGCTCCCTTAGCCGCAGCGATCAGCCGCTCCAGTTCCAGCGAGGATACGCTGAGCTGACGCAGCAGAGCTTGATTCTCATCCATCAGATGGCCGATCATCGCCTGATCGCCCCGTTCGATGGCCGCTCTGGCAGCTATGGCAATACGGCCAATCGCTTCGAAGATCGCCTCGTAACGCTCTCGCTCACGTTGCCATGCCTGTCGCACATCGCCGACAGCGACTTTGGTCGGGCTGAAGATGCCGGTGTCGGCAACGGCGATGCGGAACGGATGCTCGACCCGGAAAAATTCCAGTGGCTTGCCGCGCACGAAATAGACCGGCTGCTCGAAAGAGATGACGCTGTTATCAATGCCGCTCGGCGTGCTGTGATAGATGACCTCGGCCTGGTAGACCAGGCCGGATACCTCTTGTGTTGACAGGCTGGCGCCGTAATGCTTAGCCAGCGCCCTGACAATGGCCGTGCAGACCGCCGCGCCGCTCCCCATGCCGCGACCGATGGGGATGGTGGAGCGGATGGTGATCCGCAGATCGTGTTGCGGGGAAAGGCCGAGTTGCTCTAATGTTTTGAGGACGATCATCTCCAAGGGGCGCATCGTTTCGTTGGCAGGTTGCCCAACCGTATGCCGTTGCTGCAAATCCTGTGCAACGATGGTGATCCCTTCTCCCGGACAGCTATCCTCGACGATAGCGGTAGCACGCACCTGCGTCACAGGCACGGCGATAGCCGGGCGGCCATAGACGACGGCATGTTCGCCGAAAAGGATCACTTTGCCGGGGGCAGACGCTTCGGTCATCTCGGTTTCTTTCCCCAGCCTGAAACTATACTATCGCTTCTGCCAGTTCCCGAACGTGAAGGACTTCTTTGCCGCCAACTGGGCGAATATCCGCTTGGTCAAGTGTAAGCAGCGCAATCGTCTTGCCTTCTGCGGTCACAAACTCGACCTCGAAGGCCGCGCCATCTCTGTAGCAGTGCACCACCGCCCCTATATCGCCCTGCTTCAAGCCGTATTCGTCAATATCACGTGTAAGGGCGACCGTATCTAATTCACGAATCATGTTATACCTCCTGGCCATTTGTTTACGCCGGGTACGCGGTCACAAAGCGCGGACGATCATCACCTGTCTCGAGAATCCACACCGTCCGGACCTTCACAAGGCTACCATCCGGAGTTTGCAGCAAGCCTTCGATAACATATTTCGCGCCATGCGCTGAGGGCACGACATACTTGACCTCCTCAGAGTGGGCGATGGCTATCAAGCGTTGCTCAAGCACATCCGCGTTCATCTCGTCAAGGCCAAGGGCACGAAAGAACCTCGCCTTCCACCTACCAATGAAATGAGTGTTCGATAATAGATAATCGCGTAATTTAGGCGATGGAATGTATGCATTTTCCCGATTTGGAAGCTTCATAGCCGTAATATAGTGCATTGGGCAGGTGATGTCAAACATGAAAGGCAAGCCCCCTCCTGCTAGCCCGGACAGGAGGGGGCTTGTGAGAAACGTAATGCGCAATACGTGCTTCCCTGCAGCGAGTTATGCGGTTTGCAATACGGGTCGGAACTTGTAACCGTAGAGAATGACGCCATCTTTGCCGTCCTCGCTGATCTTGCGCGTCACCATCTCTACCGGCATGCCGATATGCACCTTCTCCTTGTCTACGTCCGTTAGTTGTGCAGTGACCAGCGGCCCCTCCTCCAAGCGGACGAGGGCCACAGTGTACGGCACATATTCCTCATAGCCCTTCGGCGCCTGATAAATAGTGGAGAATGAGTAAACCTCGCCCCGGCCACTGAAGGCGAAAGGCTCCTTCGCCGGCTCGCTGCACTCAGGGCAAACGTCCCGCGGCGGGAAAAGCTTCGCGCCGCACCTGGGACAGACCTCTCCTACCAGGCCCAATCGTTGACTGCGCACGCGCCAATATTTGGGTAGTTGCATTGTCCTTCCTCCGGATTTGCTCCTACGGAGGCTGCCCTTTTTTCGAGTATATCCACCTTCGGGTCAACCTTCAATAGGAATAAGGTCATACTCTAATAGGTTCGTAGTGGCGACTTCAGTCGCCTTTGGGGGCAGGAACGACTGAAGGTGTCACTGCAAACGCTACTAGCTTAACGCTTCCAGAATATGTGTGATCACCGTCGCGCCGCTGCCGCCGATGTTTTGCGCCATGCCCAACCGACAATCTACCTGGTTTTCCCCGGCCTCGCCGCGCAACTGCTGCACCACCTCAACGATCTGATAAATGCCCGTCGCCCCCACGGGATGCCCGCGCCCCTTCAGGCCACCCATCGTGCAGATGGGGATCCCGCCTTGCAGAGCGATTTCTCCCTCTTGCGCCAGCCGCACCCCCTGGCCACGGGCAGCGAACCCTGCTGCCTCCAGCGAAAGGGCGGACATGATGGTGAAAGCATCGTGAAGCTCGAAAAGGTCAATATCGCCAGGCCCCACCCTCGCCTGCTCGTAAGCTTTCTGCGCCGATTCATAGGCCGCACGCAGAAAGAGCGGATCCGACCGATCGTGAACGGCCAGGCGATCTGTGGCCACAGCCGAGGCCAGGATGTGCACCGGCCTTTCGTTAAATTCGCGCGCCTCCGAACGGGGGCAGAGCACCACAGCCGCCGCCCCATCGCAAATCGGCGCCGAATCCAGCAGGCCGACCGGTTCGGCGATCATGCGCGACTTGTTAAAAGCCTCTTCCGTGATCGGCATGTGGAACATGGCATAGGGATTGTTCATAGCATTGCGGTGCGCATTGACAGCGAAATTGGCAAAGGCGCTCCGTTCCACTCCATACTCGTGCATGTAGCGGCGCATCAACAAGGCGTTCAGGGACACGAAGGAGATCCCTTGCGCCACCTCATACTCGGCATCTGCCGCGAAGGCCAAGGCCGCCGTGACCTCCTCGCTGAGGCGATCCGTCATTTTCTCCACGCCGCAAACGACCGCCAGATCAATCACACCGCTGGCTACGGCCATATACCCCACCCGCAAGGCAGCCGCTCCCGCAGCACAGGCAGCCTCCACCTTCAATGCCTCAACGCCGCCCAGCCCAGCATGGTCAGCGATCAGCGCGGCGGTGTGTTCCTGCCCGCTCAGTTCGCCGGACAGCATATTGCCCAGATACAGGGCATCCACCGAATCTGTGCCTGCATCGCGCAGCGCAGCGAGAACGGCCTCCACTCCCAGATCGCGGATGGATTTCTCCCAGTGTTCGTTAACGCGAGTTTGGCCGATGCCGATGATACTGACCTGGCGCAAAAACGAGTCCTCCTGCCTCGACGATAGCTCTAGTCCACAAGCAGCTTCTGGCGATAGCGCACATAGAGAGCGTAATCAATCTCCCGGCGACGCGCGATATAATCGCGAGTGGCCGGGGCCTTCGTCTGCCGCTCCACGACGAGATTTGTGACCACGAAAGAGAAGGCATCGCTGCCCGCACCTGAACCGAAAGATACCAGCAGCAAGCAGTCGCCCGGCTTGGCAACATCCAAAACTGCCGTCAAGCCCAGCATCGAAGATCCAGCATAGGGATTGCCGATCACGTCCACCAGCAACCCTACCTCGACTTGCTCCCTGGAGAAGCCCAGTTCTTGAGCTACCCTCATCGGGAATTTGACGTTCGGTTGATGAAAAACGGCGTGGGTATAATCCCTGGCCGTGTGGCCCAATTCGCTCATCAGGTGCCTGGCAGCATTGCTGATGTGATGGTAATAGGCTGGCTCCCCCGTGAAGCGTCCTCCATGTTGCGGATAGTGCTGGTCCGCTCGCCGGTAAAAGTCCGGCGTGTCAGAGACGAAGGAGTACGACCCCTCCAGATAGGCAAGGCTATCTTCTTTCGGCCCTATGATAAAGGCTGCGCCGCCTGCGGCAGCCGTATATTCCAGGTCATCGTTGGGTCTGCCCTGGGCTGTATCCGTGCCGATGCCCATAGCATAGTCCGCCATGCGCGAGCCTACCAGGGCGATAGCCGCCTGCATCGTCTCCGTACCCGCTTTGCAGGCGAACTCCCAATCGGCAGCCTCGACGCTGGGCGTAGCTCCGATGGCCTCGGCAACGATGGTCGCGGTAGGTTTAACAGCATATGGCTTGGATTCACTGCCCACCCATACGGCGCGCAACAGTTGCGAGGCGATGCCAGCTCGCTGTAAAGCATTGCGCGCTGCCTCGATGGCCATCGTCGTCGCATCTTCATCAAGGCCAGCGACGGCTTTTTCTTTGATGGGAGGCTCCGTTTCGCCCTCTGTCCAGACGCGGGCTACTTCGGCAGCGGGCAGGCGATAGCGAGGCACATACGCGCCATAGCCTGCGATGCCCACCTCCCGGGATGGCTTCATGATGGACATGTTATCTCCTTCAGGATCTCCTGGGCGCGGTCGAGTCGGATGCTCCGCTCGGAGACCATGCGTGCCACAATCGCATCCACAAGCTCTGCCGGAGCACCAGCGGCGATGGCCAGTTGCCGGGCGTGAAGGGCCATGTGGCCCTTTTGGATTCCCTCGGCGGCCAGGGCGCGCAAGGCGGCCAGATTTTGTGCCAGGCCCACGGCGACCATCATCTCGGCCAGCTCACGGGCACTTTTGATGCTCAGGATTTTGAGCGCGACCCGCGCCAGTGGGTGCACTTTCGTTGCGCCCCCGACCGTGCCCACCGCCAGGGGCATCTCCAGCGTTCCCACCAGATTGCCTTCTGCGTTGCGCTCCCAGGTAGAGAGGGCTGTATATCGCCCGTGACGCGCGGCATAGGCGTGTGCTCCCGCCTCAATAGCTCGCCAATCGTTCCCTGTAGCAATAGCCAGAGCATCAACACCGTTCATGATCCCCTTATTGTGGGTAGCGGCACGGTAGGGGTCTGCCACGGCAAAGGCATACGCTTCCACGATCCCCCGCGCAACATCCTCCCCGCTGAATCCATCCTGCTCTAGCGCAGCGACCAGCACAACACCCCTGGCACGAGCCAGACGCCGGTCAGCCAGATTAGAGAGGATGCGCAGGCACGCCCGTCCGCCGCTGATCTTCTCCAGGAGCGGCGAGATGGCCTCCAGGGCGGTGTTGATTGTGTTTGCCCCCATAGCATCGCGCACGTCGTAAAGGAGATGGACGACGAGCATAGGGCCGACCGGGCTGTGCTCAATGATCCGCACTTCCAGATCGCGCGCGCCGCCTCCCACCTGCATCATGAGCGGGTCTTGTTGGTTGGCCAGCTCCAGCACCTCTTTCTTGACTGTTAGAAGCTGGAAGCGCGCCGACGCTGGATCGGGCACGTCAAGGATCTGCACCTGCCCGATCATCAATGAGGCATCGCTCTGGGTCTGGAAACCGCCCCCTTCTCGCACCAGGCGAGCGGCGTAGCTTGCCCCTGCCACGACCGAGGGCTCCTCAATCGCCATGGGGATGAGATGGTCGCGGCCGTTGACGAGGAAATTAGTGGCAATGCCCAACGGCAGGCCGAAGACACCGATAACGTTCTCGATCATCCGGTCTGCCTGGGCACCTGTTATGCCACCCTCGTGGGCGAGGAGAGCGGCTTCTTCGTCGCTCAAGTTGGCGAATTCGCGGATCACCCGGACCCGTTCATCCCGTGTCATCTTGTAGAAGCCAGGAATACGGGAAGATATGCTCATTGATTCCTCTTGCCTAGACTCGCCGAGTCTGGGGGTCTGGCGGGTAGCTTCTATTATACTTGGGCAGCCTATCAGAAACTACCATTTTTGCAGCCGGCGAAAGCGCCGCTTTTTGGCTTCCTAGGCTAGGGTTGGCTGATAGTTTTTGACAGTTTCGTAGTGGAATCAGAGGGGGATAATACAAATGGAGTATCTAGACCACTAGACTTCCGAAGTCTGCCAGACTTCGGAAGTCTAGTTATAGTCGTTTACGCTGTAACCTGACCCAGGCTCTCTTTATAAACCTGCGCGAGGAGGTGAGCGGCGACCAATTTGGCCCAGGGGATGGTGAACACAACGCCAATGAGGCAAGCTATCCCGCCGACGGCCAAGGCGGCCAAGCAAACCAAAGCGCTGACAATGAGCGCGATGATATAGTCGCCCAGGTTCTTGGCCATGTAGCTAAAGATCTCGCCAAAACGGAAGAACGAGGCCAATTCCTCGCTGATCGCATATTTCGTCAGAGCCGCGGGAAGGACGATGCCCAGCAACAAGCCGTACAGGAAACCGAGGCAGCCAAAACAAGCAACTACGGCAGTCCCAGCACTACTCTGGTACTGACTGGATATCGAGCCGTCAAACAGAGCAGCAAGGCAAGCCAGGATCAATATCGGGATGCAGTAGACAAAAATCCCGATAAAGGCCTTCAGTCCTTTGACGAAATGGTCGCCGAACTCGTCCCACCTGGGCAAAGGCTTTTCTTGCCCCTGGGCGATGTTCTTCAGTGCTCGAAGGACATAGCCTAAAAGAGCCAGGTTCACGATGGGGATCACGCCCACCAGGCCGCCGATCAGAATCTTGACGAGCCAATCTTTGTCTTCAAAGTGATAGGTTAAAGATTTTTCCAGATTCACGTTGCACCTCCTTGATTGAACTGAAATGAGAACCGGTACACTGGGTAGGAACTACGCCTTTGCCACCTCCTTTCCTCAGCCTCTACTGGGAAGCGAGGCCTCCAGCATCGTTTCACAACGGCACGGGCGATAGGCGCATCAACCAGGCGCGCAGGAGATCAATAGCCCCGATCTCCAGTAGCGTGAGCACCCCTCCCCATAGGAAGAAGGGTAATGCATCCCGCCAACTCTCTGCCAAATTCCCCCGCCTGAGGGCGATGACGATGATAATCGCGTTGATGGCCGTGAATATGGTCAGCACACCCACTGCGCTCAGGATAGCCAACGGGTAGAGCGTGATCGCCCATTCGGTGCTCGCCAGCAGTATCAAGATCGCCGCCGCCCCCAGAACGCCCGCGAGAGTTCGGAAACCTTCGACCGCGCGTCGGTGTTCGGGGCATCGCCAGAGCGTGAAACTGAAAACCGGCTGCAAAATGATGCTGATGGCCAGGCCGGTGAGCGTGCCGGATATCATCCGCAGGACGTTGCTCGGCTCGTAAAGGTGCGGCAGGCCAGGGAAAAACGTCAGGTATGAATTAAGCCCATCCAGTGCCCAGAAAAAGACAGAGCCTACGAGAACAAACAGGACCCTGACGGGCGGCATGAGAGCGGCTCGCCATCTACCCATCGTCCAGATGCTGGCGAACCCCAGAACCACACCCAGGAAAGTGCCGCTGCAACGTGCACAAAGCGGCAGAGGGACACCCCCAGGCTGAAAGGAGTGCTCTGGAAGTTGGTGGCACACGGCGTAACCCACCAAGTGCGCTTTCCCCAGGATAGACCAGGGCGGGGCCAGCAAGGCTGACAAGATGATGATAGTGGGAAAAGCCACGCCCAGCCAGAAACTGGGTCCCCTGCGAGGCGTGGTTGCCGCGTTTCTCGTCCAAGATACAAAGTCAGAGCACACAGATGCAGTCTAACACGAAAGGTTGTGTCTGTCAAAGAGATTTCGGAAGTCTTCCGCCTGTCTCTTATACACATCTCCGAGCCCAC
>CAYPON010000173.1:0-7698 GCA_964412315.1 uncultured Anaerolineae bacterium | reverse complement strand
CAGTGCGGCGAGTGCATAGACATCTGCCCGACAAAAGCCATTTCGCGCTCCCGCAATGGGGTGGTGCGCATTGACAAGCGCTCTTGCGTGGGCTGCACGGCCTGTGTGGGTTTTTGCACCATCTGGGCCATGCGCACGCATCCCGAAGAACTCCTCCCCTTCAAATGCGTCGCCTGCGGCGAGTGCGCCAAGGTTTGTCCAGAGGGCGCCTTGAGCATCGCCGAGGTTGAGACGCCGCAGCCCTCGGAAACGGAAAAATGGGCAGAGAGGGTGAGAGCATGAGCAACGGGAGAACAAAGGAGACCCCCAAGGTGCTGGCAGAATTCCACTATGAGTGGCAGCCGCTGCAACGCGGATATGCGGGGCGCACACTATATATTAACCTTTCCGATAACACCATTGCCAGCAAGCCGGTGACCCAACAGATGAAGGACATCTTTATCGGCGGGCGCGGCTTTGGCCTCTGGTTGCTCTGGAATGGCCTGCACGATAACACCAAATGGAACGATCCGGAGAACGAGATCATCATCTCCTCCGGCCCGCTGGGAGGCACCACCACCTTCCCCGGCTCCGGCAAATCGCTGGTGGTCGGCATCTCGCCCCTGACCGATTCAGTGATGGATAGCAATGTGGGCGGCTATTTTGGCTCCCTGCTCAAGTTCGCCGGTTGGGACGCGCTGGAAGTCCAGGGCAAGGCGGAGGAAGACGTCATCCTCTATATTGACGGCAACGCCGGACGGGTAGCTATCCTCGTGGCGCCGGAAGGTGTTTCGGACGCTTATGCAGTGGGCGAGCGGATGATCGAGATGTTCGCCGACTCTGAGGACACCAAGCGCGACCTATCGGTCGTGGCTTCGGGAAGAGGCGCTGAGCATGTGCGGATGGGCTGTCTGAACTTTAGCTGGTATGACGTCCGCCGCCATTGCGTCCGCTTCAAGCAAGCAGGGAGAGGCGGCCTGGGCACCGTCTTTCGCAACAAGCGGATCAAAGCCATTGTCGTCAAACGCAGCGGCGTCCGCGCCGATTCTAACAACCCTGCCGATCTGAACCGGGTGAGGCGCGC
This sequence comes from uncultured Anaerolineae bacterium, assembly GCA_964412315.1. Lineage (GTDB taxonomy): Bacteria > Chloroflexota > Anaerolineae > JAAYEA01 > JAAYEA01 > CAYPON01. The sequence goes on along the minus strand of CAYPON010000173.1, from coordinate 6,635 downwards.
GGGGATCAAGATGCACCGCGAGATGCACGACTACGACCACCTGCAATGCCACATGCGCACGGTGGGCACGGTGCATCTCGTCGAGATCATGAACGATTACGATCTGCTGCCGACCTATAACTATAAATACGGGATGCACCCCGAGGCGAGCAAGATCTCCTCTCCGGTCTTTTACAAGCTCTTCACCCAGGGCATCCCCGATGGCTGCTGGTATAGCTGCACGATGGCCTGTTCCAAAGGTGTGGACAGCTATGTGGTCAAGACGGGGCCGTACAAGGGGAAGAAGGTGTGCGTAGACGGGCCAGAGTATGAGACCGTCGCCGGTTGTGGCTCCAACCTGGGCATCTTTGACCCGGAGATGATCATCGAGATCAGCTACTATTGCGACACCTACGGCATTGATACCATCTCTTTCGGCACAGCGACCGCCTTTGCTATGGAATGCTACGAGGCAGGCATCCTGAACAAGGAGATCACTGGCGGCCTGGAGTTGCGGTTCGGGAACGCTGAAGTGGCTTTGGAGCTACTGCACCAGATGGCGCGTGGCGAAGGTTTCGGCGTCATCGTTGGCCAGGGCATCCGGCGCATGAAACAGCTCTTCGCGGAAAAGCATGGCGGCGATCCCAAGTTTATGCATGACATCGGCATGGAGTCCAAGGGGCTGGAGTTTTCCGAATACGTCACCAAAGAATCGCTGGCCATGCAGGGCGGCTATGGCCTGACGAATAAGGGCCCGCAGCATGACGAAGCCTGGCTGATCTTTATGGACATGGTCAATAACCAAATCCCCACCTTTGCTGACAAAGCGGAGGCACTGCACTATTTCCCGATGTGGCGCACCTGGTTCGGACTGAACGGCCTGTGCAAGGTGATCTGGAACGACGTGGAGCCGCCGGATAACGCTCTCAGCGAGGCCCCGGCCAAGGTTCCAGAGCATGTGCGCAATTATGTCGAGTACTTTGTGGGCGTCACCGGACGCCAGGACGTCAAAAGCGGCGACGACCTGGTACGCATGTCGGAGAAGGTGTATAATTTCCAACGGGCCTTCAACATCCGCCTCGGCCATGGGCTGCGGCAAGATGATGACATCCCCTATCGCGCCATGGGGCCGGTCACCGAGGAGGAATACGAGTCGCGCCGGGAGCGATACGATAAACAACTCCGCGAGATCGTCGGCTACAACCCCGAAGGCAAAAGCACCGCTGAGAAGATGGCTGCGCTGCGCGCCTATCGTGAAAAACAGTACGAACTGCTGAAAGATGCGGTCTACGAGCGGCGTGGTTGGACGAAAAACGGCGTGCCTACGCTGGAAAAGCTCAAAGAGTTGGGCATTGACTTCCCGGATGTGGTGGCCGTGGTCAAGAAGCATCTATGACGATCAGGGTCAACAACGGCAAGTTCGATCTCGAATGGCGGGAAGGGATGACGGTGGCTGACCTTCTCCGCGCCTGCCACTTTACCTCGCCCAAGATCGTGGTGCGGGTGAACGGTGTCACCGTCCAGACGCCAGCTTATGAGATGCACGCTTTGCATGATGGCGATGAGGTACAAGTCCTGCACCTGATTGGTGGTGGGTGATCCGAGACTTCAACGGGTTTGTAGAGGAGTTTGTGGCATGTCTCCCCTGAAAGCCATTATCCTGGCGGCTAGCCCCGGCGAGGGAGCCGGCGCGCCCTATCCCCGCCTTCTACAAAGCCTGGGCGATAAGGCGATCATTGACTATGTGGTAGAGATGGCTTTGCGCTTCGTCTCGCCCCAGGATCTCTACATTGTAGTCGGGTATGAAAAAGAGAAATTACAGGAACGCCTGGGAGCGGGCTATCGTTATGTCTACCAGGATCAACCCCTGGGAACTGGCCATGCTGTGTTGCAGGTCTATCCGCTGTTGCAGGATTATCAGGGCGATTTGCTGATCCTCTATGGCGACACCCCCCTTTTTCGCCCATCCTCGTTGCGCGGCTTGATCAACCGCCACCGGCTTAAAAACGGCGATTTGACCCTGTTCACCACTGTCTCTGATCAGCCACTGCCCTATGGCCGCATCATCCGCGACAGCGCGGGGCGCATCCTGGATATTATCGAAGAGGCGGAAGCCTCGGCTGAGGTGAGAAAGATTCGCGAACTCAATCTGGGCGCCTACGTCTTCAAAGCGAATGCGCTCTTTTCCGTGCTCAAGCCATCAGACCGTGCGGATGTCCCCTACCGGCTGACTGATTCGGTGCATCGCCTCCTACGCGCCGGATACCGCGTGGAGAGCTACCAGAGCTACGACCAGGATGAGATACTGGGCATCAACACACCCGAAGATCTCAAACAGGCGGAGTTCATCCTGCAAAAGCGTTTCTACCGTCCGCAGCGGGTCGAGGAGGAGAACATCGTGCAGTTCGGCACGGGCGGCTGGCGGGCGGTGATCGGCGAGGGTTTCACTTTGCACAACGTGCGGCGGCTCTGCCAGGCGCTCGCCAACAAGATCATCCGCGAAGCAACGGAATGGCGCGGAGTCGTGATCGGCTATGATCGGCGCTTCCTCTCCGATAGAGCGGCGGAGGCGGCAGCGGAGGTCTTTGCCGGGAACAATATCCCGGTCGTCTTGCTCGCCGAGGATGCCCCCACGCCTTTGATCACCTATGCCACCAAAGCGCAAGATGCCGTGCTGGGGCTGGCTTTCACCGCCAGCCACAACCCCCCAGAATATAACGGCTTGAAAGTGTTCCTCACCGATGGCTCGTTGCTCCTGGACGAGGAGACGCGCGAGATCGAGGACGAGACGAACGCGCTCAAGCCAGAGGATGTGGCCAAGATCGAACTGGACATTGCCGAAGAGGCCGGCATCGTGCGGCGTATGGATTACACCAACGAGTATGTGGACGCTGTGGAATCCTTTGTAGACTTGGATGTGATCCGCCGCGCCGGGCTGCGCGTGATCCTTGATCCCATGTATGGGGCCGGGCAAGTCACGTTGGAGATCATCCTGACCGAAGCGCGCTGCCGGGTGGCCACCATCCACGGCCGCCACGACCCCCTCTTCGGCGGCCGCTCCCCCACCCCTGATCTCAAAGCGCTCAACTTGCTCATCGCCGAAACCCGCGACGGCCATTACGACCTGGGGCTGGCCACCGATGGCGACGCCGACCGCATCGCCATCGTGGATGAGCGGGGTGAATATATCCACATCAATGACATCCTCCTGCTCCTTTATTACTACCTGCACGAGATTCGCGGGCAAAGAGGTGGCGTGGTGCGCAACCTGGCCACGACGCACCTGCTGGATCGGCTGGCGAGGCACTTTGGCGAACGTTGCGTTGAAGTTCCGGTCGGGTTCAAGCACATCGCCGCCGCTATGAAGCGTTACGACGCTTTGCTGGGGGGCGAAAGCAGCGGTGGTTTGACCATTCGCGGCCACATCATGGGCAAGGATGGGATACTAGCCGCCGCGCTCGTGGTCGAGATGATCGCCCGCACCGGCAAGAGGATGTCGCAGCTATTGGATGAGGTGCACGCCTTGACGGGCCGCCTCTACACGGTGGAAGAGAACCTGCCCGCTACCTCCGAGATGAAGATCGTGATCCCGCAGCGGCTGCGCAAAATGTCCATTGACAAGCTCGGCCCTTATGCTGTGCGCCAGGTCTCTCATCTGGATGGCACCAAGTTCCTGCTGGAGGACGATCATTGGGTGCTACTTCGCTTCTCCGGCACCGAGCCGCTGTTACGGATTTTTTCCGAGGCGGACAGCCCGGAGAAGGCACAGGATCTCGTGCGGTGGGCCAGCCAGTTGGTCGGCCTAGAGAGAAGAGAATCATGAAGTCAAGTGCACTTTCCCCTGGGATTTGACATTATTCCCAGTTAGTGCTATCATTTTAGCACTCGAAGGGGTAGAGTGCTAATCCCCCATCTGGCAGGTTTCCCGTGCAGCGTGCTTCGCTGCTACCTGTCGGGTCTGGGGGGGGCAAGCGCAAGATGACAGAGAGAACATTCGGCCAGGAAGAGCTGACGACAAGGCAACGGGAAATCCTGGGCATAGTGGTGCGCGAATACGTCAACACGGCCCTGCCGGTTGGTTCCATCACCATTGCCCAGAGGTATCCTTTGGGTGTCAGCTCAGCGACGATTCGCAATGAACTGGCCTACCTAGATGAAGCGGGCTTCCTGGCGCAGCCACACACCTCCGCTGGGCGGGTGCCGACGGAAAAGGGGTATCGTTATTTCGTGGCTCGCTTGATGGAGGAAGCTGAGTTGTCCCTGGCCGAGCAGCGCATGATCCGCCACCAGTTTCATCAGGTACAGATGGATCTCGACCAATGGATGCGCCTGACGGCTGCTGTGTTGGCACATACGGCCCGCGCGGCCTCGTTGGTCACATCGCCCTATAGCCCGCAAGCTCGCCTGAAGCATGTCAAGCTGATCGCTGTCAGCGAGATGAGGGTCTTGCTTGTCCTAGTTTTGCACGGTGGTGCGGTTCGTCAGGAGATGATGTCCCTGTCCCGCCAGGTATCACAGGACGAACTGGAACTGATCGCTAACAGGGTCAATTCGCTTTTCCAGGGTTTGACCATAGCCGAGATTGAAGGAAGCAGGTATATGCCAAGTTCTCTCGAACGCGAGGCTCTGGCTCACGTGGTGAACATGATGCGGCAGGAGGAGAAGCCCCTCGGCGTAACGCTATATCGGGATGGTTTGACGGATGTGCTGCAACAGCCGGAATTTGCCGAGGGCGAAAAAGCCCGTCATCTCGTGCGAATGCTAGAGGAGCGAGATATTCTGGAATCCATGCTCCTGGAGGCAAGTGGCAGGAACAGTGTGCAAGTCATCATCGGGAGCGAGGGGCGCTGGGGAGAGATGGAGGACTATAGCATGATCTTGAGCGGATACGGCGTTTTGGGCCATGCTGCCGGGGCCTTGGGCGTTCTGGGGCCTCTGCGCATGTCTTACCACCGCGCCGTGTCCGTCGTGCGCTATGTATCGCGGTTGCTGAACGAGTTGATCGGCGACTTTTATACGGAGAGGTGATAGCTGGGAATGACATGCAATGAGCGCGAAAGTGAGATTAGGCAACAAGCGCCGGAGGCGATAAATAGTGCGGTTACCACGGAGGTCAAAACTGAAGAGCCAAAAGTAGAAGAACGAATTGATGAACTCACTGCTTTGCAGAAATTACTAGAGGAGCAAAAAGCCCTGGTCGTGGAATACCTTGACCAGTGGCGACGCACGGCAGCGGATTTCGCCAATTACCGCAAACGGCAGGAGCAAGAGCAGCAACAGAGGGTGGCGTGGGCTAACGCCGATTTGATGATAAACCTTTTGCCGGTGCTCGATGACTTGGAGCGCGCTCTGAACGAACTGCCCAACGGCGGCGCGGAGGCCGCCTGGGCGGAGGGGGTCAGGCTTGTCGAGCGCAAGATGCGCACGACTTTGGAGAGGGCGGGCTTGGAGGAGATCGGCGCAGGGAAGGGGCAGCTTTTCGACCCCAATCTGCATGAAGCTGTCTTGTATGAAGAAAGCTCTAATGAGGCGGAAGGTAACATTATAGAAACCGTCCGCAAAGGATATAGGCTGGGGGATAGGGTGCTGCGGCCCGCGATGGTCAAGGTGGCCCGATCTCCCACGCAAGATAAACAGGGAGCAGGTCCGTAAAGGGTGTTACAGCGCAGGCTTTATGCCCGCGTTCATAAGTGCGGATGAAGACAAGAAAACCGTTAGGAGGAGGATGCTATGAGTAAGATTGTTGGTATAGACCTGGGGACTACCTTCTCGGTGGTAGCCGTCATGATGGGCAGCGAACCTGTTGTGATTCCCACTGCTGAGGGCAGTCGGCTTTGCCCTTCGGTTGTAGCTGTGAATCCCAAGACCGGGGAACGGATGGTGGGGCAGGTCGCTCGTCGCCAGGCGATCACGAACTCAGAAAACACGATTTACTCGATAAAACGTCTGATGGGCCGCAAATACAACGATCCCGAGGTAGTTAAGGCGAGGAAAGTACTCCCCTACAAGATCATAGAGCGGCCCAATGGCGATGCCTGGGTTATCATGGGTGGCAAGGAGTACTCGCCGCCGGAAATCTCGGCGATGATTTTGCAGAAGCTCAAGCAGGATGCCGAAGCTTATCTCGGCGAGCCGGTCACCCAGGCGGTGATCACCGTGCCCGCCTATTTCAATGACTCGCAGCGGCAGGCTACGAAGGATGCCGGTCGCATTGCCGGGCTGGAGGTGTTGCGCATTATCAATGAGCCGACCGCTTCCGCACTGGCTTATGGCCTGGACAAGAAAAAGGATGAGCAGATTGCTGTCTATGATCTGGGCGGTGGAACTTTCGATATCTCTATCCTGGACGTCGGCGAAGGTGTCTTTGAGGTCAAGTCCACCAATGGCGATACTTTCCTCGGAGGCGATGACTGGGATCAGCGGGTCATTGACTGGGTCTGCGACGAGTTCATGAAGGATCAAGGGATTGATCTGCACAAAGATCGCATGGCCCTGCAACGGTTGAAGGAGGCGGGGGAAAAGGCCAAGATCGAGCTGTCCACCGTCTTGCAGACGGAAATCAACCTGCCCTTTATCACGGCGGACGCCAGCGGCCCCAAGCATTTGCAGATGACGCTGACGCGCGCCAAGCTGGAGCAGATCACTGGCGATCTGAT
>CAYPON010000172.1:5869-7717 GCA_964412315.1 uncultured Anaerolineae bacterium | reverse complement strand
GAAATAATAGTTGCAGAGCAGTTCGCCGGCTACTTTAGTGACTCCGTACATCGTCGTGGGGCGCAGGACCGTCTCTTGGGGTGTATTGACGCGGGGGGTGTCTGGGCCAAAAACAGCGATGGAGCTGGGGCAGATGACCCGCGCCATCTTGTGCTCTCTGGCGACCTCCAGGATGTTGTACAGGCCATTCATATTCACATCCCAGCAGAGTTGCGGCTTTTGCTCGCCGACAGCGGAAAGGATGGCAGCCATGTGGTAAATCGTGTCAATGTGGTGCTTGTCTACGACTTGCTCGATGCTCTCCCGTTTGGTAACGTCTATATACTCGAAAGGGCCGGAGGTACATAACAGTTCGCTCGGTTTTGTCTTGTGCCCGGCGGCGACAACCTTGTCAAAACCGTACCTTTCTCGCAAAGCCATGGTCAATTCGCAGCCGATCTGGCCCACCGCGCCAGTAACAAGGATGTTAGTCAGGTCGCCTTTGCTCATTTTCATATCTCCCCTTTGATGATAGGCAAGCCGTGTAATAATAACACGGTCTCGCCTCTTGTCAAAAAGGGAGGGGGCCTTTGACTAAACGGCGCGCTCGTGCTATAGTGTGAGCCGAGTATTCAAAGCTGAATACAAGGTCATAGGAGAAAGGAGCCACAAAATGGGAGACAAGTTCGCCTTTATCACTGAAGATATCGTGACTTTGAAAGAATCCGGGCTTCTAATTAGCATCCGCACCATCGAATCGCCAGTGGGGCCCTGGATGGTGGTGGACGGCAAAAAGGTGCTCAACCTCTGTACCAACAACTATCTTGGCCTGGCCAATCACCCTCGTTTGAAGGGGGCGGCGAAGAAGGCGATTGACCAATGGGGTGTGGGGCCGGCTGCTGTGCGCAGCATCGCTGGCACGCAAGCCTTGCACCTCCAATTGGAGAAGAGGCTGGCGGCGTTCAAGGGAGTCGAGGATGCCCTCTATGTTCAGTCGGGATTCTGCGCCAACCAGGCAGCGATCCCACCGTTGGTCGGCAAAGAGGATTGCATCTTTTCCGATCGTTTGAACCACGCCTCGATCATAGATGGCTGCCGGCTATCAGGAGCCAAAATCCTGGTTTATGAACACTGCAACCCGCAAGATGCTGAGCGCCTGATCGCGGAGAATATCAAGAGCTACCGGCGGGCGATGTTGGTCACCGATGGGGTATTCAGCATGGATGGGGACATCGCTCCGCTGGACAAGCTCTATGAGATAGCCGAGAAATATGGCGTGATCACGATGGTGGACGACGCTCACGGCGAGGGAGTGCTGGGCCGTGGCGGCCGGGGCATCGTGGACCACTTCGCTTTGCACGGCAAATTCGACATTGAGATGGGCACGCTCTCCAAAGCCTTCGGCGTGGTGGGCGGCGTCCTGGCGGGCAAAAAGCTGATCATGGACTATCTGCGCCAAAAAGCGCGGCCTTTCCTCTTCTCTAGCGCTGTGACCCCGCCGGATACCGCAGCTTGTCTGGCCGCGGTGGATCTATTGGAGGAGTCCACAGAACTTGTGGACAAGCTATGGGAGAACACCCGGTATTTCAAGGCGGAGATGAAACGACTCGGCTTCAACACGGGCCAAAGCGTCACGCCGATCACGCCGGTGATGCTCGGCGAAGCCCCCCTGGCCAAGGAGTTCTCTCGCCTCCTATTCGAGAACGGTGTCTTTGCTATGGCTATCGGCTTCCCCACCGTACCCAGGGGCCAGGCGCGCATCCGCGTGATGGTTTCGGCAATGCTCTCGCGCAGCGACCTTGATTTCGGCCTTGAGGCTTTCCAGAAAGTGGGCAAGTCGCTCGGTGTAATTCAATCATCTTGACATAA
>CAYPON010000172.1:0-5769 GCA_964412315.1 uncultured Anaerolineae bacterium | reverse complement strand
CTCTACGCCTCCGCGGTGAGCTAGAAAGGTGTTATCAGGCGTACTTGGTCATTTCTGCCTTCACATACTCCGCATAAGCAGGATCGCTAGTCTTTAGCAGGTTCTTAAGCTCTGCCTGCAGGTTCGAGGCTTCGATTTTCACGAACCAGCCGTTCTCGTAAGGGGACTGGTTGATGAGCGTGCTATCCGTTTCCAGTTCTTCATTTGCCTCGATGATCTTGCCGCTGACGATGGCCTTGATGCGCCCAACCCATTTGCCGGACTCCATGGACATAAAGGGTTTGCCCTGTTCCACCGTCCTGCCGGTGCGCGGCACCTCGGCATAGATGATCTCTCCGGCGAGGTTTTGGCCGTAATCGGTCATCCCTTGTGTGACGATGTTGCCCTCCACACAAGCCCAGCCTTGTTCCTTGTCGTAATAGAGCTTGTCGGGAAACGTGAATTTATCAATCTGCATTGTCGGTGGCCTCCTCTCATGATTAGCGATGGTAGGTGAACTGCGACCCCATTATACCATGCTTGCGAGCTTCTGTAAATTGGCGTTTTCTAAAAGGTGCGTATAATATTCTATTAGCGAAAGAGAAACGACACATAAGGCTCGCTTTGCGCGAGAGAGCAGGAGGACAGCAAGATGGTGGCGGCTATCGTGCTGGCAGGGGGTTCGCCAGCGACGGACGAGTTGTTGCGGATTCTAAGGGTAGGAGCCAAGTCGCTGTTGAAGATCGGCGATAAGGAAATGGTGCGTTACGTGGTGGATGCCCTGCTCGGTTCTGGCAGGGTGGAGCGCTTGATTATTTTTGGCCTCGAGCCAGATAGTTTGCCTGGATTAGTTCCAGCAGGGTTTCCGGTCGAGTTTATACCGAACCAGCCGGATGTAGTAGCTGGGGTCTTGATAGCTTTGGAGAGATTGGCGGATGAAAAGCGGGTGTTGATCTGTTCCGCCGACATTCCCTTGCTCACCAGTGAGGCCGTGGTGGATTTCCTGGACAGGTGCGAGCGGTTGGATATTGACGTTGGCTATCCCATTGTGGAGCGCTCTGTGATGGAGGCCCGTTTTCCTGGTTCGGGACGCAGCTATCGTGCACTGCGCGATGGCTCCTTCGCCGGCGGCGATATGTTCTGGGTCAATCCGCGTTTGGCGATGGCCAATCGAGACATGGCCTCGCAACTGGTCGCGGCGCGGAAGAGCGGCTTCCGCGTCGTCCGCATGTTCGGCCTCAAGATGATTCTCAGATACCTTACGCGACGGCTGACGATTGCCGAAGCGGAAAAGAAGGCCGCCAGGATATTCAACTGCCGGTGCAAGGCGATCATCAGCCAATATCCAGAGATCGGCATGGATGTGGACAAGCTTCACCAGTATCAAATGGTCCGCGCGGTGCTGGAAGGGGCTAGGGCTTGAGCCTGGCTGGGTGGCGTGGCTTGCTGCGGCATGTGGTGATTTTGGATAAGAGCCTTTCGGCGTCGTTGACCTTGCCCCCTTCTGACGCGACCTTTCTTTGGGGTGCCCTCCGCCATGCAACGGGAGTTGGGGCACATTTGGGAGATGGCATCCTTTGGCTGGGCATCAGCCCGCTAGCGTATGTGTTGAGCGGCGCCAGGGGACGCAGAGAGATTCTGGTCACAGCAGGGGCCGTGCTGGCCGCCGCCGGCCTGGTATCGGCGCTCAAATTCCTGGTGCATCGTCAACGTCCGAGGCTTCCTGATGGTAAGCCTTCTTTCTATTACACCTATGATCGCTATGCCTTCCCATCGGGACATGCCTCTCGGGTTTTCTGTATTGCCACGATCATAGGAGCCACTCATCCGGCTTGGTCATTGCCTCTTGGAGGCCTGGCCTGTTGGGTGGCCTTATCTCGGGTGATGCTTGGCATCCATCACGTCTCGGATGTCCTCGTGGGCGCGGCTATCGGCTGCGGAACGGGTGCGCTGGCGCTGTGCCTTGTTCCGCCCTTGTAAGGCCGGATGGAACGATTTGAAATTTTGACCCACTTCTGGTATAATGTCATTGAGAAAGATAGCAGATTTGGGGTTCGGAGGAGATTGTGGGTTCTGGAAAGTTTAGGAACGGATTTGTCTACTTCTTGATCCTGGTGGCGGTGGCCGCCTTGCTCTATAATCTCATTTCACCTTCAGAGCAATTGACCACCGTGTCTATAGATCGTGTTGCCAGCTATGTGAAGGCTGGCCAGGTGGAAAAGATCGTTGTCAAAGAGGATCGCCTCGAAGTCACGCTGAAGCGAGGTCAAACGCCCGCCAAAGTCATCGCCCATAAAGAGCCTAATGTCGGGCTGGGCGAGACCTTGCGGAGCTTCGGGGTGACGAATGAGGAACTGAGCACATTACAAGTCGAGATGCAGCCCCGCAGCCCTCTGGGAGACTGGATGGGTCTGGTTATCAACTTTCTGCCGGTCGTTGCCTTTGGCGTGATTCTGCTTTTCATGGTGCGCCAGGCGCAGAGCGGCAATAACCAGGCGCTCTCTTTCGGCAAAAGCCGTGCACGGATGGTGACCGGCGACAAGCCGACGGTTACTTTCGGCGACGTGGCGGGCGTGGATGAGGCGAAACAGGAGCTGCAAGAGGTCGTCGAATTCCTGAAGGAGCCTGAGAAATTCACTACCCTGGGAGCACGCATCCCGAAAGGTGTATTGCTGGTTGGCGCGCCGGGCACAGGCAAAACTCTCCTGGCGCGCGCCGTCGCTGGGGAGGCCGGGGTACCTTTCTTTAGCATCAGCGGCTCCGAGTTCGTCGAGATGTTCGTGGGCGTGGGTGCCAGCAGGGTGCGTGACCTGTTCGATCAGGCCAAGCGCAACAGCCCCTGTATCGTCTTTGTGGACGAGATAGATGCCGTGGGGCGACACCGGGGGGCTGGGCTTGGCGGAAGCCACGATGAGCGCGAGCAGACCTTGAACCAGATCTTGGTGGAAATGGATGGTTTTGACACCGATGATCGGGTCATCGTCCTCGCTGCAACCAACCGCCCCGATATCCTTGACCCGGCCCTGCTGCGCCCTGGCCGCTTCGACCGCCGGGTTGTTCTGGACATGCCGGACATGAACGGGCGACGCGCCATCCTCGACGTCCACGTGCGTGGCAAGCCTTTGGAGAAAAGTGTGGATCTGGATGGCCTTGCCAAACAGACGCCAGGCTTCACAGGCGCGGATATCGCGAACCTAGTAAACGAGGCGGCTATCCTCGCTGCGCGCCGCAACAAAAAGGCTATTGCCACGGAGGAGTTCGCCGAGGCCATAGAGCGCGTCATCGCCGGCCCGGAGCGAAAGAGCCGTTTGATGACCGCTAAAGAGAAGCAGATCACGGCCTATCATGAAGCTGGTCACGCTTTGGTATCCAAAATACTGCCCAACTGTGACCCGGTGCGCAAGGTGACGATCGTCCCTCGCGGCATGGCTTTGGGCTATACCATGACCGTGCCCGATTCCGATCAACGCCTGTACTATAAGGTCAAATTCGAGGATGAGATCGCCGCTATGCTGGCTGGCCGAGCCGCAGAGGAGTTGGTATTCAAGGACATCACAACGGGTGCTCGCAACGACCTGGAACAGGCGACCAAGCTAGCCAGATCCATGGTCACACAATATGGCATGAATGAGACTTTGGGGCCGCGGGTCTTTGGACAGAAAGAAGAGTTGGTTTTCCTGGGAAAAGAGATCGCCGAGCAGAGAGACTATAGCGAGCAAGTGGCTCAGCAGATTGACGAAGAGATCAAAAAGATCATTACGCGGGCCTACGAACGGGCCAAAGCTGTTCTGCAAGAATATCGGCATAAATTGGAACAGATCGCGCAGCGACTGATAGAGAGGGAGACGATCTCCGAAGTCGAATTCCAGGCCATGTTCGCTTAACAAGCGGCGGAGAGCACTTCTCCATGCGCTGCGTGCACAACGAGAGATCAAAACGCAAAGCCGCCAAGACGCCATGATTCATCTATTCTTCGCGCCTTGGCGGCTTGGCGTTAATCCAGGTCGGATGCCCGACAGATGCTTCTCTTCGTTCAACGTGACATGATTGGGAGGCAGACGTGCCGGATGTCATTTCTTCTCTGCGCGGCGGCTTGATCGTCTCCTGCCAGGCCAAAGCGGGATCGCCATTGCGCTCGTCTGCGATCATGGCAGCCATGGCGCAGGCGGCGGCTATCGGTGGAGCTTGCGCCATTCGCGCCAATACACCGGCGGACGTCGCGGCGATTCGCACCGTCGTGGCCCTGCCGATCATCGGCCTCTGGAAGCAGGATATTCCTGGCTATGAGGTATACATCACACCTACCCTGGCTGCGGCACAAGCTGTCCAGGCGGCTGGGGCTGACATCATCGCCCTGGATGCGACGTTGCGGCCTCATCCCGAAGGGTGCTCGGCTGCCGATTTGATCGCTGCCGTGAAGCGCGAACTGAAAGTACTGGTTATGGCTGACATCTCCACCCTTGAGGAGGGCCTGGCAGCAGCAAAGGCGGGTGCGGATTTAGTCTCCACTACCCTGTCAGGCTACACACCCTATAGCCTCCAGCAGAAGGAGCCGGATCTAACTCTGGTGCAGGAGCTGAGCCGCTTATTGAGCGTGCCCGTCATCGCCGAAGGACGCATCAGCTCGCCGGGGGAGGCGCGGGCTGCGCTGGAAGCGGGGGCCTTCGCTGTCGTTGTGGGAACGGCCATCACCGCGCCGGGGGCGATTACGGCACGGTTTGTGGAAGCCATGCAGCGTTATGGGAGCAATTCATGAGCCACATCCTGGCCATTGATATCGGCGGAAGCAAGATCGCGGCGGCATTGGTGGATGAAGCCGGACGGCTGAGTCATCGCCGCCAATGTCCCACGCTGGCCTCGCAAGGGGCAGAGGCGATCCTGGGCCGCGTTATCCGCCTGGCCGCAGAGGTGATAACGGCGGCCTGGGCGGATGGCGTCCGGCCGGTTGCAGTGGGCGTCGGCACGGGCGGGCAGGTAGACCCACACGATGGGCACATCATCTATGCCACGCCTCTATTGCCCGGTTGGACCGGGCTTCCCTTGAAGGCGCGCCTGGAAGCGGCCCTGGGTTTCCCTGTTGCCGTGGACAACGATGTCAATGTCGCCGGTTTAGGGGAGGCGACCTGGGGAGCCGGACGTGGCCTGCGACACCTGCTTTGCCTGGCGGTGGGCACAGGCATCGGCGGGGCGATCCTGCTGGATGGGCAGCTTTATCATGGCGCATTGGGTGCGGCTGGCGCGTTGGGGCATATCAGCATAGATGCCATCAACGGACGGCCTTGTAATTGCGGAGGGGTGGGCTGCGTGGAAACATACGCCGCTGGCACGGCGATTGTCGCTGATTGGATGAAACTGGTTAGCCTGGAGAAGGCACGCGATTGGTTGGGGAAAATGCCAGAGAAAGTGCGCGTCGAGGATCTTACCACCTTCCTGGGTCGAGAAGACGGGGCGGGGCGTTCAGCCTACCAGGCCATCCACCAGGCGGGGCGGTTCCTCGGCTATGCGGTGGCCACGCTGCTGCACGCTTTTAACCCCGACGCCGTGGTGATCGGCGGCGGCGTGGCGCAGGTGGGGGAGCCATTCTTTTCTGGCATTCGCCAGGCTGTGGCAGAGCGCGCCATGCCCTCCGTTCGCGGGACACCGATCCTTCCTGCCGCGCTGGGTGCCGATGCCGCACTCGTGGGCGCAGCGGTGCTGGCACAACAAGCAAGCCTAGCAGCACACCCAATCCCCTGACCGGCCACACCGTAAAGCGAGACGATTTGCAGAATGAGACCATATGACATATTA
>CAYPON010000171.1:0-7790 GCA_964412315.1 uncultured Anaerolineae bacterium | reverse complement strand
TACCCGATGTTCATCGAGGAGCCTTGCCTGCCGGAGAATGTGGACACCATGGTGACCATCGCTCGTAGCACGACCATCCCTGTCGCCACAGGGGAGCGGCTGTTCACGAAATGGGGCTTCCGCGAGGTGTTGGAAAAGCAGGCGGCAAGTATCCTGCAGCCCGATCTCTCCCATGCTGGCGGCATCCTGGAATGCAAAAAGATCGCAGCCATGGCTGAGGTGTATTACGCCGCCATCGCGCCACATTGTCCGCTGGGGCCGGTTGCCCTGGCCGCCTGCCTGCAACTGGATGCCTGCACGCCCAATTTCCTCTGCCAGGAGCAGGTTTCCCTGGGGGAAGGGTATCTGCGGGAGCCTTTCGCCGTCCGGAACGGCTACATCCCTCTACCGACCAAACCCGGCCTGGGGATCGAGCTGGACGAGGGAGCGCTGGCCGATAAGATATACGACGGCTCCTGGGACACGCCGCGCCTCTGGCATGAAGATGGCTCCGTGGCTGATTGGTGAGGTCCGAAATGGCGGGATACGATGTCGTGACCCTGGGCGAGACGATGATCCGCCTCTCGCCGCCGGTGCCGCAGCGGCTAGAGCAAGCATCGGTTCTGGAGATCAATATCGGCGGTGCGGAGTCCAATGTCGCGGTAGCTCTGGCGAGGTTAGGGTTCAAGGTGGCCTGGCTATCGCGGCTGCCCGATAACGCCTGGGGGCGGCGCATCGCCGCCACGTTGCGCGCTCAGAATGTGGATGTCTCCTCCCTCATTTGGGCCAAGGGGGAGCGGGTAGGCACCTACTTCGTCGAATATGGCCGCCAACCCCGCCCGATACACGTCCTCTACGACCGCGCCAACTCAGCCATGAGCCGGATGCGGGCTGAGGAGGTGCCCTGGGGAGTAGTGGAGCAGGCACGGGTCGTCCACTGTACTGGCATCACGCCCGCATTGAGCACATCATGTGCAGAAGTGGTAGAGGCAATGATGCAACGCGGCAAGGCGGCGGGAGCACTGGTGAGTTTCGATGTGAACTACCGCGCGCTCCTCTGGTCACCAGCGGAGGCCGGCCGAGCACTGGAACCCTACTGTCGGCTGGCGGACATCGTGTTTGCTGCGTGGCGTGACCTGGTAACTCTCTTTGGCACCCAGGGAACGCCGGAGCAAGCTGCACCCATCTTGCGCGCGCGGTGGGGCTGCGAGACACTGGTCATCACCCTGGGCGACGCTGGCTCGTTGGCCTGCGACGCTCAGGGGATCGTCCAGGCAGATGCCTACCCGGTAGAGATCGTGGATCGGCTGGGTGCAGGCGACGCCTTCGATGCTGGATTCCTGGCGGCGCGGCTGTGGGGCCGCTCGCCAGCGGAATGCCTGCGCTACGGTGCAGCCCTGTCAGCCCTGTGCATGACGATTCCCAGCGACCTGGCGCTGGTGACGGCGGAGGAGGTTGAGGCGCTGCTGACACAGGGGGAGACCAGGATACAACGGTAGAAGAGAAAACATGAACCAGCTTGATATCCTCTGGCAACTACAAAAGGTGGACCTCGATCTGGATGAAACCGGCAAACGGCTACGCGAGGTGGAGAGCCGGCTGGGGGAAAGCCAGGAATTAGTGCGGGCACGGGAGTCAGTGCGCGAGATGGAGGCCAGCCTCCACGACCAGCAGGTACATCTGCGCGATTTAGAACTGGAGCTAAACGGGCTTAGCAGCAAGGTTAAGGCTACAGAGGATCGCCTCTACGGTGGGCGCGTGACGAATCCCAAGGAGCTATCCAGCCTGCAACAGGACTTGCAATATTTGAAACGAAAGCAGGGAGAGCTGGAAGATAGCGCCCTCCTGGCCATGACTGAGATGGACGACCAAAAAGCCGCCTTGCAGGCGCGACGGAGGGAACTGGAGCAGGTCGAAGGGAGTTGGTCGCGCGAACAGGCGGACCTGGAAAAGTCGGGTGGCGAATTGAAAGGCCAGATCGAGGGACTGGCGGCCAGGCGGGTTGAACTGACCGCAGCACTGGACAAAGGTAACCTGCAAATCTACGAGGAGCTACGCCGCAAGAAGGGTGGGCGGGCTGTTTCCCATTTGAGCGGCGATCTCTGCGAAGGTTGCCGCGTGGCCATTCCCACCTCTCGCGTGCAAATCGTCAAGAGGAAGGCCGAGCTAGTTTTTTGTGGGGGATGCGGCAGGATTCTCTATTCTGGTTGACTTGTGTGACCCTCCCGCACGCAGCGGGAGGGTTTAGGAAGATCGTTTATGCGTGTTGCGAGCAACCCATACCGTATAGATGGCCCGCTGGAGGCGGGAGAGGCTTTCATCGGGCGCGAGGATGTCTTCACTTGGATTGAGGAAAGCCTCCAGTCGGGCGAGTCCATGTTGGTTCTATACGGTCTGCCCAAAACGGGCAAAACCTCTCTTTTGCGTCGCCTGCCCCATCGCTTGGCTGGCGGCGGCTACACCTGCCTCTTCAACGAAGCCCCGCCCTCGTTCGATCAGAAGCCGGCGGATTGGTTATCGCAGTTACAGCAGGACATCTCCAGAGCGGTGCAGGAAGCCCCAGGAGGGGCCAGGTTGTTGCTGCTGATTGATGGCCTATCGCTCTACAACCGCTCTCAGGATACATGGCAGCCCGTTCTTGCTTCCTTGCGAGAGCTTGGCCAATCTTTTCGGTTGCGCATTTTGCTCGCGGTGCAGGGCCACGTTGCGCAGGTGCGAGATGACCCGACTTCGCCATGGGCAGCGATCCCTGCCAAGCAGTTGGGATACCTGACGGAGTCCCAGGTGGAAGAGCTGTTGGTGCAGACAGCCGGAGGGAGGTTGCGTTACGATTATGATGCTGTGCGCAGCGTTCATCTGTGGACAGCCGGGCATCCTTATTTTGTGCAACTGTTCGGATACGAGCTGTTCGACTATTGCGGGCGCGTTGGTCGTGTGAACGTCCACGCGGTGGACAAAGTTCTGGAGCGGGTGCTGAACGCCGCGGATGAGGCTTTACTGTACCTTTGGCGTAACCTCTCCTCCGCGGCCAGAATGGCTATGACAGCGTTCGGCGAAAGGCACGGGCGACATGACCTTTTCGCTGGCCAGGATATTCATAACTTCCTGCGCTGGCAAGGAGTTCAGATCTCTGCCGAAGACATCGCAGAGGCCCTGGCTGAACTGACGGCGAATGGAATCCTGGTTAGACTGGGGAAGGATAGTTACCGAGTCGAAATCACCTTGCTGAAAAGATGGTTGGAGCGCAACAAGCCCGCCGCCGAAGTCGTTCGCGAGGTCAGGCGCTATAAGCGGACGGGGCCTCCGCGACCCCCTGACCGGCGAGAGCGACCGATCCGCTGGATGTCCCTGTTTAACTGGGCGGTCAGCATTCTGCTCATCCTGCTCATCATCTGGATGTGGCGCTCCAGAGACCTTCCTTCCCCATCCACCGCCCCGGCTATCACAGCGGTGGCAAGCGGGACAGTGACTTCCAGCCCGTCGGCACTGGCCACGCTGCCTCCAAAACAGCTCGTCTACGCCAGGAGGGAGAACAAGGACGCGCCCTGGAAGATTTACACGATGCGCGACGATGGATCAGGTTCTGTCGCCTTGACCGATGGGACCTCGCAAGACACCTGGCCCTCCTGGTCGCCGGATGGCAGGCGTATCCTGTTCGTGTCTAACCGCCAGGGCAACAGGGATATTTGGGTCATGGACGCCAATGGCAAACGCCTGGTGAACCTCACCCGCCATTCGGCGGATGACTGGACGCCTGTCTGGAATCCGCAGGGCGATGCCATCGCTTTCAGTTCCTATCGGGACGGCAATTGGGAAATCTATCGCATGGCGGCCGACGGTTCCCGGCCAGTGCGCTTGACGAACCATCCAGCAGCGGATGTCGCGCCCTCCTGGTCGCCGGATGGGCAATGGATCGCCTTTGCTTCGCAGCGGGATGGTAACTGGGATTTGTACATCATGAACCGCGACGGTTCCCAACTCCGCCGGCTCACTGAGAATGAAGCGACCGACTTCGCGCCAGCCTGGTCGCCGCGCGGCGACCTCATCGCTTTCGAGAGCTACCGCGACGGCAACATGGAGATATACGTGGTATCTCCTGATGGAAGTAAGCTCGCTAATCTGACCCAGGATGCGGAGGCTGATGAACGCGGGCCTGCCTGGTCGCCACAGGGGGACAGGATCTTGTACTACTCCAACAAAGATGGCAACTGGGATATTTTCCAGATGAAAGCGGATGGATCGGGCAAGCAGAATCTGACCCGCTCCGAGGCTGTGGAGCAGAGTCCGGCTTGGCAGCCATAACGGTGGCTGGGCTTCGTATATGTCTCCTCCCTCTACGGCGGATTGTGTCTGAGATACTTCTGTGGCACATGCTTCAACACAATTGCTCCCAACATGTCCAGGTAGTGCAGATTGATAAAGTAGTGGCAATTCTCCACCAACCGCTCTAGATCTCGCTTTCTTGCCAACCAGCCCCCACCATCCACAAAATTCACGAAGGCCCTATTCTCACCGTAGCGACTGTTAATACGGCGTACCCGTTCGTAGGCGGAAAGCATATCCCTGGCCTTGGTTGTCTGCCCGCTGCTTGTCGTTTCTTGGAAAGAGCACATGATGATAACCCAGGGATCCGCGAGATCGGGAACGGCAAAATCAATGTCCGTCTCCACGATCCTGGAACGACCCTTTTGGTAGCCTACACCGTGTGCAGCTTCGATCTTTGTCAGGTTCCGTCCTATTAGGTCTTCTACCGTGCGTCCTTTCCTCGCTCCGTAGGTTCCGATCAACAGTCTCTTGTAACGTGTGCGCCGTGCGGCTTCGGAGCCAGCTTTAATCTCCCGGTAATTGAGGGTGTCCAGGTAGTAGCGGGGTATATACCTCTGTAGCTCTTTGTCTCTCTTGCCGTCAACCAGCAATTCTGCTATCGTGTGGGCAAAGCCTGGCTCATACGCAATTCTGCTTTTGATCACGGCGATCCCCCACTCGCTATCGAAACCGCCTGGAATACGCCCCAACCTGCGCAGCAGAGAAATGACGCGCATGAATTTCTCTTCGGAGAGTTCGATATCCTTCAAGATCACCTCTAGGGCGGCCTCTTTCTGGATCAAAAAATCAGCTACATCGTTCACGTTAATCGTTGCTATTTCCGACACACGATGGTCACGCGCTGTTTCCAGTAAAGCCTCTACTTCATTTTCGATTTCTTGCTCGAGGTCTTCATCCACCAGAAAGATGACAGAACTGTCCCAGGCCTCCTGAAAAGAGATCTTGCGGGACGCAATCATTTCGGCACCTCTAATTTTGCTGCCTTTAGTGCTTTTCCCCAGGTAGGAAATACCTCAAAGAATAGTTGCACATCGTACTTGCTCATCTTTTGCACATCCTCCGGGCTTGGCAAACGTCCCAACTGTGCTGCCAGTTTACGCAATTCTAGTTGCAACTCTTTCTTGGTGTACTTTCGCTGGGGTTTAGATCTGCTACTGCGGCTTACGTAGCCTCTGGCCTGTACTTCAGCAATCTTCTCCTTCGTTATGTTCACATATCTTTCATCAATGTCAATCGCGACGTAGTGTCGCCCCAATTTGACAGCACTCACAGCAGTTGTGCCCGTGCCGGAGAAAGCATCCAACACCACATCACCTGGATTGGTGGAGAGACGAATAATCCGCTCCATCAGGGCCTCTGGCAATTGACAAGGATGATAGTCCCGGTCACGCCGATGCTTGATGCGATGAATGTCCCACCACAGATCAGTTAATGGCTCTCTATCATCAGCACCGGCCGCTTTGCGCTTGCGGATACACGACGAACGCAGGCAATAGTAGCGGGCATCAAGCTGACCAACTTCGTCGTAGTTGAAAGTAAAGTCCGTAAGGTGCTTGGTGTAGAACAGTAGGCCGTAATGGGCCGGCATCAATTTGCCACGCGGTTCTGACAATGCGTCCCATACGATCCAGTTTTGGAAATAGAGATGCTGGTTGAGAAACTCAGCATGATACATCGTCCACCGTGGCAGATTCAGGGCATACAATGAACCAGTGGGTTTGAGTATTCGCACATACTCTTCCAGCCAGGAATTACACCATGCAACATATTGTGCGTCTTCCTGTTCATCTTCATAGATGGTATACGCCTTGGCGAGGTTATACGGTGGATCGGCGAAAACAAGGTCTATAGAGTCGTCAGGATAGCGCTTCAGTATTTCTAGAGAGTCGCCACAATGAACAACATCGAACATTTCGTCACTCACTCTGTTAGCAACCTCGCTATACCCCTTTACCGCCTCTGTGAAGCCAGGCAACATATATTGGACGGCTGGCTCGGCGACACTTTGTTGACAACCGATCCCTTCCTTGGGCCCGATGAGGCCCTTGATCTCATCATAGGTCTCGCGGGTTTGCGCCTCTTGTAGCAGGGGGGCTTTCTGTTGTTTGCCGGAATCGAAAGATAGCATTCGTAGGATCGTATCAAGAACAGGAGCCGAAATCCGTGTGTAGTTGTCCTCCCGTGGCAAACCTGTCCATATATCGGAGATAACATAACCATCCGGGTGCATTAAATGCGTTTTGCCCCCCCAATCTCTGAGCGGTTTCCCGCAAAAAGCACAATACGGATGAGGGAAGCGCACCGGCTTTATGTTGAAGCGACCGTTGCCTTTGTTGAACAGGAGCAAGGCGGCATGTACTGACAGCATGCCCCTCTCTTTGGGCTGTAAGGCGGACTCAATCGCAATCCAGTATTTGAAGCTCAGATGCTGATCGAGGTAGACTCCCAATTCCGGCAAGTAGTCAGGACACCCTTGAACGAAAAGCAATCCCCCGTTCTTCAACACTCGTACGCACTCGGCCAGATAGAGCTTTAATCTCTCAGCTCTGATAGGTTTCAGCGCAGCAGTGATAATCACGATAAAATCGAGGGAACTGTTCCCTGCTGCTTTCAATGCCTGAAAGAGACTCTCTCTGTTTGGGTATACAATATCCATAGTTAGTAACTGCCTCTTGCGAGCTTATCCGACAACTGGTGGCCGCATCCTTTGCAGGTGCGAGATGCTCAGGCGTTAAGCCTGAGGCTACACGGTTGCCAGTTAAGCCCTTAGTAGATGATTTGCGTCAGGCCCATCAACACGATCCGCCGCACGATGTCCAGTAGGATCATGGCGATGAACGGCGTGATATCTATCATCCCGATAGAAGGGATAATGCGCCCCAGGGGCTCCAGTATCGGATCCGTGATCTGGTAGACCAGAGACACCAGAGGGTTGTAGGGATTGGGATTGATCCAGGAGAAAAGCACCCGCAAGAAGATTGCCATGTTCAGAAGCCAGAAAAAGATGTTCACAAAATTGATCAGCCAGGACATCCCTTTGCACCTCCTTATATAGCAGGAGCACGGAAACGCTTCATGCTTGCGGAATATTGAAAATGGCTCGCCCGATGCGCAACATGGTCGCCCCCTCTTCCACGGCGACTTCGAAATCGTCGGTCATGCCCATAGACAATTCCGACCAGGAGCGATGGGGGAAACACTCGCGCAGAAGGTCTCGCCATTCGCACAGCCGCCGGAAATAAGGGCGCGCCTTTTCGGGGGCATCCACTATCGGGGCCATCGTCATCAGGCCGCGCACGTCCAGGGCGGGAAGGGCCAAGATTTGCTCGACTAAAGGCAGGAAGGCGGGAGCCTGTTCTTTCATGCTCCCCTCCAGGCCGAGAGGAAAACCATACTTGCTCTCCTCTCCAGAGATCCTTAACTCTAGCAGAATCGGAATTGTTTTGTCAGCGTCGGATGCCGGTCGGTCAAGCCGCTGCGCAAGG
>CAYPON010000170.1:0-7854 GCA_964412315.1 uncultured Anaerolineae bacterium | reverse complement strand
CTACCTGACCCTGACGGAGGATAGGGAGCGGCTGCTGACTTTCGTGCGCAATGATGATCCCCATGCCTTGATTCAGCTAGAAGGGGTCTACTTAAACGGCGGCCAGGTACAGGCCGAGATCAAGCAGCGCGATTTGGCACCTGGTGAAGTCGGGCTGATCGTGATCACGCCGGATCATTACCCCACCTTTGGGGATTTGGCGTGCGTTGAGGTGCGAGCCTACGTGTATCGGGGGGAGAAGGTAAGCGCCTGGGGTGCAATGCGGCTGCGCGAACCCTATTTCCCCATCGGCACCTGGCCCGACGCGCGCGAACTGAACAAGGCTGCGCTCGATGACCTGCGCAACCATAGGATCAACACGCTGGCCTTGGACCTGCCGCCATCACAAGATGATCCCCTCTGGGTGCAAATCCGGGACAGGTACGATTTCCGCCTGCTCGCTGTGCCCCGTTTGCCGGCCGATTTGCAGCAGTTGGCAGCCTTCTCGGAGAACCCGAGGCTGCTGGCCTGGTTCATCAGTGACAAGCCCGAATACTCTTCGTCTGGCGACCAGAGCGCGTTCGCCGCGCCGAAGGATAGGGGAGACCGATCAGAAGAGTCGTGGCGCCTGGCTCCAGCCCTGGCCGCCGTTGAGCGCAGCTTCCGCGAGGTGGGCAAACAGCCGACGTATATCAATTATGCTGTTTACCACCTGCTGCCCAAGTACGCGCCCATCTCCGACATTGCCGGGGTGGAGCACTATGCTATTGATGCGCCAGGGGCTAATTTCACTGGCAGCCACCCCTTGCAGGAGGTGTTGACTTATACCTTAGGGTTACGCGATCAGAGCGCCCCCGCGCCGATCTGGCCCTGGGCGCAGGCCCTTTGTAGTACCTCCTGGCGCGAAAACACCAATGCCTGCTGGAATCGTCAACCCAGCCCGGCCGAGATAAGAGCGCAGCTCTATCTGCAACTGGCTGCTGGCGCCAAAGGGATCTTCTGGCATACATACCGCGCCGCTCTCACGGCCAAAGCACCCGAGCAGTGGCGAGAGGTGGGCCAACAGAATAAGGTGCTGCGCGCTGTGCGCGACCTGCTGCTCTATGGGGAGCCGGCGACATCCATCGTGC
This sequence comes from uncultured Anaerolineae bacterium, assembly GCA_964412315.1. Lineage (GTDB taxonomy): Bacteria > Chloroflexota > Anaerolineae > JAAYEA01 > JAAYEA01 > CAYPON01. The sequence continues at coordinate 6,745 of CAYPON010000170.1, read as the reverse complement.
GTCATAAGAGGCGGGTTTACGCCAGCGCCATCGTGAGCGAGCAAGCGGTGGCCGTGCCGGTCGTCAATCTGGATTACCAATGGGAACCTCACATCTGGATGAAGGACCAGGAGCCTCCCAAGCCATCGCCGCCTTACGAGTTCCATCCGCAGCAGAAACTCGCCATCAGCGTCCTGCTGCCGGAGTGGATAACTCCACAGGAGGTCTTCCTGGTGACACCGGCGGGGACAGCGGACGTCAAGTGGTCGGTCGAGGCCAGAATGTTGACCTTCACGGTGAGGTGGCTTGAGGATGTCGCCCTGGTGGTGATCTCTGGGGATAGCGCGCTGCGCAGTAGAATCAACGAGCGGTTGTGGCAATGAGGGAAGAAAGGAGCATAATGTCCAAAAAGTGTATCGTCATTGGCATGGATGGTGTCAGCCCGCAGGCTGTGCTGCGCCTCATCCAACAGGGCAGGCTGCCCAACTTCCAGAGGATGATGCAGGAGGGGACTTTTGTCCCGCACTGCCTCTCTTCCGTGCCCACCTCCACGCCGGAGAACTGGACGACCATCGCCACGGGGGCGTGGAACGGCACGCACCAGGTGATGAACTTCCAGACCTTCCAGCCGCCTGAATTGCACGGCAACTGGATGGCCGGATATACCTCAGCGGAGAGCGAGGCGGAGTTCATCTGGGACGCCGTGGAACGCGCTGGAAAACAGAGCATCATCCTGAAATACCCGGCCTCCCACCCGCCGACGATGAAAACCGGCGTCCAGGTCTGCGGCTGCCACGTCCGCCCCTGCGCCCACCAGATTGATGGTGCGCACATGTTCGCCACCGCCGAGCCGAGGAGCACCCCGCTATCATTGCGCCCGCTTTCAGGGAAGGTGGCCTTTCCCACTGGTGGGCAGCCGGCCTTGACAGGAGAACTGACCTTCGCCGCGCGAGGGCTGGGTGCGCCGTCCGTCGGGGCTGGCATGGACGAGCGGAGCACCCTCTACGGCGTGCCCGACGCACAGGCCGCTAAAGGGGCCAAGCCGGAGGGGGTCAGCCTGGCTACGCCCGTGTGCAAGCTCGTCCCTCCGGGCAAAACCTATTATCTCTTTGTGTTCTCCACGGATGGCAAAGCCTACGACCGCGTCATCGTCGCGCGAGACGCGGCGGGCCAGGATAGGATGGCCGCGCTTGCCGTTGGAGAATGGTCCCCCTGGTTTCTGGAATCGTTCAAGACCGTGGATGGCCGTCGCGAGGGAACCTTCCGCTTCAAGCTGGAGGCGCTCTCGCCCGACGCCAGCCTCGTCAAGCTCTATACCACGCAGATCATGGATGTGGATGGCTACACCTTTCCCGCCTCGGTCGGCAGGGAGTTGTATGGGCACATCGGCCCTTTCATCACCGACATCGGCTGGGAGGGATTAGGGCATGACCGCACGAAAGCCTGGTTTCATGAGTCGCTCACGGTTGACCTGGCCAACTATCAGCATGGCTGGTTCGTGAAGGCTATCGAATATCTGAGCAAGACCCGCGACTGGACGCTCTGTATGCTCCAGGCGCACTGCATTGACTGCGCCAACCATCACTGCCTGCACCTGGCCGATCCCGCCGTGAACCCGCATCGAGAGTTGGGGGATCGTTACCTGAAGTTCATCGAGACGCTCTACGAAAGCCTGGATCGCATGGTAGGGCGGATCATGGCCCTGGCCGATGAGGAGACGGCGATTTTCGTCGTCTCCGATCATGGCGGGTTGCCTAGCCATCTGCACATTGAGGCCGCAGGCGTGTTGCAGCAGGCGGGATTCCTGGCGCGAGATGGGCAGGGCAACATAGACTGGTCGCGCACATGCGCCTATGTACAAAACGCGCTGTTTGTCAATGTGAATCTGCAGGGGCGGGAACCACGCGGTATCGTGCCGCCGGAACAATTCGATAGGACGTGCGATGAGGTCATCGCCGTGCTGCACGCCTATGTAGAGCCTACGACCGGCCTGCACCCCTTTAACCTGGTGCTGCGCAAGGCCGATATGCGCTATCTCGGCCTCTATGGCGACCCGACGGGGAAAAAGATCGGCGACATCGTCTTCACCCTGCGCGAGGGGTTCGGCGGCAATCATGGCGCCCAACTGTCCACCGCCGCCTGGGGGCTTGGCGCGAACACCTCCCTCCTGATCATGAGTGGCCCTGGCATCCGGCGCGGCGTGCAACTGGAACGGACGGCCTGGTTGACCGACATCGTGCCCACGATCTGCAAGATCATCGGCGTCGCCGTGCCCCGGCAGACGGAGGGTGCGGTACTTTACCAAGCCTTCGAAGACTCGATGCTGTGAGTTATTCCTTCCCGAAAGCTCGCAGCTTTCGAGAAGGTCTCAAGAGAGGTGACTCATGACCGAAAGACCGAACATCCTGTTTCTCATGAGCGATGAGCACCGCGCCGACGTGGTGGGCTACGAGGGGAATCCGGTCGTGCGCACGCCGGTGCTGGACGAGTTAGCGCGGACGGGCATTGTCTTCCGCAACTGTTATACCCCCTCGCCGATCACTGTACCCACCATGCAATGCCTGATGGCCGGGCAGCTCCCCAGGACCTGCGGCTGCGAGGGATGGATAGACCTGAAGCCGGGCTATATGACCTTCGCGCGGCGGTTTGCCCAATATGCCTATGCCACCGCGGCCTGTGGCCGGCTGATGCACCAGGGCACGGACATGATGCAGGGATGGACGCACCGCATCGGCAGCGATATGCAGATAGCGCCGCAATACATCGCCGACCGCCAGGAGGAGGAATTCGCCCGCTATATCCGCCCCTTCGCCGAGTATAAATGGTCGGATGCGAAGGAGATCAAGCGCGCTGGGATCGGGCACGCGCGCAATGTGGCCACGGATGAGTACACGGTGCAAGGGGCGCTGCAGTTCATCGAGGACTATTTCCTCGATCCCTATTATGACCGGGAACAGCCCAACCGTCCCTTGCTCCTCCGCGTCGGCCTCCTGCAGCCGCATTATCCTTACAGTGCCAGCGCGGACAAGTTCACATACTATCTCAACCGCGTGCAGCCCTTCCTGAACCAGGAGGTCTTCCCGCACCCTTTCCTGAGCCAGCGGCAGGTATGCCCTGGCGCGGATGCCTCGGAGCGGGAGATACGGCGAGCCGTGGCTGCCTATTATTCCATGGTGGAGACGATTGACGAGTATTACGGCAAAGTGCTGGATGCGCTGCGCTACGTCGGGCAGGACCTGGACGATTGGATCATCATCTATACCAGCGATCATGGCGACATGCTGGGCGAACATGGCATCTGGGAGAAGCAGAAGTTCTTCGAGGGAAGCGTGCGTGTCCCGCTGATCATCCGTTGGACAAAAAAGCTCCCCGGTGGTAAAATGATAGACAAGAACGTCAACCTCTGCGATCTCTTCGCCACGCTCTGCGAATTGGCCGAACTGCCCATCCCGCCTGGCCTGGATAGCCGCAGCCTGGTGCCACTCATGCGCGGCGAGATGGGGGGCTGGAACAATGAGACCGTTTCTCAGTTCGGCAAGGCCAATGTCATGATCAAACGGGATCATCTCAAGTATCAGTACTATGGCCCGGACATGCCTGAAGTGCTCTTCGACCTGCAGGCCAATCCGCAGGAGACGGTCAACTACATCGCCGCTTCCGCCTATGCTGGGGAGGTGGCCGCCTTTTGGCGGCGGCTCGCCGCGCTCGGCCACGGCCCGCAGGCCGACCCGCATTACGTGAACGCGGGGTACAGCTAACAGGATGGACAGGATACACAGGATAAGAGGTAGATTGCCGAAGTCTAGCAGACTTCGGCAGTCTCCGAAATACTGTTGAGGAGGCTTTGATGACCACGAAGAGAAGTGGGAAGGAAGCTTTCACCTTCGTTGATCGTGTGACTGGACGGCAGGTGCTCCAGCTCACCAACTCCGCCAGCCAGCGATCTGTCCACGGCTATTACGACCTGCCCCCCTGGTCGCCTACCAGCGGACGCATCGCCTTCAGCAGCCTGGCCCCTCGCGCTGCGGAGGGCGATGTATACGTCATGGATCGGGATGGCGGCAACATCACCTGCCTGGCCCATTCCCGCTCCATGTCGTCTAACGACGGGGCGATGGCGCAATGGTCTGCCGACGGGCGTCGCGTCTATTTCCGCGACCGCGAGGGGGATCAGTTCCTGATCGCCTGGGTGGATGTGGAGACGGGCGAGAAGGGCGCGTACCCTGGCGACTTGCGGATGCTATCCCCCGTGGCCAACCTGAACGTCTACCACTCCCATTCCGAGAGTTACCCCGATCACAGGGTCATCCAGCGGCGCGAAGAAGATGGGGTCTTTATCCAGGATCTCGCCACCGGCGTTTCCCGGCGGATCGTCACCGTCGAACAGTGCCGCCTCATAAACCCGCGCCGGGATGAGATCGCCGATTGGCATCTTTACATAAAACATACCAAGTGGTCGCCTGACGGCGGGCGTATCATGTTCGTCTTCACCAACGAGATCCGCTATGCGCAAAAATACATAGAACTCCCTCACGTCAAGGATATCTACGTGGTGAACATGGACGGCACAGGGCTGAAGCGGGTGGGCGAATTCGGCAATCATCCCCTCTGGCATCCCAATGGACGGGAAATCCTGACCAATAGCCCTTTTGAGGTCCGACCTGGAAATGGCCTGGTGCTGATTGACGTGGAAACGGGCAAGCGACGGCTTGCCTCGCGGCGCATCGGGGGGTGGGGGCATCCCTCCTTCTCGCCCGACGGGAAATACATCGTCGTAGACCATGTGCTGGAGCGAGAGGGCTACGGTTCGCTCAACCTGGTGGATGTGGCCACCGACACAGTGGAGCATCTGGTGCAGGTGCCCGTGATAGACCACTCCTATGTCGGCACACATCTACATCCGGCCTGGTCGCAGGATGGCAAGCAGATCCTGTACGATAGCGATGCTTCGGGGCTGTCGCAGCTTTGTGTGATTGGGGTGGGTTCTTAAGAAGGCCGCTCCAAAGCGAGGAAAGACGTGCCCAGGATTTCGGAATTCCTCGGAATCGTGATCTACATGTATTACAAGGATCATATGCCGCCGCACTTCCATGCCATCTATGCCCAGTATGAGGCCGAAGTAAACATTGACACAGTTAAGCTTTTGGAGGGCAGTTTACCTCGGCGGGCGCAGTCATTGGTTCTTGAGTGGGCGGCTATGTATCAAGAGGAGTTGCGGGCCAATTGGGAATTGGCGCGCGCGGGACAACCGCTGCGGCGTATTCCCCCGCTCGAGTAAAGGAGATAGGTGATGATTCTACACATCCTTCAGGCTGAAGTTTGCGGGCTATATTCGTTGCAATTGGTGTTCAGTGATGGTACACGCAAGCGAGTGAGTTTGCTACCATTGCTAGATGGTCCTGTATTTGCGCCTCTACATGAACCAGCTTATTTTGGTCGAGTGGCTGTAGACCCTGTGGCAGGCACCGTGGTCTGGCCAAATGGGGCCGACTTTGCCCCAGAGGCATTATATGAACTGCCTGCAGAAGAGGAGTTGGCTGCAACGGACAAATCCACGGCTGATTTAGCGGTTACGCCTGCTGGCTAAAAGGCAAAGGCGGAGAAACGTTCCTGGGTGATGATATGTTCGTTGAGCCTGATAAACGGTGCGCTTGTTCGCGGACATGAAGTCTGCGGCTACAGGATTGAAGGAAGGAGGTGTCTTGGGAGAAAAAGGTGTTATTGGGCTGAATGTTTGTGTTAGTTGCTAAGTAAAAGGAGGAGACAGATGTCTGACAAAGTAAAGCTAAGCCGACGTAGTTTTCTGAAAGCATCGGCAGCGGCCATCCTGGGGGCAGCGCTTCAGGCCTGCGCCCAGCCGACGCCAGCGCCGCAGCCGACCAGGCCGCCAGCAGCGGTGCCGACGGCTACACCCAAGCCGGCTGAGCCTACGGCGACGCCGAAACCCGCCGAGCCGACCAAGCCAGCGCCAACCGCTACCCCCAAGCCGCCGGAGCCAACGGCTACACCCAAGCCGGTCACCAAATTCAAGGAAGCGCCCATGCTCGCCGCGCTGGTCAAAGCGGGCAAGCTGCCACCAGTGGAAGAGCGACTGCCACTGAACCCCTGCGTCTGCCCGGTGATGGAAATGACTGGCAAGTATGGTGGCACTATGCGTCGTGGCTTCACGGGTGTATCCGACCGCTGGGGGCCTGATAAGGTCACGCACAACCAACTGATCTGGTATAACGCCGATCTGAGCCTGCGCCCCAATATCTGCGAGTCCTGGGACCTGAATAAAGATGCCACAGAGTGGACGGTTCGCTTGCGGAAAGGGATGAAGTGGTCTGACGGGCAGCCCTTCACCGGCGATGACTTCAAGTGGTGGTACGACTACATCCTGATGCACAAGACACTCACCCCGGCCGTTGGCGCTAGTTGGTACACCGGCAAAAAGACGGTCATGCAGTTGAACGTCCCTGACAAGTACACCGTCGTCTTCAAGTTCGCCGATCCCAACCCGCTCTTCGTCTACACCCTGACCGGATCCGATCCCTATGCTCCCAGTCACTATCTGAAACAATTCCACATGGACCTGGTGCAAGACAAAGCGGCGCTGGAAAAGGCGTACAAGGACGCCAAGTTCAGTTCTTGGGAGACGTATTTCAACGACAATCGGAACGCCTGGTACATGAATCCTGACTTGCCCACCACCCACGCCTGGAACGCCACAAACCAGATCTCGCAAGAGCTGTTCATCATGGAGCGCAACCCCTATTTCTTCCAG
>CAYPON010000169.1:3283-7873 GCA_964412315.1 uncultured Anaerolineae bacterium | reverse complement strand
TGAATCCCTTGACCACCCAGTCGCCTGTATCCGTGGCTAGTGTGCGTTTGAATGCATTAAAGTGTGCTGACAGGCTCTCGCGGAAATTATCTATGGTCATCTGACTTGCATCTCACGATCTATGTGCCAATCAGGAGGATCTCTTCAGATTCGGCATTGGTGGATAGCGCATATTTGTACTGGCCGAAATGTTCGACACGGACATGGCCCTTGTAATGCTTGAGAAGGGATACAAGCTCTACTTCAGAGGGGATACCGTCGCTTCGATAAGAAACCACCAGAATGCTCTTCTGGTATCGTTGAAACAGGCGATCAAAGGCTGCATGAATGCGATTCTTATCCGTCCATTCGCTCGGTCGCGGCTTGAGACGGCGGTGTTTTGATCGGCGATCAATAAACTGACTCCACTCATCGTACATCGTTAGCCCTTCCAGGAAGTGGTAAAACTCCAGATAATCCACCGCTACGCCATCTTTGGAGATGTAAGGGGTATCTATGTATACCAGTTCGTACTCACCTGGTACAGAGGCCGCGTCAAGGTTCAGAGCGCGATTCGTCTGACCATTATCAAAAATGGCTTGGTTTGCTTCGGCGACAAAGATACGAAACCACTCCTCAAAGGGCTTATCCCAGGTAGCTTTGTTACCAAAGGAACGTTCTACCTCGGCAAAACGTATGTAGAGGTTCCTGCGGTGGAACAGATTGTAGGGACGCTTGATAATACAGGCTTGACACAGAGCGAAAAATGCCAGCGCAAACTTGTACGGATCAGTAAGTTGGCGGATATTCGTTATCGTCTGGTCAATCCAGGCGTTCTCCTCATCGGTGAAGTAGATATCAGCAAAATTGTCATGGACAAAGGAGGGGTATGTGACCTCTGAATGCCTTTGCAGAAGCCTATCTATTTCCTCTGGGCCAAGCTGGGTTCGGCTGTTCTCGATAAGTGCCAGCCCGATATAGTAGTTGAAGCAAAGCAAGTCATTATAGGTCGCTTGCTTACCTGCCTGCTTCAAGCGATAGGCGACGGCTCCAGTGCCGCCGAAGGCATCTAGGCAAGTCATAAAATCCAGATCGGCAATTTGCTCCCAGATCCAATCGGCGATTTTCGCTTTGCTGCCTTGATAACGAGTGGAGGGAAACTCGGCCATCAGGTTAGGGAGCAACGTCTCTTGATAAGCGATAGTCCTTCGCATATCTCTCCCTGCCCAGATATGTTGACACAAACAGACAAGGCCCACCGGCGTCAGTGTAAAACTGACAGCCCTCATTATAATATCCTTAAAGATAATGCGCAAATCTCTTGACCATTTCCCCGTTTGGGCTTACAATAGATATTAGGCAGCAGGCGATAGGCAACAGGTAACCTGACGCCTGATACCTGTTCCATGAGGTAGCACATGACCACGCCGGTGCGACAGCAGTATCTGCAAATCAAAAAGCAATATCCCAACGCCATCGTTTTCTTCCGCCTGGGCGATTTCTACGAGACCTTTGACGAGGATGCCAAGATTGTGTCGGAAGTCTGCGACATTGTGCTCACCTCCAGGCCGGTGGGGCATAATACCCGCGTTCCCCTCGCTGGCGTCCCTTATCATGCTGTGGAGGGCTACGTCGCCAGGCTGATCGCCGCCGGCTACAAAGTGGCCATCGTGGAACAATCCGCTGAGAACGGCACAAAGGGGCTGATGTCCCGCGAGGTGACGGAGGTCATCACGCCGGGGACGGTGGTGGAACCAACCCTCCTGGAGGCTAAACGGAATAACTACTTGGCTGCCGTTATCATCGAGGGAGAGCGCGCAGGCATCGCCTATGCCGACATCACGACGGGCGAATTCGCCACCACACAGGTATCCCACGCCAATCCAACAGATATCGTTAGCCGCGAGTTGGACCGCCTCCGTCCTGCCGAATGCCTGATCCCCGACGGGGATACCGCCCTGCTCGCCAAAGAGGAGTCTTGGGGCATCACCTTTTCTCCATATGATAGCTGGCGCTTTGAGTTGGAGAACGCGCGACGTGTCCTTTTGGAGCATTGGCAGGTGAGTTCCCTGGAAGGCTACGGCTGCGCCCATCTCCCGCTGGCCATCCAGGCCGCCGGGGCCATTGTGCAGTATCTCGGCGAGACGCGCAAGTCGGCCCTCTCTCAGTTGACGCAACTGACCACCTATTCCCTCGACACCTTCATGGTGCTGGACCCCTCCACGCGACGGAACCTGGAACTCACGCAAACCATTCGCGAGGGCAAGACAGAGGGAGCCTTGCTTGGCGTCCTGGATCGCACAATGACGCCGATGGGCAGCCGGATGTTGCGGCGCTGGCTCAACCAGCCGCTGCTGGACCTGGCGGCGCTGCAGGCCCGCCTGGACGCTGTGCAGGCACTGTATGGCGATGCCGCCCTGCGCACCTCCCTCCGTGCAACGCTGAAAGCCATCGGCGACCTGGAACGGCTGGCGAATCGGGCAGCGCAACAGATCGCCACACCGCGCGATCTGTGTCATCTGCGGGCAGCGCTGGAGCGCGTCCCCGATCTGGCCGCCAAAGCAGGGGCGCTTCACGAATCATCCCTCGCCGCCGATTTGGACCCCTGTGAGGCGGTGGTGACTTTGCTGGCACAGGCCATCCCCGCCGATGCGCCCGCCACGCCGGGCGCAGGGGGGGCTATCGCCCTTGGTTTTGCGCCGGAACTGGACAACCTCCGTGCCGCCGCGCAGGACGCCAAGCAGTGGATCGCCGGCCTGGAGGAGCAGGAACGCCAACGCACTGGCATCAAGAACCTCAAAGTAGGTTATAACAAAGTCTTCGGCTACTACATCGAGGTGACGCAGGGGCAACTGGGGCGCGTTCCCCCTGACTATATCCGCAAGCAGACGCTGGTCAACGCCGAGCGTTTCATCACCCCTGACTTGAAAGAGAAGGAGGCTTTGATCCTTACTGCGCAGGAACGGCTGGCGGAACTGGAGGCGCAAGTCTATCGCCAGGTCTGCGAACAGGTGGCCTCCCACGCCACCCGCATGTTGCGCACGGCGCGCGCCGCCGCCGAGTTAGATGTCTATGCTGCCCTGGCCGAGGTGGCGGTCAACAACAGATATGTGCGGCCTGTGCTGAATATGGAGGAGCGGATCGAGATTCGCGCCGGGCGGCACCCGGTGGTGGAGTTGGCTCTGGGAGCGGGAGCCTTCGTGCCGAACGACATCTCCATCACCCCTGAAGAGAAAGTACTGATTATCACGGGGCCGAACATGGCGGGCAAGAGCACCATCCTGCGCCAGGTGGCCTTGATCGTGCTCATGGCGCAGATCGGCTCCTTCGTCCCCGCCGATTCCGCCACCATCGGCCTGGTAGATCGCATCTTTACGCGGGTGGGGGCGCAAGATGACATCAGCGCCGGCCAGAGCACCTTCATGGTGGAGATGGTCGAGGTGGCGAATATCCTCAACAACGCCACCTCCCATAGCCTGCTCATCCTGGATGAGGTGGGGCGAGGCACGAGCACCTACGACGGCATCTCCATCGCCTGGGCCGTTGTGGAGTACATCCATAACCATCCGCGCCTGCGGGCCAAGACGCTTTTTGCCACGCACTATCACGAGCTATGCGAGTTGGCGAACATCCTTCCCCGCGTGCGAAACTACAACGTGGCCGTCGTCGAAGAAGGGGAGCGAGTGGTCTTTTTGCACAGGTTGCTGCCGGGCGGCGCGGATCGCTCCTATGGCATCCACGTCGCGCAACTGGCCGGGCTGCCCAGGACGGTGCTGCATCGCGCTGAGGAGATCCTGGCCGAGTTGGAGAGCAGCGCCTCGGCGGGGCCGGTCGCGCCGCGCCGCATCATCAAAGTGCAGCAATTGCCGCTCCTGCCCACGAAGAGCCAAGTCCTGGCCGATCTGGAAAAGCTGGACGTGATGTCCATGTCCCCACTGGAGGCGATCAACAAGCTCTATGAGCTGCAGCAGAGGGCGAAAAAAGAGGGATAGGCATTACCTCACCCCGTCCCTCTCCGCCGGCGGTTGAAGGGCGGACAGTCACGGAAAACCGACCATCAGATGGTCGGTTGCCAGATATCCGGTGTTGCGGGATTGTTTTGTTAAAATTCATTGATCGCCGAGATGTTCTGACAACCGCGTCGAAAGGAGCCAACCTATGCCCTTCTGGCGTCTGTACTATCACGTCGTTTGGACTACTCGTAACCGGCAGCCTCTCATTGCAGCCGAGTTGGAGAAAGAGCTTTATCGTTACCTGGTCGGCAAGGTAGCGGCTCTGGAGTCTGTCCTGCACGCTATGGGCGGCACGGACGATCACGTGCATCTCGTCGTGTCTGTGCCGCCAAAGGTGGCCCTTTCCACTTTCATTGGCGCCCTGAAAGGGAGCAGCGCCCACCACATGAACCACTTGCCGGGAGCAGTGGACAACTTCGCCTGGCAAGATGAGTATGGGGTGGTCTCCTTTGCCGAACGGCACCTGCCGCCGATAGTCAACTATGTCCAGAAGCAAAAAGAGCACCACCAGACGGGTCAACTCAGGGAGACCTTGGAGTATGTTGAAGCCCTCCCGACGATCGGATCGCCGAATTGAAAGCCCAATCCCAGCCCGGTT
>CAYPON010000169.1:0-3183 GCA_964412315.1 uncultured Anaerolineae bacterium | reverse complement strand
TCATTCTGCTCATCCTATTCGCTACCGGCTGCTCGCCCCTGGCCACAGGCGCAGACATCCCGCCCCTCGCGCTGCGCGATATAGCGGGAACGCTCTCGCGCTGGACGTGGCCGCTCCTGCTGGCCACGCTCCTCCTTTTTCTGCCAGGCTACTCCCTGCAACGCGCCCTGCTCCCCCAGGCCAACCTGGACACCCCCAGCCGCCTGGCCCTGGCCCTATCCCTGAGCCTGATGGCGCTCCCCCTCTTCCTGCTCTGGACGACGACGCTTGGCCTGCGGCTCTCCCCCTTCTGGGCCAAAGCCTTGCTCCTCGTCCCGGCCGCTTTACTCACCGCGGAGGTGCAGAGAGCGCGGAGAAATCATCATGTGAATACTCGGCGTTCTCTGCGTCTCTGCGATGCTATCCCAGACCCCTACACGCTCGCCCTGGGGGGCATCCTGGCCCTGACCCTGGCTGTGCGCTATACGCAAATCCGCGGCCTGGCCCTGCCGCCGTGGGTGGATTCGGTGCATCATGCGCTCATCGCCCGCCTGATCGCCGAGGAGGGGAAACTCGCCTCTTCCTACTGGCCCTTCCTGCCGGTGGAGGCCTTCACGCGGCATTTCGGCTTTAATGCCCTGGTCGCCTGGTTCCACTGGCTTTCAGGCGTCGGCGTGCCCCAGGCCATCCTGCTCCTGGGCCAACTCCTGAACGCCCTTTCCATCCTGCCGGTCTACGCGCTGACCGTGCGGCTGACCGGCCAGCGACTGGCCGGAATGATCGCCGGCCTGATGACCGGCCTAGTCTCCATCTTTCCCGCCTATTATGTCAGTTGGGGGCGATACACCCACCTCAGCGGCATGGTCATCTTGCCCGTCGCCCTGTTGATCCTGATGGACGCCCTGGACAGGCCGCAGAGAGATTTGCGCCATCTGGCTCTGACAGGCATCGCTACCACGGGCCTCTTCCTGAACCATTATCGCGTCTTTGTCTTTTACCTCTGCTTCGCCCTGGTTTACCTGCTGCACGAAACAGCCCTCACCCTTCCTTCTCCCAGTGAGAGAGGGACTGAGGGTGAGGGCTTCCCTCTCCCAGTGGGAGAGGGATTGAGGGCAGCGACCCTTCGCTTCACCCAGGGTGACATTGGGGCGGACAGATCCCTCCCCGCGGAGAAATGGCAGCGCGCTTTTATCATCGCTGGGATCGCCCTGCTGTTGGCGCTTCCCTGGCTCGTCAACCTCTGGCGCGACACAATCCTCCCCCTGGAGACCTTCGTCAGCCGGATGCGCTCCGACGCCGAATACAGCACCGCCCCCTGGGACCTTCTGGAGGCAGGGCAGGGACGCATCCTCATCAAGCTATCCCAGGCCGCGCTCCTGTGGGCCGTGCTGAAACCACTGGCCCTGGCGATCCATGAACCTTCCCGAAAGCGCGGAGCTTTCGGGAAGGTGCGCGCAATCGGGGGGAGTTTCCTGCTTTATCTCGCCCAGCAGAAGGCACCCTTTTTGATCCTCCTCTGGGCTGTGGCCGTCGGGTTGACCTTCAACCCCCATCTCGTGGGGCTACAGGATACCTGGCTGCTCAGCAATTCCTCCGCGATCATCTCCCTCTACCTGCCCATGTCCATCCTGAGCAGCTATCTGATGGCAGACTGGCTCAGCGCGCCGCTGGCCATCCTGTCGCCGCGCCAGGGGAGGATGTATCAATACATTCTAGGCGCGCTCCTGTTTCTGGTGGGACTATGGGGGGCGCGGCGGATGGTCACCGTCATTAACCCGGACACTATCCTGGCTACGCAGGAGGATGTAGTCGCCATGGATTGGATTCGCCAGAACGTTCCCCCGCAAGCCAAGTTTCTCATCAACACCGCGCACTGGCAACGGGAGATCTATATGGGCACCGACGGTGGCTGGTGGATTCCCATATTAACGGATCGCCAGACGACGCTGCCCGCTATCCTGTACCGCGCGGGCACGCCGGAATATATCGCCGAGGTGAATGAGTTTGCTCGCTGGGCTTCGCAGGTGCCCTCGCTGGATGATCCCGAAGCGCTGCGCCGCCTGCGGGAGGCAGGCGTCACGCACGTCTACATTGGCGCGCGTGGAGGACACCTCTCGCCGCAGATGCTGGCCGGCAGCCCGCATTTCAGGGTCATCTATTCCAGCGGCGCGGTATGGATATATGAGTTAGTCACCACGAAGGACACGAAGATCACGGAGTAAACCATCTTTCTCTTCGTGCTCTTCGTGGTGGGTGATTTACCTGTGGAGGGTAACATGCCCCCGAAAAGTGAAAAGGAAACATGGAGATCGCTAGCCGAATTCCTTCGTCGAGAAGGCCCCCTGCCACCGGAACGGACGGTGGAGATCGCCGCAGCGGTCTGCGATGCCCTCGCTCATCTCCACGATCAGGGGATAGCGCACGGTGCTGTGCACCCAGCGAACATCTTTTTGGATGCTGAGGGCCGAGTCAAACTGAGAAGCCCCCACAGACCTGACAGGTTTCAGAAACCTGTCAGGTCTGCCCAACTCCAAGAGAAGGCGCCGCGAGGGGCCAGCACGCTCTTTTACCTGGCGCCGGAGATGTTGCTGGGAGGCAGACCGACCCCCGCTGCGGACATTTATGCTGTGGGGGCTATTGTCTACGAGATGCTCACCGGGTGCTCTTGCCATACCATCCTCACGCCTCCCTCCGCAGTGAACGTCCGCGTGCCCGCCTGGCTCGACCGCACCGTGCTCAGGGCGATGTCCTCCAGGCCCACGGAGCGACACGCCAACGCGCACGAATTGAAAAAAGCTCTACAGGCGCCCTACCTGGCCGATCTCTGGGCAGACCCCCGGAAGCGTCTGCCAAGACCCGGAGGGTTTAAGGGGCTGCTCTTTCTACTGGCCGCCTTTCTGGCCATCGCTGCGCTGATCGCTCTGCTCCGCCCGCCCTTCTCCAAGGAAAGCGCGGCCCTGCGTGGTTTTTGGCGTGTCCGCCAGTCTGGGGAGCCTGGCGAGACGAGGGTCGCCGTCACGCCAACTTTCAACCTGGAGACGCCTACCGCGACCACGACGGAGATTACGCTTCCCATAGCACCTTCGACAGCCACGGCAACAGAATTTCCATACACCCCCACACCGACAGCCACCCACACGGCCACTCTTCCGCCAACCCCGTCGCCCACGCCTACACCGACCGAAACGCCGGGCGCCACCCTCA
>CAYPON010000168.1:0-7897 GCA_964412315.1 uncultured Anaerolineae bacterium | reverse complement strand
GGTCAATGCGCACCACCCCGTTGCGAGCACGGAAGATAGCCTTCGTTGGGCAGATGTCTATGCACTCGCCGCACTGCGTGCAGACGACGATCTGGTAAGGATGGCCCTTCGCCGCTGGCTCGGAGATACGTATAGCCGCCCTTTCTCTATCTTTTACTTTGAACCAGGTCTCTGCACAGGTCTCCTCACAAAGATGGCACCCTGTGCATAGCTCCGGTTTGACGCTGAGGATTTTCATCTCGTCACTCCTGGAAAAGGTTATGAGAAAGGCCGAATAAGTGGCGATAATTATACGTCAGAGAACCGAAGTTGACAAAAAGCCAGGCAAACCGACCCTGGACCCTCATACAGATTTGACAACAGGGGAAAGTATGATATAATGTTTGCAGGATAAACAGCTTGAGACCTGACCATAGGAGGATCTGTGGTGGAGGGATCGCTGCCAGTGGTTTGCAAACAGGCAGGGTATGACACCAAGGATGTCAGGTGTGATGCCCTGCTTGTTTGCGTTTAGGCGCCTGCTGGGCGAAAGGAGGTTGTAGAGGGAGCGAACTTCGAAGCGTGTGACAATTCTCATGATAGTCAGGATGGATCGGTCAGGACTATGGGGAGTTTGCGCGTAGAATAGGCAGCCCAATAGTCTATGCCTTCATAAGGAGGGAAAACAATGGAAAAGCTGACACGGAAAGAGTTTCTGCGTTTTTCGGCCATGGCCGCCGTCGGCACGGTGTTGGCAGCCTGCGTCGCGCCAACGCCGCAAGTCATCAGAGAGACCGTCGTTGTGACGAAGGAAGTGCCCGTAACCAAGGAAGTGACCAAGGAAGTGACCGTGCCCGTAACCAAGGAAGTCACCAAGGTAGTGACCCAAGAAGTGACCAAGGTAGTGACCAAGGAAGTAGGGCTGAAGCAAGTGCCCCGTAACAGGACCCTGGTGTTGCAGTTTGGCGGCAGCGGCGGCGCATGGGCAAGCGCAGGGATCGCCAACCCCTATGCCACCGGCTGGACGCACCAGGAAGGCAACGCCGCCATGCTGGAGCCCCTCTTCTTCTATTCCGCCTTCGCCGGCGAGCATATCCCCTGGCTGGCGGAGAGCCATCAGTGGAATAGCACCTTCACCGAGGTGGTCATCAAAATCCGCAAAGGGGTGGAGTGGAGCGACGGCAAACCCTTCACGGCCAAGGATCCGGTATTCACCTTCAACATGCTCATCAAGCATGCCCCGAAACTGAGGAACTCCGCAGAGTTCAAGACGTGGGTGAAAGAGTGCACCGCCACGGACGATTACACTCTCAAGATAGTCTTCACCGGCCCCAACCCCAGGTTCGTCTTCGACTATCTCTCCTTCAAGTTCGACACGGGGCAATACATCATTCCGGAGCACATCTTCAAGGACATCGCCGACCCCACGACCTTCCTCTTCTTCGACCCGGACAAGGGTTGGCCTGTCGCCACGGGGCCTTACAAGCTGACGCTCAATACCACCACGCAAAAGTTCCTGGATCGGCGCGACAATTACTGGGGAGCCAAGACCGGCTTCGCCAAGCTGCCCGCGGTGGAGCGCATCCTGGTGATCCCCAACGCGGACGAGACCAAGTCGGCTCAGCTCTGTATCCAGAACGTAACGGACGCCGCCCTGGACCTGCGGCCGCTCACCATCAAGAGCGTCGTGCAGCAGAACCCGAAAGTCATCACCCACACCTTTGACAAGCCGCCCTACGGTTACGTGGACTGGTGGCCGATCTCGCTCTGCTTCAATGACCGGGAACCACCCTATAGCGATCCGGACATCAGATGGGCCGTCAGCTATGCCATAGACCGGCAGCAGATGATCCAGGTGGCCTATGAGGGAGCTGGCCAGGCGACGATAGTGCCCTTCCCTTACTACCCGCCGCTGATGAAGTATATAGACGGGATCAAGGATCTGTTGGAGAAATATCCCACCAACAAAGTTGATCTGGCCAAGAGCGCGGAGCTTTTGAAGGGGAAAGGCTATGCCAAGGACAAGGATGGGTTCTGGGCCAAGGACGGCAAACGCCTTACCTGCGAGATGGGCGGCTGGCAAATCTTTGCCGACATCGGCCCCGTTCTCGCCGAGCAACTGCGCAAAGCCGGCTTTGACGCCTCCTTTTCCATGCCGGCAGACCTGGGCACCAGAATCTCCCAGGGGACGATGCAGGCCTTCCCCAATGGGCACGGCGGCAGCATCGCTGATCCGTTCTTGACCTTCGCCCTATTCCACAGCCGGAAGAGCGCGCCCACAGGTGAACCTCATCGTGGTGCTCCCTTCCGCTGGGAGAACCCGGAGTTCGACGCGATAGTGGACGAGATGGCCAAGGTGCCGATGGGCGATCCCAAGGTGATGGAACTGTTCCGCAAGGGCATGGAGATCTGGCTCAAGAACCTGCCCGATGTGCCGCTCATTCAGTGGTTCCATCGCATCCCGATGAACACCACCTACTGGACAGGGTGGCCGACGGAGAAAGATCCATATCTGAACGGCGCCTTCTGGCATCTGACCTTCCCCTTGATCCTGCAGAGGCTCAAGCCCGTCCAGTAACCGGCTCGCCAATAGCCTTCGGAAGAACGCGAGGGGCCTTGATGAACGGGGCCCCTCGCGGATGTTCATGTTTGGAATCAGGCTCCTGACCCAGATTTCAGACAAATCAGATCACACTTCATCGGGCATAGTATGAGTCTCTATATAATCTGGTAACGTCGTCCGCTCGTGGGCCGACGGTAAACCATCGGCCCAAGAACTGAAGCCGGCCAAGGCCGGCTGAAAACGGGCGATTTTAGCCCGCTTCGAGCGGGCTTGAGCTTTTAGTGCGGCTTATTTATGGCCGCGCCGACCGGAGCGGCGTTACTCCTAGTCCGGCCATCTGATGGCCGGACGCAACGGCGTCCAATATTACGGATTATTCAGTGTTCTTGTATGGAAAGAGAGGTAATGAGTGCGACTGGCGTATCTGCTCAAACGATTGGGGTTATTACTGCTGGTGCTCTGGACGGCGGCTACTCTCAATTTCCTCGTTCCCAAGCTCGCCCCCAGAAACCCGATCCTGGAGAGGCTGATGGAACAGCAGATGACGGGCGGCTACCTGGAGGCGGGCCTGAGGGAGATGGTCGAGGCGTACGAAAAGGAGTTTGGCCTGGACCAACCCGTCTGGAAGCAATACTTGCGCTATATGGCCAACATGACTCGCCTGGACCTGGGTTATTCCATCGCCTTTTATCCCAAGACGGTGATGCAACTCCTCGGCGAGGCCGTTCCCTGGACGATAGGGCTTTTGAGCGTGTCCACGCTCATCGCTTTCACCCTCGGCACCCTCCTGGGAGCTATGATAGGCTGGCCCAAATCGCCGAAAACGTTGCAGTATATGATAGCGCCTCTGATGACTTTTTCCGCTGTCCCTTACTATCTGTTTAGCCTTGTGCTTATCTATCTTCTCGCCTTCCGTGGCAAAATCCTTCCCTTGGGAGGCGGTTACACCATAGGCGCTATTCCTAGTCGCAGCCTCTCTTTCGCCCTCGATATCATCCGCCACTCCATCTTGCCCGCCCTTTCCATCGTTCTGGCCGGGGTGGGCTCCTGGGCGCTGGGAATGCGTGGCATGATGGTCACGGTGCAAGGGGAGGACTACATGACCCTGGCCGAAGCCAAAGGGCTTAAGGGAAGGCGTATCTTTTTCAGATATGCCATGCGCAATGCCCTCCTTCCCCAGGTTACTTCCCTGGCTCTCTCCTTAGGCCATCTGGTCTCCGGCTCTGTTCTGGTGGAGACGGTCTTTGGCTATCCCGGCGTCGGCTCGCTTCTGCACAAATCCATCAGATATTTCGACTATTTTACCATCTACGGTGTCGTCTTCATGGTTATCCTGGGCATAAGCGCGGCGACGCTCATTATGGATCTGGTGTATCCCCTCTTGGATCCGCGCATAACTTATGAAAGGGGATGAAATGATAAGGATCGCGGGTTTCTTCCGTTACTTAAAGCGCAACCCACGATTGGCCGTAGGGCTGAGTTTTGTCTTGATCCTGGTTCTCTTCTCGGGGTTAGGGAGTTTGCTAGTTCCCGGCGAAAGGGCCTACCCACTGGCCACGACGCCAAACCAACGTCCTTCGCTGCAATATCCTTTCGGCACGGATAGCCAGGGGCGGGATCTCCTGGCTGCGGTGATCAAAGGGACCTATCTCACTTCAAGAATCGGCTTCACCGCCGGAGCCATCGGCCTAGGGATAGGCATCATGTTGGGCTTCCTATCTGCCTATTATGGTGGCCTTCTGGATACCATCATCAGATGGGTGGTAGACGTGCTGCTCACGGTGCCTGGCTTGCTCGTCCTGGTGGTGATCGCCTCCACGATTAGAAAAGGCATGAATGTGAATAGCATGGCCCTCGTCGTCTCCATCCTGGCCTGGATGTGGCCCACGCGCACCATTCGCTCCCAGGTGCTCACCTTGCGGGAGAGGGCCTTTGTCCGGGTGGCCAAACTCTCCGGCATGAGCGACCTGGAGATTATCTTCAAGGAACTCATGCCTAATCTCCTACCTTTCCTGGGGGCGGGCTTTGTGGGGTCGGTGACCTCTGGCATTTTCGCTTCCCTGGGGTTGGAGGCTCTGGGCCTCGGCCCCATGCGAGAGCCTACCCTGGGGATGACGATCTACTGGGTGATGTATTACGGCGCCTTTATCCGTGGCATGTGGTGGTGGATCCTGGCGCCTATTCTCGTCATCGTGATCCTATTCGTGGCGCTTTTCCTGGTGTCCTCTGGACTGGATGAACTGGCCAACCCCAGGGTGCGGAGGGCCGTATGAATGGCGAACTGCTTCAGGTAAAGGATCTGCGGGTGTACTACCACACGGAAGCAGGGCCGGTGAAGGCGGTGGATGGTGTGAGCCTCAGCCTCGGAAGGGGGGCGCGGCTGGGCCTGGTAGGAGAATCAGGATGTGGCAAGTCCACGCTGGCCATGACCCTTCTCCGTCTTATCAAATCCCCTGGGCGTATCGAGAGCGGACAGGTCCTGCTGGAGGGACTCGATTTAGTGCAGCTTCCAGAGGATAAAATGCGTCAGGTCCGCCTGGGTCAGATCAGCCTGATCCCCCAAGGGGCGATGAATTCTCTCAATCCGGTGATGCGCGTCAAAGATCAGATCATGGACGGCATGAAAGACCACAGCGAGAAAATGTCCCAGGCCGAATTGGAGACACGGGTCTATGAGGCGCTAGATTCAGTAGAGCTGGAGCGTGGCGTGGCCAATATGTACCCCCATGAATTGAGCGGGGGCATGAAGCAGCGGGTGTGCGTCGCCATCGCTATCTCCTTGCGGCCCAAGATCATTGTCGCCGATGAACCGACCAGCGCCCTGGACGTGGTCATCCAGAGACAGGTGATGGAGACCATCGAGCGGCTGCAGTCGGCACTGGGGATCTCGATGATCCTCATTGGGCACGACATGGGGCTGATGGCCCAGTCGGTGGAGCGGCTGGCGGTGATGTATGCCGGCAGGCTGGTGGAGGTCGGCAGGGTTGAGGACATATTCAGTGAGCCACTGCACCCCTATACCCTGTTGCTGATCAGCACCCTGCCCGTCCTGGAAGCTAAGGGAACCTTCAAAGGAATCCCCGGAATCACTCCCTCCTTGCTCAATGCACCAGCGAACTGCTTGTTTCATCCCAGATGCCCCCAGGCCAAGGATATCTGCGCTCAAGAGGTTCCGGCCCTGATAGAAGCGCGTCCCGCACGGTGGGTGGCTTGTCACCTAGACGAGGTGCAGCGATGACAGCTTTGATGGAACTCCGTAACGTCACCAAGGTCTACACCGGAGGACTTTTCCGGAGAAGAACGACCGTGGCCTTGGAGGATATCTTCCTTTCTATTGGTGGTGAGCGTCCGACCATCACCGCCATAGCAGGCGAGAGCGGAAGCGGCAAGACGACGATGGGCATGCTGCTCCTGAGATTTCTCACCCCCACCAAAGGCGAAATCCTTTACAAAGGGCAAGACCTCGCCAAGATGTCACGAGAAGAGTGGCTCACCTTTCGACGGGAGGTGCAGGCGATCTTCCAGGATCCTTTTGAGGTGTACAACCCCTTCTACAAGGTTGATCACGTGTTGAGCGTTCCCATCGCCAAGTTCCATCTGGCCAAGGGAAAAGCGGCGGAACGCGCTCTCATGGAGAAGGCTCTGTTGGATGTGGGGTTGCGCCCTGAGGAAACCCTCGGCAGGTATCCACATCAGTTGAGCGGAGGCCAGCGGCAACGCATCACGGTAGCGCGGGCGCTCCTCTTGCAACCCCGGCTGATCATCGCCGACGAGCCTGTATCTATGGTAGATGCCTCTCTCCGCGCCACGATCCTAGAGAGCCTGCGCAACCTTAACCGGGATTTGGGCATTTCTATCCTCTATATCACCCACGATCTGGCAACGGCATACCATATCTGCGAAGACATCGTCGTGCTTTATCAGGGGTCCGTGACCGAAGCTGGCGATGTTGACGCCGTGATCAAAAATCCCAAGCATCCTTATACTCAGCTTCTGGTGCGTTCTATCGCCTGGCCCGATCCCAAGCGAAAATGGGGTAAGGTAGAGGTCGCTCGCTCCAAAGAAAAGAAATGGCCCGGCGTAGAGTGGGATGAAGCAACCCGGAGCTGCAAGTTCGCCGATCGCTGCCCCTTCACCACAGACATCTGTCTGCAAAAACTCCCGCCCCTTTTCCAGACCGAGAGCCAGCGCGCCGTGGCCTGTTACCTTTATAAGGATGCTCCCATCCTAGAAGGCAACGAAATCGGCAAAGTATTGGGGCAAAAGGGCTAGGAACCTACACATCCTGGCCGAGTGTGAGCGCGACGTTCCAGAGCAATGTTTGCAGGCCCTTAAGGCTGAATGTCGGGCTAAAAATCCCGGCCTTAGGATTGTGGACCTGTTCGACAAGGTGGGCGATAGGTATGTCTATCGGCATTGCGGGCAAGAGCATATTGCCCCCGACATTGGAGGAAAGACAGAATGAGCAAGCGGCTAGAGCGGCGACTTGAGGCGTTGGAGCGCGCGGCCGGCGACGGCGAAGAAGAGCATGTCGTTTACTTTACTCGTCTCGGTTGTGACGTCACGGAGGCGGACATGGAGGCCGCGTTGGAGCTTTCCCGGCGCGAGCGGCCAGGGCAACTGTTCCGGGTGATTTTTTTGCGTGGCGAAAACGCGAGGGCCGACAAACCGTAACCCTTTTCCGCCATTTAAATGGCTGGAAAAGGGTTCGCGTAGTACTTTCGCATAGTTATGGATGATGCCAACACCTGGCCATGGCGGCGGTGGTGGTGCTGCGGGCGGGTGCTGAAGGCGATGCCGCATGAAAATTTAAGATTCGGGCTGCAAGATTTAAGATTCACTGTCGAGATTTTGTGCTATAATGGATTCTGAAGCAAAATGCCCCTGCGACGCTCTTACGTCCAGGGGCCGGCCAGGTGGTATGAGCACCTGACGGCGATAGGATAGCACAAACCGCCTATCAGGTCAAACGCCTGGTAGGCGGTTTTCTGTTTTGTGCGCTACGGATTTACCTTAAATCTCGGTTGCGCTCCCAGCGCGAAGCACTACCGGTAGTAGGTCAAGGGTGGCATAGCTACTATATAGGGCGGGTGGGATTTGAACCCACATGGGGGTAAGCCCAGCGGATTTTAAGTCCGCAGCGTCTGCCGTTTCGCCACCGCCCCATAAACAAAAGCCGATAGCCTCTTGTCCCGCGCTATCAGCTCCTAATAACGTACCAAAGGCGACGATCGGACTTGAACCGATGATCGGGGTTTTGCAGACCCCTGCCTTAACCTCTTGGCTACGTCGCCAGCCAAAGCGGAAGACGGGATTTGAACCCGCGGCCCTCTCCTTGGCAAGGAGATGCTCTAC
>CAYPON010000167.1:0-7910 GCA_964412315.1 uncultured Anaerolineae bacterium | reverse complement strand
GTAGATTTCCGGTTTCAGGACGCCAACGAAGCGCAGATTCCGGTACTTTTCGACATAGTCCAGGCCATAGCCGACGACGAACTCATTGGGCACCTGAAAGCCCACGTAAGCGAGGGGTATCTGGATCTCGCGGCGGGAGGGTTTATTGAGCAAAGTGCAAACGCGCAAACTGGCCGGGTGCCGCGTTTGCAGGTTAGCCAGGATGTAGTTCAAAGTGCGGCCCGTATCAATGATGTCCTCGACGATCAACACATGTCTGCCATCTATGCTTGCGTCCAGGTCTTTCAGGATGCGCACGATGCCGCTGGATTCGGTGCTGGCGCCATAGCTGGAGATGGCCATGAAATCTATGGCGTGAGGGACCGTCATCTCACGCATGAGGTCGGCGAGGAAGGTAATACCCCCTTTCAGTATGCAAACCAAGACGAGATCTTTGCCCGCATAGTCCGCCGAGATTTGTCGGGCAAGTTCTTTGGTGCGCGTCTGGATCTCTTTTTCCGAGATAAGAACCTTGGCTACATCATCTTCGAGCATTGCCTTCCTCCTCATGGAGCCTGTCTTCGCCATTATACGTAAACTTGACCCCCTACGCAACTATAGGGCGAAGGACTCTTCAGCCCTAGAGCACACGGCAGATCAATCCTTTCAGGTATTCTCCCTCTGGGAAGGAAAGGAGAACCGGATGATCCGTCGCCTGGGAGAGCTTCTCCAGGATTTGCACGTCACGTCCCGCGTCTACGCTGGCTCCGAAGATGACCTTTTGAAAGAGATCGGCACTCACCAATCCGGAGCAGGAAAAGGTGCACAAGATGCCATTGGGCCTCAGCAACTGCATCGCCAGCCAGTTAATGTCTTTATAGCCCCGACAGGCGGCCTCGACCTGCGAGCGCGTGTAGGCGAACTTGGGAGGATCCAGGATGATCAGGTCGAAGCGTTGGCCCCGCTCTCGATAGCGGCGCAGGATCGCGAAAACATCGCCAATCACGTATTCGCTGTCCCGATCCGCCAGGCCGTTCAAGGCCATATTATCCCTGGCGATCTCTAATGCTTCGGCAGAACTGTCCACATTCACGATTCGTTTCGCCCCGCCTGCTGCGGCATAGACCGCGAATGCGCCTGTATAGGAGAAAGCGTTAAGCACCTCGCGATTCCCACAATAAGCAGCCACGCGCACTCTATTATCCCGCTGGTCGAGATAGAACCCTGTCTTCTGGCCGGCCTTGATGTCCACCGCAAAACGATGGCCGTTCTCCCGGATTTCCACCCTATCGGGAGGGGTCCCGCCCCACAGTGCGCCCACGACAGGTGGCAGACCCTCCTTCTCCCGCACATCCACGTCGCTCCGCTCATAGATCCCTTCGCTGAACAGCATATCGGCCAGGCAGGCCACGATTTCCCGCTTCCAGCGGTCTATGCCCAGTGTCAAGAATTGAGTGACGAGGTAACCATTGTACCGATCCACGATCAAGCCCGGCAAAAGGTCAGATTCGGCGTGCACCAGGCGATAGGCATCGGTCCTCGCATCGGCTGCCAGGGCTTGTCGTCTGGCCACAGAGTGGGCGATGGCTTCCTGGAAGAAATCGGCATTGATCTCCTCGTCGGGATTCCAGGTCAGCAAGCGGACCGCGATCTGGGAGTGGGAGTTATAATAGCCTCGCGCCAGGAACTGCCCTTGCTGATCCATAACGTCCACAATGTCGCCATCGCCTGGCTGGCCCTCAATGCCGGAAATCGCCCCGGAAAAGAGCCAGGGGTGGCGGTTTTTGACTGGTTTCTCCCTTCCTTTCACTAGCCTGACCGCGCCAGTTGGTCTCATGATGCGCTTCTCTTTTCCTGGGCAGCCTCTGCCTCCGAAGTAGCTCTCACGGAAGCACTGCTACCACGAGGCCGCAGAAGTAGGATGCTCAATATAATGAGCGCCGCTCCCACGATCTGAAGAGGGTACAGGATTTCGCCGAAAACCAAGAAAGCAATGATGGCTGTGAATACCAGTTCCAACGGCAGGATCAAGCTGGCGACAGCGGCGGGCAGGTCGCGCAGGCTCAAGGTATATAACCCGTAACCTCCCAACGTGGGGCCGAGAGCCAGGAGAGCCAGCACTCCCCAACCTTTCCCATTGTTCCCCAAAGCAAGCAGGTTGCCTCGCCATTGCGTCAGGGACAAGAATAGCGTGCCAACAGCGAAAGCATAAGCCATGGCCACCCAGGGATGGTGGCGCCGGGTGGCCTCTTTGCTAAACAGGGTGTAGCCGCTATAGACCAGGCCGGAGGCGAGGCCGCAAAGCACACCCGGCAGCCCCAAGCGAAACTGCGTGGCATCATAGACTTGGGAAACGAGCGCGCAACCCAACAACACCAAGATGAGGGCCGCCTTCTTGGCTCGCGTGATAGGCTCTCTGAAGAACAGCTTCGAGTAGAGAGTGACGAAAGCTGGCGAGACATAAAAGAGCACTGTCGCCAGGGCGGCACCATTCAAGGATACGGAGGATACCCATAGCGTTTGCGATAGGGCCACGCCAATCAGCCCATAACCCAGATAGAAAGGAACATCGCGTCGGTGGAGATGCAGCCAGGCAGGCCTGAACAGCTTGAGCGCGACCAGCGTCGTGAGGGAGACAATTCCGCTTCGCCAGAAAGCCAGTGTCGTGGGCGGAAGGGTGAAATTCACCAGGATGTATTTGATCAATATGCCCGTTGTGGAGAAAACCAGTGTGCTGGCCAGGGCCAGGAGATAGCCACGGCTATGTTTCAAGAGTTCTCCTCGATGACCTGATGTTTGCGAAAAAGGATGTGCAAGACCTGGCGTGTCTCTGGCCGAATCCTGGCCCGCTCGTCCACACGCCCGCCGCCGATCCACAAAATGTGCGCCGGAGATACCAGCACTGGGATCTTGTCTCGCCATTGGCTGGGGATTTTGTCATTGATCATCACTTCGCTCAAGGACTTTTCTGCGCCCCCCATGCCGAGGGGTTGGAAGCGATCTCCTGGCCACCGCTGCCGCAGGACTAGCGCGACTCCCGTGGCGCTCAGGTCGAGATAGGCCTGCCAGGGGTTGGGATTGCGTAGAGCATCTGGCGGGAGCGCATCGCGCGGTATCACCTCCGTTTCGACCTGCCAGGGCGAGTTGGGCAGCGGCGTTGCCCCTGGAACGACCAGTTCGATTTGTGGCACCAACAGCATAGGCCAATCCACAAAGGGTCCCCCAAAGCCGAGGAGTTCAGTATAGTCCTCATCGGCGACGATGAAACGATCATATCCTATGCGCGCGATCAGGCCCTGTGGCAAAGTGGCTGCCATTCCGGTGAAGCCGCTCCGCAGAACATCCAGGGCATTCTCCACGTGAATCCAGTTGATGTTGCGCAGCGGGGGTCGCAAGTGGTGGATCGCCTCGCGCAGCGTGGAGCGTTGCAGACTCACAGGGAGCGCGCGCCACTCCGCTAGCTTGAAGAGGATCGCTCGCTGCGATTCAGCGATAACCAACGTGGGCCAGACATCCTCCAAAGCCTGGCGAAGGTAGTCATACTCGTCGGCGATAAGGCTTGCCGAGCGGCGTATCACCTCGCGGATGTTGGGATTGTAGCTTTCCAGCAAGGGGATCAATTCATGCCGTAGACGATTGCGGAAAAAGGTGGTATCCAGGTTGGAACGGTCGAAACGAGGTCGCAGCCCTTGCTCCTGGCAGTAGCGCTCGATCTCCGCTCTCGGCACTTCCAGCAGGGGGCGGATCAGGCGCAAGGGGCTTGCGGACGCAAGCTCGGCCCCCCCTTCCAGATCCAAGCGCAAATCTCTGAGCCAGGTCACCGGCGTCATGCCTCGCAGGCCAGCCAGTCCTGCACCCCGCAGCCAATGCATAAGCACCGTTTCCACCTGGTCGTCAGCATTGTGCCCTACAGCGATATCCGCCGCTCCGACCGCCCTCGCCACCTGCACCAGGAAGCTGTAGCGAGCCACCCGCGCCGCTTCCTCCAGGGCCAGCTTGCGTTTTGCGGCCAATGCCGGAACATCGCGGCGCTCGATAGTGAGCGGGATTTGCCAGGATTCGGCAATGCCGCGCACAAATTCAGCATCGGCATCAGCGTCCGAACCGCGTATCTGATGGTGCAAATGCGCTGCTTGGAGCGAGATGTTGTATCGCTCGCGGAGTCGCCACAGCAGGTGCAAGAGGCAGAGGGAGTCAGGCCCTCCCGAAACCCCCACCACCACCGCGCGGCCAGGGGTGAGGAGGTGGTAGCGGTCTATCGTGGACTGAACATGCAGTGGTAAATTCATGTCTTGTCAATAGGCTGCCTTTGTCTTTGGTGCTGCCTTTCTTTCCGTCGCTGCAGCCATCGCTCGAACGAGGCGGGACTTTCTGTGGACTTTTTGCCAGGCAGCAATCCTTCAACGCCAATATCCTCGTCGAGGTCAGGCCAATAGATCCCGTAGCCTGCGCCGCTGATCTGAGAATTGGCGCGCTCGGCTGGTGTGCCATGCGCCAGACGCGGATACCAGCCGATGGGAACAGAAATGGTGCGACCGTCTTCGAGGTCTACAGACAGCGTATCGTCTGTAACCGTCACATTTGTAACTCTAGCCAGTGCGAGTGTAACCACTCAGAATGCGTCTCATTCATTTCTCAAGATCTCCAGAGGGCACAAAAAAGGCCGGCCGATGGCACGCGCATCAGCCGCACGCGAAGCGGCGCCGCCTGCATGCCATTGTTGGGCAGTTTATATGAATGACCCTCGTTCCAAGGCTTTGGTCGGGTCGTACCAGACGGTTTTCACAAAGTTCTGTACTTCCTGGCAGAATCGCCAAATTATCTCCGGGTCAATGGGACGACGTTCATGCTGTCGTTTGACTTCTGCGTACTTGTTTCTTTTCCCGAAGGGCAATCGCTTGGCATGCCTGACCAAGAAGACGTTGTCAATCGCCGTGAGCCTACAATCCTCAGGTTCCATGTCAAGATACTCGACAATGAGATAGTACCGTGACATGGGGCAACCCTGCTTCAACCGTGCTGCTGTCCCTGTGGCCTCCTGAAACATTGTCTTGTCAAGGTTGACTTTGCACTCTGCCGCTAACACCGCAAGGACAAGTTTGCCTTGACTGGTCTTTTCCGCGTCGAAATCTGGATCAGGTGAGAATTTGAAGTAAATAGTCTTCCCAAGAGCAAAGTCGGCGTCTTTTTCCTTGACCTCAACAGGTGGCTTACCACCCAACGCGCTCAGATTGGTTGGTGTGAAAGCCAACGACATAAAGGCAGTCTGTGGGCCTATCTCCAATTCGAAATCCGGAAGCCCTTCAAGAATGCGCTTGTCAACTAGCTGAATCAAGAATTCCTCAATCACCGAGCTATCCAACTTGAGTTGGCCCTTCTGGCGAATCAAGAAAGAGGATTCAGACTTCGCAAGCAGTTCGACCTCCAAAAAGTCCTTGTACTGGTTTAACAGCTTGGTCAGCTCGACGACTCTCTGCTTGCCACTGCTCTTGACTTGGGACACGGATTTCGCCCATTGCTCATATCGCGCAAGAGCCTCCTTGAGGAGTTCTATGTCTTCCGTGCTGCACTTGGGATTCTCAATGGCTGCAAGGAGTTTGTCTTTATGAGGTGTCGGAGGCATCAGATTATCCCCTTCCTATCGAATAGAGGTGATGGCTCGATGTCATCTAGATGTGCAAGCGCCTCCGTTATGTCATTTCGTACATCGCCCGTTGCGATACTGACGGCTCTCTCCAAATGTTTCTCGGCGATTCCGCGTGCATTGCCCTCTAAGGGAGCCTGCCCAGTCCGGCGAAATACAAGGATGTCCTCCTTGATCCGCAGACCAAACCTGTTGGTAAAGACACGTTCGTTTTCCGACTCCTGGTTGTAGCAGTGGATCCCCTGTGCCAGTTTCTTGAGTATGCCAGAGTTGCTGAACGGTACTCCACGCACACGGGATTCCCGACCAACGACAAGAACAAGCAGGCCTTTGCTCTTTAGTGATCGCGCAAAACTGGCGAGGGCCTGCTCCATATCAAGAGTGTATTGGACAACTGTTCGGAAACGGTTGCCCCTGTTCTTCCTGTTCGATCCTATCTCGCTTTCGGCTACCTTAAGGAGGTCGAATCCCAAAACCTCAAGTATGGCACGATAGTTTTGATGGTAATTGAACACGTTGATATAGGGCGGACTCGTGATAATAATGTCCACCATGCGGTTGAAGCGTCTGTGTGCAAGCCGAGCATCGCAGAGATCCACGGAGAGTTCTGAACTAGAGAATGGCAAAGTAAGGAGTTTGGCCTCGACAGCTTTGCATGCCCGCCTTACTGAAGGAACTAGATCATCTTCGCCGTTAACCTCTGCGTGGAAAAGCACAATCACCGCAAGCAACATCTCTCTCTTGTTGTTAATCTGCGCGAAGAGGCCTCCGGCGAATTCCAATAGGTTCTTATATCTACCTCGGAACGACGGTTGTGCCTCGAACAAGGGTAAGTCATAATAGCTCCCGACTAATTGTTCAATGCGAGCCCGGACAGAGTTGAAGATCTGCTGCCGTTCTCCTAGCTGTAGGTTGCTAAGAGTTATGAACTTCGCCATTGCATAGGCAGCGGGGTTGATTTCGCAACCTGATGACCTGATGTTCTTTCGAGCGGACTCTAACAATACGGTGCCGCTTCCGCAAAAGGGGTCGAATATCAGGTCGGTAGAAACCGCATAGGTGTCAAGAAGGTACTCGATGAACTGTGGCGTAAACTGGCCGCGCCAGTTGAAGATGTTTGACCGGACCTTCTCCGTCACATTGAGTCTGTTTTGGTCGAGAATTACGGGAACTACAGATGGCATACCTTTATGCTCTCATTTTCCTAAATGTAGTTGTGCCCAATGGCGTGCAATACCCCTGAACGGAGTATGACGCGACAACCATCAACCAGTATATCCCATACTACCCCGCCAGTCAAATCAGATCGCCAAAAACGGAAAAATCGTCCCAGGAAACTGTTGGACTTCGTGCGCGAAGCCACCCGGTATATGATTTGCACATTATGGCTCGCTCGTGTATATTAGGGCCGCTTGTTCATATCGCCTGTCGCGGACAGGGCAAAATACCAATGGAGGTAGAGTTGGAAATGGCAAAGATGATTCGCGTAACGGTTTGGAACGAGTTCCGGCATGAGAAGAAAGACGCCAAGATCGCCGCCCTCTATCCGGAGGGGATTCACGGCGCCATTGCCAAATATCTGCGCACGCAGGAGGGGCTGGAGGTGCGCACGGCGACTTTGGACGAGCCACAGCATGGCTTGTCCGACGAGGTGCTCAATAGCACCGATGTGCTGACCTGGTGGGGACACATGGCCCACGGGGAGGTGAGCGATGAGATCGTGGACAAGGTCCAGGCGAGGGTGCTCGCCGGGATGGGGCTGGTCGTCCTGCATTCCGGCCACTTTTCCAAGATCTTCAAGAAGCTGATGGGCACCACCTGCGATCTCAAATGGCGCGAGATCGGTGAGAAGGAGAGGATCTGGGTGGTGGAGCCGGGGCATCCAATTGCGGCAGGCCTCCCCGAGTACTTTGAGATCCCGCATACGGAAATGTATGGCGAGCGTTTCGACATCCCGGCGCCGGATACGCTGGTCTTCATCAGTTGGTTCGCGGGGGGCGAGGTGTTCCGCAGCGGATGCTGCTTCCATCGCGGCGCGGGCAAAATCTTCTACTTCCGGCCAGGACATGAGACTTTGCCGATCTATCATCAGAAGGAGGTCTTGCTAGTGATCGGCAATGCCGTGCGCTGGGCCGCACCGCTGGGAGGCCCCAAGGTGACCTTTGGCAACGTGAAGCCGTTGGAGGCGGTGTCCGCCTCATAGCCTGTTCAGGCTGATGGTACCTTGGGCAATTTGCCCTTTTTCCATTTTCATGTTATAATAATCTCAGCACGTTAACGTTCGCCT
>CAYPON010000166.1:6640-7984 GCA_964412315.1 uncultured Anaerolineae bacterium | reverse complement strand
GCCATGGCCACCACGACCATTCGCGTTTCTGCAAAAACACGTGATGTTCTACGCGACCTCGCACGTGGTGTGGGGGTCTCCATGCAGGAGATCGTGGAGCAAGCGGTGGAAAACTACCGTCGCCAACAGTTGCTTGCCGCGGCTAATGCCGCCTACGCTGCACTACGCGCTGACCGGGATGCCTGGAACGAGATGGAAGCAGAGCGAGCAGCGTGGGATGCCACGCTTGCTGATGGTTTGGAGAATGTCTAGATGCCACAGGCCCCTTCTCGCGGTGAGATCTGGGACGCAGACCTGAGTCCGACGCGAGGTCATGAACAAGCAGGAACCCGTCCAGTACTGATTGTCTCGACCGACGCTTTTAATCACGGGCCGGCTGGCCTCGTCTTTGTCCTGCCACTTACCCGTACTGACCACCGCATCCCGCTCCATGTGGCCGTTGACCCGCCCGAAGGTGGCTTGACCGCACGGAGTTTCATTCTGTGCGACGCTATCCGTTCGATTTCCAAAGAACGTCTTGGCCCGCGCCCCTGGGGTGTTGTTACCCCGCAAACCATGGCCCGAATTGAAGATTGCCTTCGCCTACTGCTTGATCTTTAGGCGGGAGCGTCGCGGGGAGTTAGAAGACCGCCACGACAGCGAAGATGAAGTGAGCCAGAAAAGTGGCCTCCCAACCTGCCTGTACGAAAGCATACCCCAGGGTCAGGCCCAGAAGGGTCGCCAGCCAGGGACTTTCAGTCGGATACACTACCCTCCATAGCAGCGTGGAGAGAGCGATGCCCAGAACCGAGGGCCAGTCAACGCGGACGGCTTGTAACCCTCTCGCAGGTTCCGAACCTGCGAGAGGGTCTCTATGGCGAAAAAGAACGCCCAGCAGCCAGATCGAGAGCGACAAAAGCCCCAGGCGAGCGATGATTTCCCCATGCAGGGCCGCTTGCGCGGCGACAAGCATGGCGTCGCGGTGGGATAAGGTAGCCTTGGGCCAGGGGGCTATTTCGATTCCCAGCCGATGGCCCAGCCAGGAGAGTGCCGCCAGGGGAATGCCCAAGCTCAGGCCGTATTTGAAAACCTGCCGCCATTCAGCAAGATTGCCCCCTTTGCTCAAAAGCACCCCCACCAGGCCGCTTCGCGCGCTCAAAGCCAGGCCGAGCAGGGCCCAGGAAGCATAGCCGGTCAGATCACCCAAGAACTGCCAGCCCCAAGGCAACAGTGTCGGCAACGTCGTGCTGGAGAAGGGAGAAGAGATGCCTGCCCGTGAAAGATGGAGGCGCGCACTGGCTGCCAGAATACCGAGTGAGCTTGCCACCCAGAGATGGCGGCGAGCCGAATCGCGTTCCACTCGCC
>CAYPON010000166.1:0-6630 GCA_964412315.1 uncultured Anaerolineae bacterium | reverse complement strand
CCATTCCCCATAAAAAGCGGCCAGCGCTGCAGCCAGGAGAGGAACAGCCACGGCAAGATTGAAAGATGCCACTAACCTTTTCTCCTTGGGACTTTTGCCAATAGAATACTATCTTTTCCATTCCCCGGCAACTCGCGTAAGACAAAACCGGGGCAACCGCATTTTGTCACTCTAAGGCCCACAAGGCCGAAGAATCTCGCCAGTAACGCAGTCAAGCAGGAGATTCTTCGGCGCTCCGCGCCTCCGAATGACACACTAGAGTGCTTTGTGAGTGTTTCGTGAGAGGTTATAGGTATAATATAGTGTTGTGTCTTTCAGACGGGTATTTTCGCCCACCTTTATATGGCCGAGAAAAGGTCAATTTGCTCACCTATACTATCCGTGAAGAGGAGCGCCAATGTTGATCCTTGCCTGCCCCATAGCTCTGTCTTTCATGTCGCTTTTCTGCCCCACCGTGCCAGTAGATGGTGTCGGGCTGCTATCGCTGTTTTTGACCGAATTCCCTTTGTCTTCTCCCTTTGCGGCAGCTACCTTTGCCCTCCTTTTGGGCAGCACGCTTCTACCATCCGTGGTTAGCCTGATCATGGGGCGAAACCGCCTTGAATGGAAAAAGCTGAGTGCGCTGCGCAGGGTCGCTGTTGCCGCGGCGCAGGCTCAGGAGGAGAGTGCCATTTTAGGAGAAGGGTTCGACGCCTTTCTCCAGGCTACAAGGGCGCGTCCCGCCTGCCTTTACCTTGTGCGTGACTGGCTCCAGTTTGTCACTGCGTTACGGCATCCCGCTCAGGCTGATTGTGAGTTGTTCCCACCGGAGTTGCTGCAAAGCGTAGTGACTGCTGGCGAAGTCAGGGCTATGGAACTTGGGCCTTCTCAGGCTCCTGGGGACAAAGGAAGGCTGAAAGGCCATGTAATTGGTGTGCCGCTGCTGGCCGGGAGGAAAGTGCTGGGCGTCCTCTGTGGAGTTCTCCCAGGCTCTTGGCGGCCATCCCCTGCTGAGGAGGCGTGGTTTACTCTCCTGGGAACGGGCATTGGGATCGCCGTGGAGAACTCACGCCTTTTCCTGGCCGAACAACAGGATCTCTCGCGCCTGGTCGCATTGCAGGAGATACACCGCGCACTCAGCTCCACCCTGGAACTGGCGCAACTTGCACCCTTGTTGCTGGAAAAGATCTGCGGCTTTTTCGAAGTGGAGGCAGCGGACTTGTTCCTGGCTGACACTGAGATAGATCGTCTGATTCTCGCCGCTAGTTACGGGACAGAGGGAGGGGAGAAACAAAAGGCTACCCTGGAAACAAAGCAAAACCTTGCCAGGCGGGTGGTCGAGCAGGCAAAGCTACTGCTGATCCCCGATGTACGCTCCGCAGAGAGTCTCCCAGGGGCCGCGTCGTCTGCCGGGCACATCACATATCTTGGTGTGCCGCTGATGATCCAGGAGCGACTGATCGGCGTCCTGGCTTTATATAGCTCCCAGGGTCTCGACTATGACGAAGAGCAGATTGGTTTCCTTTCGACTATCAGCGGGCTGGCTGCGACAGCAATAGACAATGCCAGGTTGTTCCAGGAGGCGCAAGCAGCGGAGGCTGAGGCCAGGCAAGAGGCCACCTATCGCCAGCGGGTGATGGAATCCATGGTAGATGGGCTTTTCGTCCTGGACCCTGCGGGGCGAATGGTCGAGGTAAATGGGCCTATCTGCGAGATGACCGGCTTTACACGCCAGGAGTTGATACAACTGGAACCGCCGTTCCCTTGCTGCCCAGAAGAGGAGCCAAAGTTCGTGGAAGCGATCGCCAGTTGCGCTGCGGGCACGCCTGTTGGCCCATTGGAAATGTCCTTCCAACGGAAGGATGGGGCACGTTTTCCCGTGGAGGTGACTTTTTCCCCCTTTGTTAACGAGCAGGGGACCTTCATCGGCTGTGTAGGCGTCGTGCGTGACATAACTGTAGTTAAGCGAACGCGGGCTGAATTGCTTCAGGCGGCCAAGCTCGCGGCTGTGGGGCGCCTGGTCTCCGGTGTGGCACACGAACTGAGCAATCCTTTGACCGCCATTGTCGGCAGTGTGCAGTTTCTGAAAGAGGAGGTGCGGGACGAGCAAGCTTTGCAGGATCTCAAAGTCATCGAAACGCAGGCGGAGCGAGCTTCGCGCATCGTGCGCAATCTCCTCTCGTTTGCCCGCTCCCACGAGCCGGAGCGCACCTATATAGATGTTAACAAGACATTGCAGAGCGCATTGGATCTGGTAGCATACCAGTTCGAGGTAGATGGCGTCCACATAGTGCAGCAGATGTCCCCTGACCTGCCCTGGACGATGGCTGATCCCTATCAGATGCAACAGGTGATCCTCAATCTCCTCACCAATGCCAAACAGGCGATCAAAAGCATCCGCTCAACTGGCACCATCACGGTTACCACAGAAGTGATCAACGAAAAGACGCTTCGCTTTTCCTGCGCCGACGATGGCCCTGGCATCCCTGCGGAGATCCTGGAACAGCTTTTTCAGCCCTTTGTCACGAGCAAAGAACAAGGCGAAGGGACAGGGCTTGGCCTCTCTATTTGCTACCGAATCGTGTCCGAGCATGGAGGACGAATTTGGGTGGAGACCGAGGAGGGGAGAGGGACGACCTTTTTCGTTGAGCTTCCCGTGATCCACCTGACCAGGTGAGCAGATGAAAGGCCGGGTTCGGGTAGTCTCCTTCGACCTCGACGGGACACTAGTCGAGGAGGCTTTTGACTGGGCGATTTGGTTCGAGGAGATCCCGCAACGCTATGCGGCGAAGTACGCCCTTTCCCTGGAGGAAGCCAGGAGGCGCGTCCTGGCGGAGTACCGCGCGTTGGAAGGCCACCCCCGTTGGACAGACATCGGCTTCTGGTTTGAGCGTTTCGAGCTAGGTGATTGGCAGGAAGCGACGGCGGCGAGAGTCCATCTTATCCGCCCCTTTCCCGAAACAAGAGAAGTGCTTCAGGCCCTCTTCCCACGCTATCGCCTGGTCATCATCACTCAAGCGGAAAGTAAATTCCATACGCTCAAGCTGAGCGCAAGCGGCCTCGCTTCCTATTTCGAAGCAGTCTTTGCCACGCCTGACCATTTCGGGAAGCTTGCCAAAGATGAGGCGGTATATACTGAGGTACTCTGCCGGCTGGGTGTCGCTCCAGCGGCGATGATACACGTGGGTGACCACCCTGAATACGATTATGCCCTGCCGCGCCGCGCAGGGATCGCTGCGCTGCTCCTGGATCGCCGCCGAGAGCAGCAAGGGCCGGACGTTATCCATAGTCTATGTGAACTGCTGCCGCGCCTGCTCAGGCATGACGAGGACTAGCACAAAAGTCGAACAGGGACAGGGATAGACAGGGTGGAGAATCCTGATCATCCTGTGTATCCCTATTGGGGGAGGGAACAATGACTCATACACGCTCGACCAGGGTGCTGGAGATCGAGGGCACGCGCCTGAAGCTGGATGGTCAGCCCTTCTATTTCCAGGGCCTCAGCTTTTTCAACGCTATCTACAACCCGGCCTTTAACCGGAGCGCAGTGGATCGTTTGCGCTGGCTGCGCATTTTCAAAGAGAGCGGCGTCAACGCGCTGCGCGTCTGGTGCCAGTGGGACTTGCCGCCGACGCGGCCCTATGTGGATGTGGCTCCTGACCACACGATGTACACCGCAGATGGAGAAATTCGTGACGAGCATTTCCAGACACTGGCGCACATCATCGAAGCGGCGGATAGCCTGGAAATGGTCATCGAGGTGACCCTCTTCTGCCAGGAAAAGAGAGACAACCTGCCCATTCCGGCGCAGGAGCGGGCAGCCGCGGAGATGGCACGCCGCTTGCTTCCCTACCGCAACCTGATCCTACAAATCTGGAACGAGAAATCCGTTGAGGTGGCTCGCTATTACGAGGCGGCCAAGAAAGCGGACCCGGCACGGATCGTCACCAATTCGCCTGGTGGGGCCAACAATCTGGGTGACGATGCTCAGAACCGGCTGCTCGACCTCCTGACGCCGCACACGGTGCGCGCACAGGCAGAGCGTTTCTGGGAAGTGGCGCCACAGCAGATCGCCTCCCTTCTCGCCGCATACGCCAAGCCGGTGATAGACGATGAGCCAGCGCGCACCGGCTTACTGCAGTTCGGCGGCATCCCTGGCGGAACGAAGCCGGAGCAGCATATTGAGCAAATCCGCCGCGTGCGCGCAGTAGGCGGCTATCATACCTATCACCATGACATGTTCCAGAACGGCTATGACCATCCGGCGACGCCGGCTACCGGCATACCGGAGCCTGACTTTCCCTTCCACCGCGAGGTGTTCGCCTACCTGCGAGAGAAAAAAAGCGGTGATCCGTAGATAGTTCTATCTTCTCCCCTTTGCCAATTCTCTTAATCTGCGTTATCATGCGGGCAACTCTACTCTCGGAGGTAACGCATGGAACTCGTCAAAGCCTGGGAGGAGGAGGGCGTCAAGATCCCCGCGCCCTACGCGCGCACCATCAAGGTGCTGTTCGCCCCCGACAAGGGAAACGTGGCCGAGTTGACCTTCAGTTTTGCCCTCATTGACCCCTTCAGCCAGACCGACTACCACACCCACGACCGCAATGAGTTGATCTACATCGTCTCCGGCAGGGGCCTCGCTGTCAGCGAGGGGAGGGAAGTCGAGGTGCAGGGGGATGTCATCCTCTGGGTGCGCCCCGGAGAAAAGCATCAGATCGTGAACACCGGCCCGGAGACGCTCAAGCTGGCCACGGTCTTTATCCCGCCCTACACCGCCAAACAGAACTATGACCGCTGCCTGAACGCGGCCAAGGCCGCGGCCGGAACCGCGACGCGATGAGCATGGAGCCATCCCCAATAGACCAGCGGGCAATGCCAGGGTTGGAGGACTTGTCTATTCACAGCATTGACCTGCACTACCATGCTGGCCAGGAGCGCCAGCCGGGCAAGACACTGGCTGATTACCTGGCACACGCCGTCATGACCGGACGGGTGATCCTGGGTGTGACCGACCACCTGGAAAGGTACATCGCGAATCCACTAACTCCTACCGAACATCCGCTCTACGAGCAAAGCGTCGCGGGGTTCATGCAGTATCGCGCCGATGTGGACGCCCTGCGGGATGCGTTCCCGATGCTAAAGCTCTTCTTTGGGCCGGAGATCCATTCCCATAATCGCATAGACATCCGGCATATCCCCGCGGGCATCGTTGAGGTATCCGATTTCTTCCTTTGTGCTATACCGGGTGTGGAGCGCTCGCTTGCCGAGAACACCGAAGCGATGCTGCGGCGCATTCCTGAAATCCGCGACCTGGCCGAGCGCGTTGGCCGGCCAACCTTCGTCTGTCATCCCTTTCGCCCCTCGGTTGACTATCGCCTGGTCAGACACGACATTGAGTCGTGGATCACTGCACTGCGCCCTCGCCCACGTGGAGATTTCACCGACGACGAATTGAACACCTTCTTCCGCTTCGATGTGCGCGCCGTCGCGCGGGCTTGCCGGGAACATGCGCTGCCGGTGGAGATCAACGGCGGCACGGTGGCCCGCATTCGCGCTCTGAACCTGCCCACGCCACTGCAAATGCTCTGGGCAGCCTATCGCCTGTTCCGCGACGAGGGGGTAGGTTTCGTCCCTGGCAGCGACCAGCATGCCTTTATGCAGGGCACTACGCGGCGCGAGGGGCGTTACGTGCCTTACGATGCTTTCGAGATGCTCGGCCTGGGTGCGGGTGACATCCTGTTTGTCAAACAACTACTGGAAGGGGTAAAGGAGGAGGTAAGACAGCATGTTATTGATTGACGGACATCTCGATCTGGCCATGAACGCGCTGAATTGGGATCGGAACCTCGACCTGGACGTGTACGAAATCCGCAAGAAAGAGGCGGAGATGACCGAGAAAGGCCGCGGGCGCGGGACGACGAGCCTCCCTGAGTTGCGCAAGGCGGAGGTGGCGGTCTGTCTGGCTACGGTCATTGACCGGACAGCGCGCCCCAACAGCCCCTCCTCCGGCTCGGCCTGCCAGGAGATCTCTTATGCCAAGGCGCAGGGGCAACTCGCCTATTACCGCGTCCTGGAGGCGCAAGGCAAGGTGCGGATACTCACCGACTGGCCGGGGTTGGAGCGTCACTTTCGAGCCTGGCAGTCGCATGGAGCAGCGGAGCCGCTCGGCTTTATCCTGAGCATGGAGGGAGCTGACCCCATCGTTTGGCCGGAACAGGCGGCGTCCTGGTGGGAAGACGGGCTGCGCGTAGTGAGCATTTCACACTACGGCGTGAGCGCGTATGCACATGGCACAGGTACCGAGGGGGGCTTGGCTCCGCTGGGCAAGCCGCTCCTCAAGGAGATGGAGCGGCTCGGCATGATCCTCGACCTGAGCCACCTGGCGGACAAAGCATTCTGGGAGGCATTGGAGATCTACACCGGGCCAGTGCTTGCCAGCCACAACAACTGCCGCGCGCTGGTGCCGGGGGATCGCCAGTTCTCCGACGATCAGATCAAGGCCATTGTCCAGCGCAATGGAGTGATCGGCGCGGTGCTGGATGCCTGGATGCTCTACCCCGGCTGGGTCAAGGGGGAGACGCCGACCACGGTGGTCAGCCTGGAGGCGGTGGCCGATCAGATAGACCACATCTGCCAGGTGGCGGGGAACGC
>CAYPON010000165.1:0-8001 GCA_964412315.1 uncultured Anaerolineae bacterium | reverse complement strand
TTGATGGTGATGGTTCTCTCTATCCTCGCCATGCTTCTCACCTCCTTCCTTGATGGGCTGAACGGCTGGCTTCGCACCACTTCGAATTATCGGGTAGGCCCTCAATCTTCCTTGTGACTGGTTGTAAAAAAGGGCAACAGCAAAGCACTGGCATGGGCGGCAAGCGTGGCACTCGCTGAGCGAACCACGATGCGTGCCCTGTGGAGTGTGTTACGGGCGCGATTGAGCACCGGCCAGGCCACGGAGATGGGCGTCTCCGTCATCGCTCCCATGTGCACCACCGCCGCCGCCCAACTCAAGCCCGCGCCGTAGGCCATCAGAGCGATGTTGTCCCCTTGCCGGGCGCGTCCTTCCTCCAGGGCTTCGCAGAGGGCGATGGGCACCGATGCCGCCGAGGTGTTGGCATAGCGATCCACGTTGATAAATACTTTCTCCAACGGTATGCCGATCATCTTGCAGATGGCCTCGATCAGGCGGCGGTTCGTCTGACTGGGAATGACGAGGTCAATATCAGCAATGGAAAGCCTGGCGGCCTCGATGACCTTCATCACCCCCTGTAGAGGGTCATGGAGAGCGAACTTGAGGAGTTGGCGGCCATTCATCCGGATATGGTACAGGCCCTTCTCTAGAACCTCAGGCGTAAGCGGGTATCTGCACCCCCCCGCAGGCACATACAAAGCCTCGTGCTGCGTCCCATCCGCGCCGAGGGCGAAAGAGAGCACTCCGCCCGGCTCATCGCGCGCTTCCAGCACGACAGCGCCAGCGCCATCCCCGAACAGCACACAGGTCCGCCGGTCGCTCCAGTCCATCACCATGGAGACGATTTCCGCGCCGATGACCAGGATGTTGCGGTAGGTGCCGCTCGCGATGAACTGCGAACCTACTGCCAGGCCGTAGAGGAAAGCGGAACAGCCGGCGCGGAGATCGAAAGCTGCCGCGCGGGTCGCCCCAAGCCCTGCCTGGATCAATGTTGCTCCTCCAGGCATCTGGTAATCCGGGGAGGAGGTGGCGAGGATAATGAGATCCAGCTCCGTTGGCGACATCCCGGCCCGGCCCAGAGCCTGTTGGCCGGCAGCGATGGAGAGCGTGCTCACGTATTCGCCCGGCCCGGCGATGCGGCGCTCACGGATGCCAGTGTGCTCCTGAATCCAGGCGTCGCTCGTGTCTACCATCTTTTCCAGGTCGAAATTGGTCAGGATTTTACGAGGAAGAGATTTCCCCCAACCGGTGATGTGTGCATATTGGGCCACTTTTCACCTCTTTTGGGTTAATTCTTCGGTCGCCTGCCCCCCCAAACGGCGGATAGTCCCTTACGGGTACAAGGCCCGCTGCCACAGGATTCTCAGATAGGCTCCCCAGCGCTTCAAGCGGAATGTACTTCCTGCGCCTTGTGTAGTGCTTTGTTATGGATGAGAATGGCGGCGATGATCCCTGCAACGACGGATATGGCAGAGCCGATGGCTGCGCCGATGATGATCACCCGGCGATGGTCGAAGGGGTTGCGGATGATGAGGCTGGGCCTCATCTTTTGCTGCGCGGTGGCCAGAAGATCGCGGTGCAGAGCTTCGCGGTAGCCCCGGGGAGGCCTCACCGGCCGCAAAGCCTTTCTGACCGCTGCCGCGACACTCATCAGAGAGGAAAGTTCGTCTTTGTACTCTGGGAACAGCGCCAGATAATCGTCCTGTTCCTGATCTTTCTGACCAAGTTGGTCAGCACACATGACCAACACATCGGCAAGTGTTTTAGGCCGCATAGTCATATCCTTTTGAGTTCCCACGCCACCCTTTTAGCGATTACCTCGCCTCGAGTTGTTTCGCAAAGCGATAAGCGTGCGATGATAGAGTGACTTGATAGCTCCCTCGCTGCGCCCCATTATCCTCCCGATCTCGGCATTGGACAGACCCTCACTGAATTTGAGCACGAGAAGCTGCTGACGCTCTGGAGGCAAGCCCTGCACCATCTCGCGCAAGGCTTGCTCCTCAGCACCGGACACAACTACGCTCTCCGGGTTAGGGCGGCTCTCGCTGAGCGCGGCCAGTTCATCCAGAAGGATGACCTTCCGTCGAGAGCGATCCCGGTGCCAGTTGGCCACCAGATTGTGGGCGATACGGTAAAGCCAGGCAGAGAAGGGAACCCCTTGATCTTTATAGCGATCTATATTCCTCAGGGCGCGGTAAAAAGTCCGCGAGGTCAGGTCTTCCGCATCATAGACGCTGCCTGTGCGGTAGAAGATATAGTTGTAAATCCTGTCCACATGCATCTCGTACAATATGCCAAAGGCCTCGGGGTCTTCTTTGGCGCGCTGAATCAACGCCGTCTCATCCTTTGGCACTACCATGGGTGGCAGCCTACCATCGGTATGCTCAAGATGCTTTTTCCCGCTGAAGATAACACCGCTCTCAAGTCCAGGTTACGTTTCGGTCATTGGGGCAATTATACCCTCGATGGGGGAAAAAGTCTAATCATTCCCCCAGGCGTGCGTCAGCGGGCATACCCGGTTTCAGAGCGTGGTCAGGGTTTGGCAGGGAAATACGGACAGCAAAGACGGTCTGCGCCCGCTCGTCGGCTGTTTCAAGGCTTTTAGAAGTGAACTCCGCCTTGGAGGCGATATGTATCACATGCCCCTCGAAGATCCGCCCAGGAAAGGTGTCCACCGTCACTTGCGCGCCCTGTCCGAGCCACACCCGGCCCAGGTCTCGCTCCTGAACATAGATTTTAAGCTCGACATGGTTCAGGTCGGCAATGGTCATAGCGGCTGTGCCGGCCAGTGATGTCTCCCCTGGGTGCACAGTGACCCGCGTCACCAGGCCCGAACGAGGCGCCTTCAATGTCAGCTTCGCCTGTTGCACGCGA
Source organism: uncultured Anaerolineae bacterium (assembly GCA_964412315.1). Taxonomy (GTDB): domain Bacteria; phylum Chloroflexota; class Anaerolineae; order JAAYEA01; family JAAYEA01; genus CAYPON01. The sequence continues at coordinate 5,148 of CAYPON010000165.1, read as the reverse complement.
AGCACTTCCAAGGCCGCCTCTGCCTGCTCTATCTGCGCCTCACGGAGCGCCAACTCTTCGGGGCGGGCCTGGGCGCGGGCGGCAACCACGGAAGCCTCGGCCACTTCAACGGCTGCTTCCGCCTTGCGGTGAGCCGCTTCCGCAGCGCGCACCTCCGCTTTCAACGGCAGTGGATCAGCTAGCATCCTGAGCAGACCATGCAACGCTGCCTGGGTTGCATCACGGTCTCTTTCTGCTGCCTTCACTTCTTCCTCGGCGGCTCCTACCAGGAAGTTATGAATGTAACGCTCGCTGCTTGGATCAGGATAAGTGTCCCGCAGATTCCGCGCCTTTGCCAGATTGGCGCGAGCCTGTTCCACCCCTTGCTCAGCCAGGGACAACTGCGTCCGTGCCTCCTCTATACGCAGCCGAAGCTCCTGGGGATTGTCCAACATCAGCTTGGCATTTTGCCAGACCTGCTTTGCACCTTGGCGAACAGCAGTGGCTTGCGCCAGGGCAGCCTCTGCCGCACGCACCACTGCTGGTCTGGGGCCAGCCCTCGTCTTCTCCAGTTCCGCACGCGCCGTAGCAAGCGCTGCCTCCGCTTGATGGATCTTGGCCATGATGAGCACGTCATCTAGAAGAATGAGGGGCGCTCCTGCCGCCACCTCTGCACCCTCTTGTACTAGCACAGCGACCACCTGCCCACCAAGCTCCGCCGTAACCGATACTTCCTCGGCCTGGATGATGCCTGAAGCGGAAATGGGTTGGTCTACTTTTGCCGCCGAGGGCAGAGGTAGCTCTGCAGCAAGGCGGCTGCACCCCACGCTGGTGGAGGAAAGAAGCAAGATGAGGAGAATGGCGGTCGTTTTCTTCACTTGGGATCACTCCAGGATGGTCGCTTCGGCTGACATGCCCTGTTTCAAGACATGTTCTGGGTTGGCGATCTCGACCTGGACGGCAAAGATGGTGTTGACCCGCTCCTCCTTGCTCTGCGCATTGCGTGGCGTAAACTCTGCTTTGTTAGCGATCCGCTTGACGCGCCCCTCGAAAATGCGATTGGGGAAAGCGTTCACGGCAAGGATGACGCGCTGGCCGATCTTAACCCGACCGATGCGGTCTTCTGGTATATAGATAGTCAGTGTGACCTGATCCAGATCGGCGATGGTGAGCAATGACGCACCAGGCATGGCCATTTCCCCCTCGTTGATCATCTGACCGACGACGAGGCCGGCGCGAGGCGCGATGAGCGTCATCTTGACCCATTGGGCGTGCAGCGCTTCCACTGCTGTCTCCGCCTGGGCTACCTGAGAGCGCACTACGGCCAGTTCCTCCTCGGAAGGCTCTGCCGCCAGGACGTCAACCTGTCGTTGTGCAACATCCACGGCAGCCTCTGCACTGTCCAACGCAGCCTGGGCCGCGTCCACTTTGACCTGGAGAGCGAGGGGCTGTTCCCGCTGTAGGCGGAGTTGCGTTAGTTTTCTTTGCGCTCCGTCGCGGGCAGCTTGCGCAGAATTCAACCCCACCCAGGCCGACCACCACTCATTGGTCGCCTCTCCCACGCGGAAGCCAAGCTCCCTGCGTTTGGTCTCCACTGACCTGGAAAGATCACCAGGGGGAAGGGGATTGGGAAAACGACTGTCGAAAGCCTGTAGCGCGCGCTCGGCCATATCTTTCGCCGCCGCTGTGCCTTCTTTGGTCAGGACCATCTGCTGCACACGATGGTCGAGGGCGCCAAGTCGCGCTTCCAGGACGACGATTTGCATATCCAACTCTTGGGGGTTATCGCGTATGGCCAGGGCATCCTGCCAGGCCCACAGCGTGGCCTCCCTCTCGGCGATCTTGAGGCGGACATTGGCTTCTGCCTTGGCGATTTCATGGGAGGGCACCCCAGCTTGCAAAAGCTTGAGGCCCGCTTCGGCCATCCGAATCGCTGCCTCCGCCTGGGCGATCTGCGCCTCCAGGAGCGCGGTATCCAACTCCACCAGTAGATCGCCGACCGCTACCTCGTCCCCTTCGCGTACATGCAGCATGGCGACGCGGCCCCCGATCTCCGTGGAAATGGAGATTTCCGTGGCCTGAATGACGCCTGAAGCCTGAAGTCCGGCTTGTTCCGGCCCACCCTTCTCAGGCCAGACCCTGGATACCAGCTCCAGCGCCGCCTCTGGCTGCGTGGTAACATGCCACCAGCCCAAAAGGGCCAGGCTCGCCAAAGTTCCCAAGAGCACCAGCGTTGCGATTTGACCTTTGCTCATGGCTGTCTGCTTATAAAGTACCACCCATCCTTTTGTAGGTTAATCCGATTTAACCCGCTTCGAAGCTAAGCCGATGTAGCGCATCCTCCGCCGCAGCGCGAACGCTGGGGTCGTCATCGCTCAGGGCGTCGAGCAAGGCGTTGCGGGCGCGGGGATCCCCCAACTGGCCCAGCGCCTCGGCGGCGTTGCGACGCACGTTCTCGTCCTCGTCGTGCATGGTTTCGACAAGGGGCTGCAGGGCGCGGCTATCCCCCAGTTCGCCCAAGGCCCAACACGCTTCCAGGCGCACACCAAAGAACTCGTCATGCAACGCGGAGATCAGGGCGTCTACAGCTCCAACGTCCCGCAGCCAGCCTAGCGCCTCCGCTGCGGCGCGCCGCACATAAGAGCGCGCGTCCGATAAAGCTGCGACGAAGACATCTACGGACCAGACATCGCGCAGTCGTACCAACGCCCGCGCTACAACTCCGCCACCAGCGATCATGCCACGCACATCATCCAGCGCGGCGAGCAATGGACGAATCGCCTCAGGGTCGCCGGAATTGCCCAGCACCTCTGAGGCTATCCGCCGGGTAGTCTCGTCGGCATCGAAAAGCGCTGGCAGCCAAAGACGCCAGTCGCCTGGCTGATCAGAGGCGGAAGCCTTTTCGTTTCCAGACGTATCATCTGACATGGTAGTCTCCAGAGCACACCTGTTGATCAAGTGCCTTTCTTTATCTATACCAGATTTGCTTCGATTTGTCAATTTTCCGCATTTATGCTATCCTTTATTGCCAGTTTAGTCGCATTTAACGAGTCGAGGTGATTTGAGAGATGGAAGGAAGTGCTTTTCTGACGGCTCGACAGATGGCGCAGGAGCTTGTGCGCAGCAGGGTCGAGCCTGCTGATGTAGCTCAGTTGTTGAGCTACATGCAAGAGAATAAAAGTGGCGCGGCATTTTTCGCCCATTTGCAGGAAAGCAGCAGCGCCACAGGAGAAAATGGCCAAGAGGCCACGCCTTTGCTTCAGGTCTTGGAGACGCACCTCCGCCCTTTGCAGGACAAGCCAGAAGACATGATTGACGTCCTCGGCTGGGGAGTGGCTTTCATGCGTTATTATCGCGGCGAGGGGAATCGCCCCCGCTCAGATCAGCACCCCTCGCAGCCGCGACCGCAACGCGCTCCGCGGCAGGCCAGGGAAGTCCGTGAACCCTCTATCGCCTTGGAGTCTTTGCAGCCAGGGCAACTCCTGCAAGGCAAAATCCGCAGCGTGACGCCTTATGGCATGTTTGTGGATGTGGGAGCCGAACGCGACGGTCTGGTTCATATTTCAGAAATGAGCGAAGAATACAAAGGGGAGTCAACTGAACCCATCAACATGGGGGAGAGCATTGACGTCTGGGTGAAAAGCGTGGATGCCGAGAAAAAGCGCATCAGCCTGACGATGAAGGATCCTGCACAAGCCACGGCCAGGCCTGCGCGAGGCAGAGGTGGGCCGCGCCGGAAAGAAGGCAGACGTTTAGAAGATACCCAGTTGTTGGAGGATGAAACCCCCAAAGAGATGACCGTTTTGGGAGAGGCTTTGCGCGCCGCCCTTGCTGCCGAGGAAGAAGCGGACAAGAAGCAGGAGTCTCCCCGCCGAAAAAAGAAACAGAGCGTTCGCTCAAAAGAGTTGGCCGAACTACACCGGCGTACGCTTGCTGGCTAAAAACCGAAAACCATTTACGCTCCCCAAAGGATATACCCCGGCAGATAGGGACTATCCAGGTCTGCGTTTTGCGGCAGGATGCGCAGCGTATAACCATAGCGCCCGCTGATGCGGCAGGGCACTGATCCCACAAACTGATAACTGCCGTCGCCCATCGCCTGCTCGACAGCCATGTCCACAATCCCCCCATCGGTGATCTCCCCCCCACTGTCGAGAGGCCCGTGATACAGTTGTACGATGATATCTCGCGGATCCAGCGAGCCGAGATAAATCTGGACACGTACTTCCAGGTCCCTGCCGACGCGATGCTCGCCTATTCCGTCCGTCTCGACATGGACAAAGCGTATCTTGGGCCAATGCTTGGCCAGTTGCGCTTTCCATCGCGCCAGTTGCTTCGCTTTGGCCAGCTTATCCTTGCTCAGTTCCTCGTAGCGGCGCGCAGCCGACAGGTAGTGCTTCTCTATGTACTCGATCACCATGCGGTGGCTGTTAAAGATAGGGCAGATCGCTTGCATGGCCGTCTTCATGCGATGAATCCAGCCCCGCGGCAGGCCATCCGCTCCGCGCTGATAGAAAAGGGGCACGACCTCCTTCTCCAGCAGGTCGTAAAGGGCGTTAGACTCCACTTCATCCTGGTAATCATAATCCTGGTAATCCTCGCCGCGACCGATGGCCCAGCCGTTGGCAATATCATACGCTTCGGCCCACCAGCCATCGAGGATGCTCAGGTTGATCGCGCCGTTCGCTGTGGCCTTCATGCCGCTGCTGCCGCTCGCCTCCCATGGCCGGCGCGGTGTATTCAGCCAGACATCCACCCCCTGCACCATATAGCGAGCCAGATTCAGGTCGTAATCCTCCAGGAACACGATGCGGCGCCGGAATCTCTCCTCGCGGGCCAGATGAATGATCTGGCGAATAAGCTCTTTGCCGTCATTGTCAGCCGGATGAGCCTTGCCAGCAAAGATAATCTGTACAGGTCGCTCCCTATTGTCCAGAATCTGAGCCAGGCGGTTCGCATCGCGCAGGATCAAATTCGCCCGCTTATAGCTCGCGAATCGCCGCCCAAAACCGATGGTCAGGGCATCGGGGTCCAGGACTTCGCTCGCGCTTTCCACCTCGGCAGGGGGCACGCCCCGGCTTTCCAACTGCTGCTGCAACCTGCGCCGCGCAAAAGCCACCAGCCGCTCCCGCCGCCGCTCGTGGGTTCGCCAAAGCTCCTCATCCGGGA
>CAYPON010000164.1:0-8045 GCA_964412315.1 uncultured Anaerolineae bacterium | reverse complement strand
TTGCGGCAACTGCTCATATTGCTCAGGGGCCAGGGCCTGGTCGTTGAGGACGGGAGCGATGACTAGCCCCATCGGCGTCTTAAGAAGAGCAAAACCGCGCTCGCGCACATAAGCTTCAAGGTTGGCCAGTTCGGTGTTTTGCTCCTCTTGCAGGCCGCGCGTCATCTCGTTTTGGCGCTGCGAATAATAATCGCTTTCGAAGGCGCGTGGGATTTCGGCGCGAATCTGTTTCAGCAGTTCGTCCATGTCGTTGCGTAACTCGCTGGCTTTGCCCGGCGGCAAGCGCAGAGCTTGGGGCTTGCGAGGGTCGGTGAAATTATTGATGTAGCACCAGTCATCGGGTACAGGCTCCTTCTCGGCCTTTTGCGTCAGGAATTGTTTGACCGTAGTGGTTTTGCCCACGCCGCTGGGGCCTAGCACATAAATGTTGAACCCGTAAGAAGGAATATCTATACCGAATTCCAGGGCCTGCGTCGCACGCACCTGGCCGATGATCTCGTCCAAATAAGGTAGTTCCGCTGTGGATGTAAAGGTGAACATCGAAGGGTCGCATCTCTTGCGCAATTTATCTGGAGGCACTGCGAATGTTTCCGATTTCATCATTTTTACTCCTCCGTGAGTCTAGCCTTTGTACTGAGAACCTATCTGCAACCATGTAGCCTAGGGCCACGTGCCCGTTGGGAACGCCCATGAGGGGCTATTCTACTAAGCGTGTCTTCTGGCAGCCAGGGCGCGCCACCGCCAAATTAGCCTCCCCAACGGAGTCCAGGCCAGGGCATCGTGGCACACCTTCCAGAGATGCAAGCGCCAGAGGGAGTGCGTCAATTGGAATTGGTACAGCCATTTCCGTTCCTGGCGCAGCTCTCTTTTCCCCCAATCGAGTATGGCATGCAAAGCACTTTCGGCCCGGCGCAGGGCAGTTTTGATTTGGCGGCGGGGTGCCTTTTCTCCCATCAGGCAATAGGCGAGCTGGCGTTGGTAGAGAAAGTCAAACTGCAAGCTGGCCAGGCGAAAGGATGTCTGTTCCCGGCTCAGGATCTCGTTGCGTGTAACGCGGCCTCGTGGTTTCCAGCCGGCTCCGGGTCGGCTGGCCGCCTCCAGGTGAGCGCCCGCTTTGGTCAGGTGCTTGCGAGCCTCCAGCAAGGCAGCTAGCTTGGCCCTTCTGACCTCCAACGGCGCATTCATAAAGTCGAGTGCATCCATCGGCGGCGGGTCTAGCACATTTCGTATTACAAGATTACGCTCTGTTTCCTCTGGCGTCAAATCTAACAGGAGATGGAAAGCCAGCTCGAGTTCCTGTTGATAGGTGGCTAAAACATCGGCAGGCCCGCCATAATACCCAGAGGCATAATCGCGCACCAGGTTGTCCACATCCTGATCGGGGTTCCAGGCCAGTTTGGCGAACAGAAAGCCGTTCAGCGGCGGGGTGATCCAGGGCCGATCTGCGGTGATGATCGCCCCGACGTGATGACAACCGCTGTCACGATAGGCGCGCAGGTCAGCCGGGAGCAGATTAGCCAGCGGTGGAGCCATGGATTTGAACAAGATTCCGTCCAGGTAGTACTCGAAGACATGGAGTTCGGGCCAGCCACTGTCTCTGAACCAAGCTGCCTGACTCCTCAAATCCGACATGTACTTTCTGTTGAGCGCACATTCAGTGTCATCCAGCGCATGGGCATAACATCGCTCTCGCGGAGCATAAAGCAGGGCGACATTGGGGCGCGGCTTGATCGCTGCGGGCGCCACGCTGGTATCATGGTAGGCCAGGAACGAGATCAGCGCGCGGGGATTGACCTCACTCAAGACATCGGCGATCTCGTTAGTGACCATCAGCGCCTGATCCGAGGCGGACAGATGCTCACAAGAAGGGCATGAGCACCAGCCGCCGCCTGCAATATCATCCGGCCAGAGGTGAAAGACATCAATTTCAGGATGCGCCAGGAAGAACTTGCGCGCGCGTTGGCGAATGAGGCGCATCGCCGCCAGGCTGCTGGGACACAGGTTGTGGTCGGCTGTCCGCCTTCGCCCATCGAAGCGGAAAGCCTCTCGCTGCCATAGAAATGTCCTTCGGGGCAGAAGGTCCGTTAGGAGGTGTCCCCCATACTCGATGGCCATCCCTCGGCGCCCTAGCTGCGGGGTGATTTCCCGGCGTATTCTATGCCACGCTTTCTCGTACCGTCCACCCCACGACCTGGGCGGAAAAGGGTGGAAAAAAACGTAGTTCAGGCGATTCTTGCCCGCCCAATCTATCCAGGCGCTGGCTTCTTTCAGATATTGCTCGTGCCCCAGGATCAGGCCACGACTGCGCAGGAATGGCTCCTCGTCCTTGACGCCCGGCGGCAAACCAACCACGCTTTGTCTTGGCGCGCGTTCACCCTGCTCGCCAGGATAATACCAACGGCAGCCCAACTCTTCCAACAGATCATAGACGGCGCAGAGCAAGCCGCGCGGCGAACGCCCGATGAGCCGGATGCGGTCAGCGGAAACCTGGCGGACGAAGCCGTCGCTTTTCCCTTCCTCATAGAGCGTCTCAATGCAGGGCGATTCTCCTCCTGGCGCTACCTCTATGATCGGCAAAGAGCGATCCGATATACGCCGTAAATAGGTCTGTAACTCTTCCGCGGCCAGGCGAGCCGTGGGATGATCGCGAGCGAGAAAGATCGGCCAGGCCTGGTCCGGGCCAACGAACTTGACTGTTTCTGCCATTCTCTGTTTCTGTGGTGTGATATTTCAGCCGTGCATCAGGGCGATATTTAGAGTGAGGTGAGTATAGCATGGATGGGATGGCGTGACAAATTTGCGGGAAGGTGTTGATCGTGCTAAAATCGCTTTGTACAGACCTCGAAAGGGATCACCAAGACGCGGAGGGTGCAAAGCATAAAAATGAACCTTAGCGGCTTTGCGTCTTCATCCTTTATGATGCTTCATGAGGTGTGGGTATCCGCCACATATAAATGAGGAGGCCAAAATTGGGAACGGGATCTCCGCAAGAGATTCGGGAGGTTCTGGAAGCTGGCCCGCGGCCTGGGGTAGGGTTTCTGCCAACGCTATCCCTAGATGATGTCCCCAGGCTGCCGCAGGAGCAGGGGATCGCGCCGCAGGGACTTAGAGAAGCTCGCCAGGCGGAACTGGCGATGCGCATCATGTCTCTGGCCAACGGTCCCAGCGAGTGGGGCGAATGGCGTTACCTGGTCATCGGGGCGCGAGAAAGCGGTGAACTGAGCAGCCTGCCTCCTGGAACGGTGAACAACGATGTGGTGCAGCAGATCGTGCATCGCTACTGCGAACCAATGCCCTCTTGCTACTACCGGGAGGGCAAAGTGGGCGGACAGCGCCTCGGCATGGTAGTTATTGAGGATAACGCCTTGAAGCCTTTCCGCTTTGCCTGCGATGTGGAATATGAACAGGCAGGGCGGCGAGAGTTGGCCTACCGCAAAGGTGAGATATGGGTGCAGGAGAATGGGCAACTGAGGCTGGCGTCGGAGGAAGAGGCCATCCAGTTGAAGCTGGACGCCGCGCTAGTTAAGCCTCGTCTGCCCACACAGGAAGCCCTTGCTCCCATAGCCCGGGGCGAGCAGCAGGTGGATTTCACCGTTTTCGAAAGGATCGCGGCGAGCAGCCTTATCCCCTGTGAAAAGACGGAAGTCGAAGGCGGAGGCACCCTGTTTCCAGCCGAGGCGGAAACCCTGACGCGCCTTGCCAAGCAACAGCGCGTTTTGATCCTGTGTGGGCCGCTGGGGGTGGGGAAAAAGACGCTGACGAGGCATCTGGCGCAGCGACTCCGCGATGCGATCAGCAGCCCATCTATGCAGTGCGCTCCTGCGGATATGGAGCCGCATGAATTCCTGCCAGCCCTCTGCCGCGCCCGGCAAACGGTCATCCTGGCCTATGATGTGACGCCTGACAGCCTGCGTGGAGACCTGTCCGAGATGCAGACGGCGGCGCGAGAACATGACGATTTCCTGCTGCTCACTTCAGCTTTGCCTGCTGCATCCTGGGCACTTGCTCACGCATCCCACGCCAGCCTCGTTGATTTCCGGCCAGGCTATCCCTACGGCCCGGACGAACTGGGCGAAATATTGGTGGCGCGAATTAACCAGGAGTTGGCCCGTTTTCAGGCGCGAGGCTACTTCCTGGACAAAGAAGCTGTCGCCGCGCAGGAGCGAATGGCGGGCCGAGAACTGTCCTGGATTGCAGCGCGAATCGGCACCCCTGGCGGCGTGATACGTTTCGCTGAGTTGGCACAAGACGCCTATCTGCGCGACGAGCGCGAGTTGCTAGAAGCGATCACGACCGCTGCGGACCTGCGTGCCGAAATCGTGGCATGGTACTGGAGCCTGGATGATGCCGAGCGTTACTTTGTGCTCGCCGTTTGTCTCTTCGGCAAGCTCCCCGCCAGCGAATTCTGGCGTCTGTACGAGCGGCTGGTCACGGAGGTCTGGTGTCCGCGGGAGCCGGGTTTGAGGACGATCCCTGGCCTTAATGCAGCGTTGGCGCGTTATCTCGATGACAGCTTGGTTTTCAGGAGCTTGGAGTGCCGCCAGATCATCTTGGCCGAGGCGGTGCGCCGCTACCATCGCCCGCTCATCTGGGCCTTGCCGCAAATCAGCCAGGTCGTGATCCAGGGAGGCAGTGACGAATCGCAGGCGGGACGGGAAACCTGCGCTACTTTGGCTCAATTGGTCGGTGAACTGGCCAGGAGCGAATGGGACACCGTATTGCCCATCTTGCAGATTTGGGCGACGCAGCGTGCGGAGGCGACAAGAGCGGTGGCAGCGCAGGCCCTCTCGGCGGCTGCGGAGGGGGGCAGAGGCCAACAAGCGGACCGAATCCTTTCGCTCCTGGGCAGTTGGGCCAGAAATGAGGCGCTGGAAGCCGGCTGGGTGGCGCCGCGACACGCCTATCGGGTGCGCTGGACGGCAGCCCTGGCTTTGGGGAAAATCGCCTGGGGGATGGATCGTCTCTCCTTTGAGTCCAAGCTGCTGCCACACCTCTGGCACCTCGCACACGATCCCCATCCTCGCGTGCGGGAGGCGCTGGCCCTGGCCCTGGAAGCCAGCGGGCACAAGTTCTGGGAAATGGCGGGGCTGTTGGGTTATCTGGCCGCCGATGCCAGCGCGCGGGTGCGCTCCTATGTCGCTTTGGCCCTGGCTACCAGGGGTGTTGAAAAGGCCAGCGTGCTCGATGTCCTGCGCGCCTGGGCCAATGAGAGCGGCTCCTCCCGACAATGGACGGCCATCGTGGCTTTGATGCTGCTGGGAGGCCATGATGTAGAAGTCTGCCAAGTCCTGGCCTCTTTCGTCTCTCAGGGTGGCGATTTGCAGCGTGATACACAAAACGTTGTTGTACATGTCCTGGAGACTCCATCCAGCCGCGTTGAACCTTTGCTGCCCTTGTTAGAACATCTGGCGAATCAGGAGGAGCGCGCGGCACAGAACCTGGCGGTGACGGGGTTATTGACCATGGCGCGTTCAGCCAGCAAGCGGCCATCCGTGGAGGCGGCGATAGAGCGTTGGCGGCTCTCGGTTTCCCCGCGGCTGGTGGAAGCTGCCGCGCAGTGGAGCACGGAATGGGCCAGGCTACGCGAGGCGGAGCCGGGAATCCTGGAGGGGAGAGAAGAGGAGGAGCGTAAGGAGATTGAGGAGACAATAGAGGAAGTGGAAGAGGCTGTCGCGCCACCGCGAGTGAAGAAGCGGGCGGAGTCGCTGGCAGAGGAGGCTGCACGACCTGCGCCTGGCCCCAGGAGATGGCGCCGCGAAGCTGTGCCTCTGGCGGGGGTCGCCGGCAGGCCGAAAGAGGCACTTTCCACAGTTTTACATAAGCTATTGACCGCTGCCGGGATGACGATCCTGGCCTACGTGATCCTGAGCCGTTTCCCTTATTACGGCTCACAATGGCTGCCCGTTATCTTGCTGGCGATCCTGGGGACCGCTTACTGGCGTCCTGCCCTCGGCGCAACCCTGACCGTGGCCATATCCATCTTCCCTCTGCTTTACCATTCGCCCGCGCTGGCCCTGGCTATCTTGGGCTATGGCGCAGTTCTCCTGTTCCTATCCAGCGGGCAGAGGGCAAGGGAAGCTGGCCGCCAGCCACGCGGCCTGCAAGAGAGCCTGGTCATCTTTGGCTTCCCGATACTCGCCTTGACACCTTTGCAGGTGGCATTGCCCTTCCTGGCCGGCTGGCTCTTCCGCAGGCGGGGGGCCTATCTCGTTGCCGCGGGCGTGATCCTATCCATGATCGTCGGCATCATCCTGGGACGGGGGCTGATGGGGGACTATCTCAGCACGGGCGTTGCTCAACCCCAGAGCTTGATCCTGGCCCGTGGAGCTCCTGCGCAATGGCAATCCTTCCGGTGGCTATTAAACCTGAATATGTACAAATGGAGCGCCGCCGGCCTTTGGGGGGTCCTGAAACAGCTCTTTACAGCCTTCACCGCCACCCCCTTCCCGCTGGTGCAATTGGTTTTATGGTGCCTGGCGGCCTGGCTGGTCGGCTGGGCTGCGGACGAATCGGACTGGGTGATAGGCGCGGTGCTCATCTCCGGCGTAGCCCTGGGGCTGATCGCCTGCTACCTTTTTGTATTGCCGGACATCTTGGGGTGGACGCTGCCCTTCAAGCCCGGCATCGGCATGAACGTGCAAATCCTGGCCGGGGCGATCATCGCCGTCGCGGGGATTTTCGGCTGGCCGCTGGCCAGGGCGCGGCTCAAACGTGGGGATTTCTGGTCCGTTATCTTGCCGCGCGATTCTCTCTCGCGGGCGAAGCAACTCGCGCAGTATTTGCAGGGGAGCGAAAAGCCGGGCAAGGGGAAGGGTGGCAGATAGGAAACTGAAAGCAGCGAGGTAGTCGCACCACCGACTACCTCCTTTTCAATCAAGAGGCTGGACATGAGCTGGGAAGAGCGGATTACGATCAACCCGAAAGTGCTGGTGGGGAAACCGGTCATCAAGGGTACCCGACTGGCGGTCGAATTCATTATTGATCTATTGGCCCAAGGATGGTCATTAGACGGCATTCCTGTCTCGACCAAATCTCTTACTCACTCTTGACGTAAGGCTGAGCGGTCTGTATTCCGGGGATGAAGCTGTAGTGTCTCTGGTTGAATGTGAGCAGCGGTACGCCCAAAGCTACTGCGGTCTGCCCGATCAGCACATCCAGCAGCCCTGCATTGTGGCTTAGGCGATAGGCCGCAAACACTTCCAATGCGCTGTCACAATCCTTTGGCGAAAGCCATACTACCCCATACGCCCCAATTTCGTGCTGTACTCTCTCCTGTTCCGCCTTGTTTTGGCATCCCTGGATCACCTCCATCACCACGTAGCCGGACACCATCAACTCTTCGTCCTCAGGCAATGCATCGAACCACCGCACCGCTGGCGAATACTTGCGCAACAGGTCTATCAGAACGTCGCTGTCAAGTAGAATCATGCTGGATGTCTCCACGCCGTTGAGCTTGCTCGCGCAGTTGGCGCGCATAGACCGAACTGTCGCCGATATCTTGGCGATCTTGCCAGAGGCCGATCAACCCTGACCGGCGCAAGTGACCCACGGTCAAACGAGCGCGCGGCGGTGGTGTCGTGGGTTGAGGAAGCACGATGATCTCGACGGATTGGCCTCTCTTGTAAGGCAGGCCCGTGATCACGACCTCGCCATCCTTCGCTAAAACCTTATATATCTGTATAGCTTCGGTCATCCCGACACCTCCCAATCTCCTATGTTGCCCAGCCTAACGGCCCGCGGATTTGCGCTCATCTTCAGCTTGTACACCTTCGTCTGTTTTGCTTAAACGGATTGTGCCAGTGAACCCTTTTTCTTTCAAATCCGACACCCATCACGCTTTAGTGGGGTGCTACCTTACAACGGTGAATATAGACCAAATCCTCTTTTATGTCAATTCCTGACAGGAGGCTACCAGGGTTCACTACAACAGGGCATCCTCCCTCTACCGCGACGGAGGCTTGGGCGACGGCGTTGCCCCTTTGGCCGGCGCGATCCCCAGGTAGCTCTCCACCACCTCGCGGAAGATGGGCGCCGCCACCTCGCTC